>PRCZ01000018.1 GCA_009903405.1 Candidatus Methanophaga sp. AG-394-G06
ATACCAAGTATAGTACTAATTAAAGTCAATTGAGGGACAGCCTCTTAAGTACGGGGTATGGTGACTTATAGGAATAAAAAATAATTCTCACCATCAGGAATAATGCTTGTGCAATAGGAGACGAAATGATTGATAAAGAAAATCTTCTTAAATTAATAGAAAATGATGAAAATCCAAAAGTTGAATTTAAGAGAAGCGAGTACATTAAAGGAAAGAAAAATCGTGAATTAGCTAGAGCAATGGCTGCATTTGCTAATCATGAGGGTGGTAAGATAATAGTTGGAGTTAATGACGATAGAACAATAGAATGTTTTTCTTGTAATGAACCAGAGGTTAAAAAGTATGAAGAATTTGTGTACCAGATAGCTGCAAATAATTGTGATCCACCTATTACACCAGAATTTTTATCAGTTAAACTTGATGAATGGATAGTATTTGTTATAGATATTCCTAAAAAAACAGGAGACCCTGTCAGATCAGGTGGGAAATTCTATATCCGGCATGGTAATACAACAAGAGAATTAACTCATGAAGAATTACGGAGAAAATATATAAATTCAGAAATGAAAGAAACATTTAATGAATCGCTGATAAATTCATTTGATAAATTATCTGAAGAACAATTTGAGGTCAGTGATATAATTCATGAAGGGAAAGTTATTCCATACATCGAATTTGAAGCTACTGAAGATTCTGAATGTGTTCTCTATTCGAAAATTTATAATACTTATTTTGAAAAAGCATATTATGTGGAAGCAAGTTTTAATGATGTCACTATTGATAAATTAAAAGAGATATTAGTAACTTATTATACCACTTTCATCAACTATTCACATTATCATTCAGTATTTAATATAAGTGCAAGTGGACTAAGTTGGATAGGGTATGGTCCCAATAATTTTGTGAACGCTTTACAAAATCAAAACTTTCGATATTCACAAATAAAAAAGAAATTTGGTGATGAAGTGTATATCCATCATAGAGAGGCGGCCTGTTTCATGGATGAAATTAATGACACAATTTTTTATATCCACGCCCAACCAAATAAAAGTCCAAATGTTAACGAATTGACTTTAGATTATTTTAATATAGGTTTTATTTTTAGCGATATACCTTTTAACCCGATATATAATGAATTTTTTAATAAGATAAAATATGTTCCAGAAAGTTTAGAAGAGGCCAATGGAGGTTTAACACAAAAGTTTCCTTTGAAAAATATCACTTTTTCGGAGGAGGGCTTTGTAGCAACCGAATGTAGAGGTGAATACTATATTTCGGGTCTTTATGGTAAAATTCCACAGCAATTAAAAAAGAATGCAATTATTAATAGACATGATAAAATAATTATTAATTTAAGAGATTCTCATGAAATGAACCAGATACATAATTATAGTATATATAATGTTAAGATAACTCAGATTCCTTCGGGTAATTTTCCTGCGTATATTTTAGATTTTGATGGGAATTGGTAGCCATGTGAAGTAATATATATTATGAAAAAAGTTTCAACTGTTGGAATATGTAAAACGTCAGGTTGTGTAAAAACTCATGTTTGCATGAAAAATAAACCCTATACGCCTTTAAATCAAAAAATAATGTAAAAAATTCTCAAAATTTGGTTTTCACACAGTCTGACATTATAATGATTTTTTACTGTTTAGATTCTGTCTTGCATAGCATCTTATTAGTTTCGTGTCCCTTCTCCTCGATATAATCTAAAGCAACAATTGACAATAGATAACCTCATGCATCCTCCCGATGCTTCCCACTTCAGTGGGGAGTTCGTGACTTGGAGTTCATTCATAATACAACAACCCGTTCCAACAGCGCATCAAGAGGAACCGAATGTGTTTGTATCCCCACCACTTCGTATGCATCCACGCCCATTGCCAGAGCGATAAGCTGAGCATAATTTATAATAGGCAGTCCAACTTCCACACCGCTTTCTCTTTCAATGAGCTCCTGGTTTCTATCCAGTGTCATCTGACATCCAGGGCAAGCTACGAGAACAACATCAGCTCCTGCCTCTTTAGCAGAAAGAAGCTTTCTTTGCGTAATCTCCCTCGTAAGGTATCTTCGTTCTTGCTCTATTGTATGGCCAAAGCCCATACCACAGCATAAGCTCTTTTCCGCGTACTCAACAGGCTCTGCTCCAGTAACAGCGACAAGTTCATCCAATAAATTCGGTATCGCTAATTTTCTGAATATCCTCGTATAATGGCAGCCGTTGTGCGTAGCAACTCTTAGACCGGCAAGGCTGTGCTGTATTTTCTCTTTTATCCTGCCTCTTTGCGCCCATAGTATTTCTGAAACGTGGGCTATATTGACCTCACCTTTGTATTTCCTGTTCACTGTGCTCAATATTTCTTCATTTACCTGCCGCCCTATTCCACTCTTCAAAATCCCGGCTGACTCCATAAGCACGCCGTAAGTTGTTTGACATACCGGCGCTACATTCGGATACCCTGCTTCTTCCGCCAGCGCGAAATTCCTTGCATTTACCGCGAGCATTGTGGAAAACTGTATTTTATCACCGTAATAAGCAAAGCCAGTACATGTTGAGTGTCTGGGGTCGTCCATATAGTCAATGCCAAGCCTGTCAAAAATGTATTTTATACTTGTGGTAATGCCCGGATAGTGTGCATCACCGATACAACTGTGGAACAAGTAGATTTTATTCTCTGGAATCTTTTTCTTTACTTCCTCGATTTCTCCTTCTTTTTTGTATTTTTTATATTCCGTTCTATCTACAATTACCCTTATCTCGTCAAGCGAATTTTGAGGTATTTCTCGATACAGCCCTTCAAGTCCAAGCTCCGACCGGGTCTTTTTCATATTATTATGTATCTTTTCCCATGAAGAGCCCCATTCTGGAAACTTATCCGGAGAATGAGTATCAAGAGTCACACATAAACCTTTCTCATAAAGTGAATTGCAATGCATCTCTTCCTGACATTTAAACCTCTCACTCTCCTTTTCCCTCAAAACTTTAACTATGTCCGCTACACAAACTTCTTTTCTGCAAGCGTATTTACAGGCATGGCACGAAAAGCACTCTTCTAAGGGATAATCCTCTATATCTCCCCCGGAGATAAGACACGCCACTAATCTTCTCGGATTGTATCTCTTATCTATTGAAGCAGCAGTGCAAATGGAAGTGCACGCACCACATTGAACGCAAGCATAAAAATCAGAGACACGAGGGTCTGTAAGTAACCAACGCATCCTGAATTTCTTCGGGTCTTCTTCCTGCGCACCTTTTTCCGGACGTGCGCTTGGAGTTGGAGGGGAATCTATAAGAACATATTTCAGTCCTTGTGATTTTATCTTTCCCTTCGTTTTCTCATCCTCAAAATCTGTACAATCAAGCATTTTTTTATACATTAATACTCTTTTTATAATATCTGTATATAAATTTTTCTGTTTTGTGCATTTAATTGCCTTATTGTATAAAGATATTAGATATTAGAAGAAATTTCAGAGCGCAGGAAAGTCATGAACATCAAGACCGTTTTCGTGAAGTGAGGACAGATCTACCAGATTACACTTTATAATGATTTTTATCAGTGGCGGCTGAGGCATTGTCAGAAAGCTGATTGTGCCAGCTCGCGATTATCGGTAATGGCAATTTGTAAGTGGCTGTAAGCGACATAATAGCATTTATAGAATTACCTAAACCTGTTAAACATTTGCCGGAACTATTGATGCTTTTTGATTTTCTTATCGTCAATTTTATAACTTCTGAAGTATCTTGACCTCATCCAACATCTTCGATGTTAATACTATATTCAGTTCCCATAGCTTTAAAGACCGCTTCCAATTGCGGTTCCCGGCTCTCTGAGAGGGTAACAGAGTTTGTGAGTTCATTCAACCCAAAAGGCAACTTTGCTTTCTTTAGTTCTTTAGCGAATCTCTTCAGTAGCGTCTTAGACGGGAAGTAGAGCGTGAGCGCTTTTTTTTTCTTGATGTTAACCGCCTTTTTTTGCCGCTTTGTGTCCGGCAAGGTATCACTGAAAACGCTTCTGACTCCTTTTTCGGGCTCTCGGACAGAAGAATCCGAGTGCTGTACCAGTACAGGCACAAGTTCCGAGCTTTCCAATTGCGCGAATAATTTAGCTGGGGAACGCACTATTTTAATATTGGGCGTTATGTCCTCGACGGTAAATCCATCAGGGAGTACAAGTTGTTCATCACACACAAGTAGTCCAAACCCATCGAAAAGAGTGAACATTTCCGCGTGGGCGGTCCAATCTTCAAGATGAGTAAGGATATTCGGTGGCAGTTTTTTATCCGCGAGTTCATCCAATAGTGCGATTACATTCAAATCCTCATGCTCAGCTATCTGTGCGGCAACTTTAGTCTTATTCAATTTCAGCACGATCGCAACATCATCTGCAATTACATCCGCAAACGGCGTAAGTTGGGCCATCTCAGTAACAGGGTAAATATCCGAATCCATATGAATCTCGAAATTAGGCAGGACCGTAACCTTTGGCTTTCTGATCTCTCTATTCATCACACGCAGAAAGCGATCATTTACCCGGAACGCCTTGAGTTGATTAATCGAAGGGTATATTTGCTTCTTAGTCTTTGAAGCTTGATTTTCCTTCCCTCGAATGAGCATATAACTATCCCGCTTATATCGCGACTGATATTTCTCTCTTCGCTCATATGCCTTGTCATAGGCTACGTCCAGATAGCGCATAGTGAGCGGGATATTCTCCAAAAATCGCTCCACAAAACGGCCCTCCACGCGTTCAAATGCATCCGGAGCGTTATCGGGGATTATTTCGCCTCGCCCCCACCGCTCTCCTCGCTCATAAAAATTACAATATCGTTCACCTTTCCACCAGCGGTCCTTGACTTCGACATTTTGCGGGATGAGAAAGAAAGGATGTTCTTTTTTCAGGTATTGGATGAACGATGCAGTGCTGTACCAGACACCGCTCTTGCATTCTTTAAGCAGATCCATAAGACTCTTTCTTGCTTTGTCAAATCTTATCGAGGGTACCACCCCTGTTGCGCATCCGGACGTGTCGAAGCGATCGAGGACACTGAGAGAGCAGATATTAGAAAAGAACTCATTGTCCCTGTCGTCGTATCTTTTGATTAGGGCATTTAAGATACATTCCTCCTGTTCGATCGTAGTATAACTTAAAAACTGTTCGTAGGTCTGTTCCCGGGATCTTATGTAATTGTCTGGATAAGACTCTGTAGTGCTGCTATAGCCTACATATTCACCTTCGGTATCATAACGGACAAAACCAAGTGTCAATGCTAACCGATCGATGAAATCTATCCATGGCGAGGTACCTGTGGCTTGCACCTCCTCCAGGGTTTCCGGATCGCCAATTAATTTCGCCAATCGCTTAATATCTGATTTTGGGAGCTCGTTGCTCCGGTATGTCCGTTTCACATCCCGTTCCCGAATATAGTTTACAAAGACATGGAGGTCTCTACGAAGTTCACGGCTATTTGAGACTACGTCCAACGCCTTTACATCAGCAGCAAGTGCAAAGCTATTGTTTTTATTCCTGATTGCTTTTCCCGTCATAATTTACGTCCTTTACTGTTTTGATTACATAGCCCGCCCCCGCCACTAATTTCTGGATTGCCGGGAGGGAATCACGAGGAAATGCAATGACGTTCTTCGTAATTGGTTTGATCTGGTCCGGAAAAGATCGCTGTAGTTTTACCACCAGGCTGAGATCCATTATCCGGGCAACCATCAGGTTCTCGTGGATGACAAGCTTACCCCATCTCTTATTCACTTTTTCAATGACTTCTCGAAAGAGCAAAGAATTATTACTCAGCCATAGGGTTAGAGGGTGATTGCGAATGTTCGATTGCGCATTACCAATAGCGATCAGGTCAGGGCTAATTTGCAGTTGCGAACCCAGAACAGCCATCTTCGAGATTTGAACCAACAGGTCCAAATTTTCGTACGGGATGGTTTCGAGGTCCAATATCACGGGTTGATTTCCAGTTACTCTCAGGTAGCTCTCGGGCTCTCGCGTATCCAACGTCCCTGCCAGCCGGTAGTAAGATTGCCCCTCGAGTTCTTGTTTCAAGAGGTATCCCCAGTTCCAGCCGGTCTCGCAGATGTTACGATTGTCCGGGGCTTTCCCCTCGGGATAGAAGATGTTCCAGAATATAGAGAGGTCATCCGCTAGAATCCACTCGTTCTGATTCAGTTGAGATAACGCATAGATGACCAATTGAAGAGGGTGAACACCCCCCTTTCGGGTTTTCGTTTCCAGCATTGCCGATGCCTGCCATGATTCTAGCTGCCACTTTTTCAGATATTTCATACGGAATTCATGACCCTTTATGCAGAGTTTAGCGTGCGAAAGTCTGAGTACATAGCCGGTACTTTCATCGGGAATTCGTGTTCCAGTCACGACCTGTCTGATCTTGCGCCTGAATATGTCGTTACGGACACCACTACGGGCATCGAATATCTCCGGTGACGTGAAAGGCGAAGGTAGAAAGGGATAGAACTCTTCAGGGAACCGAAATTGCCACCGTTCCAGTTTTGTGGTCCTGCCCCAAGTATTAGCGCTTTCTGCAAAGAGTAGAATACCTTTACGAACCAACGAAACCCGCACTTTTTTGAAGATGTCCGAGTATCGCGTGGCAAAAGATTGATAAAGCGTTTTATCTGTGTCCCGATCACCATAGAAGTACTCGAAGAATGTGACATCCACCTCTTTATTTATAAAATTCAGGACGTGTAATAGAGCTATTTCATCCTGCGTTAATGTCCCGAACGCCGATTCCAATCCTTTCTCTGTGAGGAAAACGGATTCGAAGAGAGGGGTGGAGGAGACTTCATCAGAGTAAAAGCTACGACTCTTGCATATAGCCTTTAAATCGGCAGCGGTTAAGGCTTCGTCGTACATATCCCTGAGCATATCTACGGTTTCCTTGTTGTTTGTCTCTGATACAGGATATTTTTTCATATATCAATTAAAGATATGACAAGTGCTTTAAATAACCTAAATTTTAAGGTGATACCATATTGAGAGATTAGTAAAAGGCATGAAGACGCAGCGAATCCCGTGGGACGAATACTGGATGAAAATTGTAAATGATGTGGCAACGCGTTCAACATGCTTGAGGCGGCAAATAGGTGCCTTAGTGGTTAAAGATAACGTTATAGTATCGACAGGATATAACGGTGCACCAAAAGGATTTCCACACTGTCTCGATGTCGGCTGCCGACGCGATAAATTGAATATCGCATCGGGAGAAAGACACGAAGAGTGCGTAGGCGTGCACGCCGAGCAAAATGCACTATTACAGGCGGGTAGAGATGCAGAAAGTGCTACGCTATACGTAAACGCATACCCATGTAAGATATGCGCCAAGCTAATAATAAATGCGGGAATAATAAAAGTAGTAATAACAGGTGATTATAGCGATAAGGAAGGTCTGGACTATTTGAAGATTGCGGGTATAGAAATAGCATTTCTCGATTAGGAACACTAGGCATATGGACTATTCAGATAGAGTTAAGCTGGACTACGAAACGTATACCGAGTTAGAGTGCATAATAGAAGAGATGGACGATTTTGTAGATATTATTGTCGTTGAAGGCATTCGCGATAAAAGAGCATTAGAAGAGATGGGCATTACGAAGGAGATTGTGACGTGCGCCAGAAGGTCTCATACCGAATTCGTAGATTATCTGTCGCTTCGGTATAAGAGCGTTACTATACTAACCGACTATGACAGAACAGGGCAGAAGATCAATAAAAAATTGACATCACGGCTGGAGCGTGTGGGTGTAAAGGTAGAGAACCGGTATAGGGAAAGAATAGGCAGGGTATTAGGATTACGGGGGATGAAGTGCATAGAATCTCTGAACTCACTCATGAAGAGGATTTGTTGAGCTCTAATTCTTTTAGCATGCGTCTTAGCGCATTCACACTAAATTGACCCGGTGCTACACCCTCGCCCTCTATGAACCCGTAAGTCAATACCGACCCGTATAATGGTGCAATCACACGCAGATGCCGCCCTATGGCGCCCATCCCAATTGTGACCAACAACTTTCCTTCGGTTGCGAGCTCATGCGTCAGGTTGAGCAGAAGTAAGGCATCGCTTAATGTCTTCGGCGTCACTGCGATCTTGGCTATACTTCCGCCTTCTTCATACATGCCCGCAATGATATTTAATATGTCAGAACGGCTTGGCATACCATAGAAATCGTGGAAAGAGAAAATTACAGGTATATGTAGGCGTTTCGCCTTCTCTACTATTACTCTTTTACTCGCTTCGGGCGAATAGAATTCAATGTCTACTGCATTTACCATACCCGTTTCGAGAATCTCGTTCAGCATCCCAATCCGCTGGGCTTCTGTGCCCGCGAAAGAGCCACCCTCCTCTTTTCGCCTGTTCGTTACTATCACCGGCTGTTTTAGCTGTGCTACGAATCCTTTCACCTTCGCTATGCTCTTCTCTTCCTCTTCCAAGAGGTCCAGTCTCAATTCGATTATGTCCGCGCCACTTTCATCTGCATCACGAACGGACAACCTTCTCATTACGCCTACTATAACAGGTCCGGATAATTCTACGTCACCTATTTTTTCCACTTTCTCAACTCCGAAAATCGTATCCCATAACTAAATTTAAGGCAAAGATATTAATATGTAATTTTATACTGTTTAATAAACCTGAAAATGCCGGGGTGTGGTAGAGGCTATCCCTTGGGACTGTGGATCCCAAGACCTGGGTTCGACTCCCAGCCCCGGCCTTTAAATGCTCAATATCTGGTCTTCTGTCTGATCTTGTGGTCACTCACAAAAGATCAGGCACCTCGGAACTGGATAGCTCTCATGAGGTCGGTCCTGGAGACAATACCCACTATCTGTTCAGCATCCATGACGATCAAGCGACCTACGTTACGGCTGGACATCAATTTAAGAGCATCAAATGCATCTGCATCAGATCCGATTGCGATTAGCTCTCGATTCATGATGTCTTCGACTCTGGTGGTATCTCGCTCCGAAGCAGGTATCTGTCGAACGTCTGCGAATGTTACCACCCCTAGCACCGAGGATGTCTGGCTCTCTTGTACCGGGTAGCCCATGTGTTTGGTCCTAAACATCTGATCCACTAACTGATTGACTGTCCAGTCGGGAGGCACGTGAACTACATTCGGGACACTACTCATAACGTCCCGAACCTTAACGCTCTCCAAGGTGACCGAAATAATCGTTGCCTTCTCCTCTCCAGAAGCAGCAAAGTAGAGGTATATGGCTATAAGTAATAGCACGGGATTCACGAAAAGTCCGACAATACCCATAGCAAATAAGATGCTCTTACCCACCGCAACAGCCTTCTTTGTCGCTTCTATATACGGCATACGCATAGCGAAAAAAGCGCGTAATATCCGGCCACCATCCATGGGAAATGCAGGTATCAGATTGAAGAGCCCTAATATTATGTTGTAAAATGCGATTATACCCACTACAATGAGTGCAGCATTCGTGATCGTCTCTCCGGATCCAGTTGGACTTACCGGACCGAAGAGGTAGTAAATGGCATAGGATAGGATACCGATACCCAGGCTGAAAGCAGGCCCAGCAGCCGCCATTTTCGCCTCCATTCGTGGGTCCCTAGGCATCTCCTCCATCTGCGCTACGCCACCGAGTACAAATAGGGTTATGCTCCGTATTTTTATGCCATAGCTTTTCGCCACTAACGAGTGACTGAGCTCGTGAAAGAGCACGGTCGAGAAGAAAAGTACAGAAGCTATAGTGCTAAACAAGTATTTAAGCCATGTCGGGATATTCATGCCCCCAAAACCGATAAAAAAACCGAATATCTCGAATTCCTGAACTGCAAATATCCATATAAAAATCACAAGTATTATCAGGAATGACACATGTAGTTTTATAGGTATCCCTTGAATACTGCCTAGTTTATAAGACCATTTCATTTCATTTCATTTCCACTTATTTCTTTAGTTCTTGTTGCATATAAAAATAAAAAACCACGAGATTACACAAGATCTTCTGGTTATAAAAGTGGCCATACAAATACTAATTAGTTATTATGAAGTCAATAATTGTGGGTTCTGGTGCAGGCGGATCCACCGTAGCGAAAGAGCTATCGGGCAGGGGCATTGACGTGACGCTTATAGAAAAGGGCCCTACGATAGCGGAAAAGGCAGCTTTTAAATGCTATGCGAACGTTGGTTCCGAAGTTACGATTCTCAGAACCATATGTCTGGCTGGCACTACCATGGTGTCAGTCAGCAGGAAACGGAGTAAGAGCTTTGGCAAAAGAGTTAAGTGTGTTCGGAATTGATTTAAGCAATGAATTTGAGGCTGCGGAGAAGAATGGAAGAGCGTGGGCTAAACGTTTCACCTGATGACATCCTTGGGCTAATGGTAAAGACAAAAGATGAAGCGGTAGGAGAAGTAAATGATACGGTGGAGAAGGGCATAACGAACAGAGACGCGGTCATTCTCTCAGAAGGTGCGTCTGTTGCGGGTGCTATATTAGCAGAAGTAGGTGCAGAGCCTTCTAGATTTATCTCGTGGTTCTTTATTCCACTCTCTTCTTCAGCACCTTCATCTTCTCCCGTAATCCGATAGCGCGTTCGAAATCGAGTTTATCAGCCGCTGCTCTCATCTCCGCCTCGAGCTCAACGATTAAATTCGGTATATCCGTTTTAGGTATATGCTTTGCATCTTTTACCTCGATCTCTTTCTCTTTTATCGCTTTAATAATAGTTCTAGGCACGATTTCATGCTCTTTGTTATACGCTATTTGAATCCGTCTCCGCCTTTCCGTTTCTTTTACTGCCTGCTTTATAGACTTCGTCTCGTTATCTGCATATAGTACTACGGTTGAATTAACATTCCGTGCTGCACGACCTATCGTCTGTATCAAGCTTTTGGCATCACGCAAATAACTTTCCTTATCTGCATCAAGTATACCGATAAACCCAACCTCCGGTATATCAAGTCCTTCCCGCAAGAGATTTATACCAACCAGAACGTCAAACTTACCTAATCGCAATTCACGGATTATCTCTGTACGTTCAAGTGTCTCGATCTCAGAATGTAGATATCGCGTCTTTATCCCGCATTCCGCCAGATATTCCGTTAATTCCTCGGCAAGCTTCTTTGTAATTGTTGTTACAAGGACTCGGTCACCGCGAGTTATTGTGGCTTTAATTTCAGCTTTCAAATCGTCTATCTGACCTGCTACTGGTCTTATGTATACTACCGGATCAACCAATCCTGTCGGTCGGATTATCTGCTCAACTATCTGTGCGGACTCGCGTCTTTCATACTCTCCTGGTGTGGCGGACAAAAAGATCACATTATTCCGCTTCATGTAGACTTCAAACTCATCAAATTTCAATGGCCTATTATCAAATGCCGTTTGCAGCCTAAACCCATATTCGATCAAATTCCTCTTCCTAGAGTGATCTCCTTCATACATACCATGCAATTGCGGTAATGTCTGGTGGCTTTCATCTATGATAATCATGAACTCGTCACCGAAATAATCGAGCAGCGAATACGGTTTCTCGCCCCTCTTCCGGCCATCGAAATGTGACGAATAATTCTCTAGCCCTTTGCAATATCCGGTTTCTTCTATCATCTCGATGTCATATAATGTTCTCTGCTTCAGCCTATGAGCTTCAATCATACCCAGTTCCGGTAGATTACGCTCAAGTTCCGCTTTTATCGTTGCTATTGCTCTCATTGTCTGATGCTCAGGAATAACAAAATGTCGTGCTGGATATACGAAGAAATATTTCTGCTTTTCTAGTCTATTACCCGTGATTTTATCTATCTCGCTAATTTTATCTATCTCGTCACCGAACAGCTCTACACGGATTATATTATTGTAATAGCCTGGAATAAAATCGATTGTATCGCCCTTTACCCGGAACCGCCCGGGCATAAGTTCCGTATCATTTCTATCGAATTGTATATCGATAAGTTTTCTTATGAGTTCAGTTCGCGGTAGCTCTTGCCCTTCGGTTATCTCAAAGCCCATCGTCCGGAATGTTTCCGGCGCGCCGATGCTATAGATGCAAGAGACAGAAGCAACAACGATTACGTCTCGCCTTGAGGATAATGATGCCGTTGCCGCCAACCGCATCTGCTCTATCTTTGGGTTTACCTGTGCATCTTTCTCGATGTATTGATCTTTCTGTGGTATGTATGACTCAGGCTGATAATAGTCGTAATATGATACGAAATACTCAACACGGTTTTCCGGAAAGAACTCCTTAAACTCGTTATATAACTGCGCTGCAAGTGTCTTGTTGTGCACGAGAACCAATGTCGGCTTTTGGATCTGATAGATAACATTAGCCATAGTGAATGTTTTCCCGGAGCCGGTAACACCTAACAGAGTCTGATAGTTCAATTCGTTCTTTATGCCTGCGACTAACTTTTCTATTGCTTCCGGTTGCGATCCTTTTGGCTTGTAATCCGAGACCAGTTTGAATTTCATTGTGGTATTTGTTTAGCTAACCACAAGATTAATTACACAGATTTTCACGCGAAAATATGACGCTAGCTGTAAGATATAAGATGCAAATCTAATTGATATTCTTTTTATGTCTAGTATCATCTTCTTGTGTCAATCTCGTGGTTTTTTTCGCCTCTGCTATCTATACAAAAATAAATTGTTAAATATAACAGAGATGAAAAGAATCATAGATAATATCTAAAATCCGATGCATAACCAAAAGCAAAAATTGAACTGTAAAATAGTTACTGGTAATGTTAGTATAACAAATGTAGACGGCTTTCTCACTTCCTTAAGTGACCTCGCACATAAGTACGCCGTGACAATACAGGCTATGGATGCCGAACTGATAGCCGGCGAGGCACATATACTATCTGCGGTGAAGAAGGCACTAAGAGCTGTGGCGAGTGGAACGAGTATAACGAGCGACTTGGGACTGGAGATTCTGTTATATGCTGCAGGTAAGAGGCAGATAGAACGAGCGCTGGCAATGGGCGTGTCCGAAGGCGAGAATAGCGTTGCCCTTGTTATTGTTGCTACAAGTGCGGAACGTGATTTGGAGCTTGTTGCGGAAGCGGTAAAGAGTAAGATAGAGCTAGTTGAGTGGCCAATAGCGGAACTGGAATCGTATAGCGAAGCTAAAACTGATAACTTGAAGAAGTTTTTTGCTATATCGGAGGCTGAACTAGAGGCAGTGGGCGAGAAGAAGTTGAAGATGCTGGTGTTAGAACGTGTTGCATTGTTGGATGTGCTCAAATAAGGGGCCAGACCCCCCTTATCAACCCTCCCGGCCAATAGTTTATAAACCTCTTCTTAGAGAAGAGGTTTAACAAGGGGGGGGGGGGAGACGTATCTATTATTATTTCGAGTTCGCTTTACACCTTTTGATAATAATTTATTCCTGGAATGCCTAAATTTTAGTACAGGTTGCTAGTTATGCAAAGAGAATATAAAAGGCATGGTTTCTTCTGTTTTTCGGATAGCAAGAACAGAGGACTTTGGTGCTTGAAGCACGGAGAAGCGGAGATAAACACCGTATGCCGAGTCTTGGAAGTATCAAGAAGGACGATAACGACGAGAGCGGAAGGCGCTAAAGTCGTTCTTAGCGGAATAATCGCCGATAGCACCGCGAAATTACCTTTTGTTTCATGGGCGGAACGAGAAGAGCTTGTAAATGATAAGATAATGCTAATAGAGAATGCATACGTGAAGAAGTGGAAGGGTCTGACCACGTTATATATAGATAAAAACACGAAGCTAATCGATACGGATATTGACCTCCCCAGCCGGAGTGAGTTGTCAAAGCCGAAAAAGAGGACAATAGCGGAGATCATTGGTTGTGAAGGCGCATTTGATGTAATAGTAGAGGGCGACATAGTCTTTTCGAGCGAAGAGACAGAAAAGATATTGGACGATGGCACAGGTGCTTTGTTACTTGAGTTACAGAGCGAAAAAGGGGCGGATATCGGGTTTGCGACACCGATCAAAGCGCGCGGAAATGTGGTAGAATCAGAAAGAGGCTATGTGCTAATTGCGAATGCGGTAACAATAAAGAGTGAGAAAATCGTAATGGCCGAGATAAAAAACTTTTTGTGTAAATATACATAAATCGGGAACACGCATATTTTAAAGATGCTCCATCCGTTGCATTAAGAAAAGCTTGTGATAAATATATACCATTAGACAAGGTTTTTATTAGCCCGTGCTTTATTTAACCATTGTCAAGTTCGTTACGATAACCTTTTGACACTACTTAAAAATCACTCATACAATTTTTAAGGTCGAGAGTGAGTCATCAAAATCAGATAGGATGGATAAAAAGAATGCGTTAATAGTTGGCGTGCTTTGGTGCTTCTCATTATAGGGATAGCGATAGCAACTTCATCCGCCACCCCTCATGTAATAATATACGCCTTCGACTAAAACCCCGCGGGAATGGATGAAAGCAATGAGTGTGTCTCCTTTCACAACCCAGCAAATGAAAGCGTGGATATAGGAAATTGGACTTTTGAGTCTACCCACGGCACAACAGTAATTGAATGGATAGCCGAAGGCACTACCCGTTATCCCAGAGCCTATTGTGCCGGTACCCCTTTTTTATCGGTGGCTCAACAATAGCGAAGAAGCGATAATCATAAGAAATGGAAAAGGAGAAGAAGTTGGTAAGACCATTCAGTATACTTTTATTGCCACAATCTCATGATTATCGGCAGTTACCAATTAATTTGAAGCGGATACAATTTTCCCTTTTTTCAGTCCATAAATTGCCACTTGATATAGCTCCTCTTTCATAGTATCTGTGATTACTCTGGGTGAAAAATCCCAAATACGTACAAAACCTGAATTTGGTTCTTTTTTATCATTTCAACTGTTCTCCGTGGTGCATGTACCGATACCGGAATAACAGATAGGATATTCCTAATTGCACCTCTTAAATTTGCCCCAAAGTCATCTATAAACTCAATATCATCTATTTTTTTGGATTTTCTGCCCCTCTATTTCCTCGGTATGAAAATGGTAGGTCACCTATCCAACCACCCTCCCACCAAAGTCAAGATACTGTCTAATAAGTGCATTCGTCCCTATATCATCATATACTGTATCTGGTACAATATCTTGAGCAAAAACAACCACTGTATCTTTGGTACCCTCGATAATAACATTTTCCATCCAATCTCGAAGCTCTTTAGCGCCTAAAACATTAAATTGTTTCCCTTTTAGATAACTAGCTATTTCTTCAGCATGTTTATGACTAATCCAAGAAGTGGTATATTCTTCATCTCGGTAGACTATAAAATTTGTTCCCATAGTTTAAAGTACCCCCTTTTATTTTTATTTTTATTTTCTTAAAATTCCTACATCTTCCTTTAATTTATCCTATTATTTTTTCTATTTTTTAGAAAATGTTATGGTTTTATGTAGGATGAGTACAAATAAGCAGAGCAAGGCAGGATAGGTCAAGGGCGCAGGCGCTCGTGACCTAAATGAACCGCCAAAATAAAAATAAAAAAGAGGTGAAAATAAAAGATATGAGTGAAGCAAATGCAAAAAATTTGTCGCTATGCTTTATAAGCATTTTAGTGATGCTTATGCTTGCGGTGCCTGCGTGCGCACAACCTGGTAATTTGGGACATAGCTTTACCTATCCTGCTTTCTCACAAATGGTGTATACGCCTGATTACCTTTTAACTGGAGAACCCCGCGTGACTGTTGATGCAGCAGGAAAAGAAGCCACAATATACTTCGATACAATATATGCAACCCCAAAGGCAAGGGTATATTATGGGCTTTATGTGCCCCAGCAGGAGATAAAAGTGCCACAGTACAGATTAGATGAAACAGAGGAGTTGACTGGAAAAAGCACATCGCACAACGTTACTATTGACCTGAGCAAATTTGAGAATCCCAAGTATAACCTCTGCAATTTTAAAGAGAATGGCGGTGTAATCTGCTATCGTATCGAACTCTGCAATCCCAATAGAGCTACATCAACATTTTATGCTGGGCGCTTCCAGGTCGATAGAGACTGCAACCTTGTGCCGTGTATTACAGAGGGGCCCTTTGTAAATTTAGTAACAACTACCAGTGCCATCATCTCTTGGGATACAAGTGAAGCAACAACAGGTGCGGTGGAGGTCTGTGGTCGTCAATATCTTGATCCTAACGGGTCGGCAATCCCTCATGAGATACCCATTGTAAGTCTTTCACAGAATACAATCTATGAATACGAAATACTCATTGACGGAGTGAAAACATCAAAGACATATCTGTTTAAGACCGCACCGACATCGGCGAATGCAAATTTTAAATTTGCATTTATGACTGATAGTAGAACAGGTGTCGGAGGCGGAGAAAGATCCTTTGGCGGAACAAACTATCATACGCTCAGCAGGTTCATGATCAACGCATACAACAACGGTGCCGATTTTATCCTCTTTGGCGGGGATTTGATCAATGGCCGCACAACGAATGAAACCGACTTCCGCATGCAGCTTAAGGCGTGGAAGGATGCGACCGAACAAGTTGGATGCTATGTGCCGATTTACGAAGGCATGGGAAATCACGAAGTGTTGATAGATTGCTATGACGATGGAAGCAAATACAGCGAATACGGCATAGCATTTGATAAGCGGGATGACAGCACGAATAAGAGTGCTGAAACGGTTTTTGCAGAGGAGTTTGTAAATCCCGCAAATAGTTTTCCAAATCCTGAAAATCATATTGCTCCAAGTTACAGTGAGAATGTTTACTACTTTGACTACGCGAATACGAGGATCATCTCGTTTAACACAGACTACTGGTGGTGCAGTAATCCAGAAGATTTTGGTGGGAACCTCGAGGGATATGTGATGAAGAACCAGCTTGAGTGGATTAAAAATGTTCTGTGCGATGCCAAAAGTAATTCTTCGATTAAGCACATTTTTATGTTCGCACACACGCCGGCATTTCCAAATGGAGGTCATCCACAGGACTCGCAATGGTATAATGGTGGGGAAATCGCTAAAAACGAGGACTATGAGGGAAATCCACTCGACCGCACGTACGTAGTTGACCGCAGAGATGAATTGTGGGAGGCAATTAGCCAGAATGGTAAGGTGGTAGCGGTATTCTTTGGTCACGAACATAATTATCACAGAACATCCATAGATAGTGAAACGGCGGTATATTTGGATGGGTCATCGAATTCTAATTTTACCAATCAAGTCTGGCAGATCGTTTCCGGCGGAGCTGGTGCGCCATTTTTTGCGCAACAACAAGAGATGCCATGGTCAAAAAGCGTTGAGTGTTTCTATCCGGGCAAGCACTATTGTATAATCTATGTAAATGGAGATGAAGTCAGATTAAAGGTGGTGAGTGACTCGGATGAGATCGTAGATCAATGCGTGCTTCGTGAAGAGATACCGCCCATATCGCCAAGACCGCCGTGATTCAAAGCCGTTTTCGCTATCGCTACCCTATTAACAGTCGCGTATTTATTGCTAAGACGAAGAAAATAAAAAGCGAGAGAAATCCCGCCAATTTTGACTTCGCCTGAGGCACTAATAGAACTTGGCGCATCAGAGCTGGGTGGAATATCGGAGAAAACATTGGATTATATAAATCCTGAATCACCGTGGCCAAAAGAGGAAGAACTGAAGAGAATAAGCGCTCCTTATGTATTAAGAGAAAGTTGCCGGTATATCCGAGGTTTATTAAAATGGGATGCTATAGCGAGGAAATAAAACCATTGATAGAAAGATATGCGGATGAAGAAGGGCAGAGGATAAAGGATAGATGCATCTGTACTACAGGATAGGGCAAAGGAAGAAAGTAAAGCGAAAGTAAAAAGGTGGCATAAGGATAAGGTTAAGTGGAAGGGGTCAATAGTTCGGTAAGGCTATTTGAATTTGAGTCATTACATCATACCGTATTATGATGTTTTACCGATATCCTGTCTAAGATCATTAACCTCCTCACTTCGCTTGTATTCGAATTTTTCAATCAATACAGCAGTATCCTGGTCTTTTGCTCGGTAAAATACCTCCAGCGTCTGTTTTTTCAAGCAGATAGTAGCCCAAACGTATTCGCTGATGAACTCCTTGCCCACTTTAAAAGCTTCATTCAGGACAGAGATTTTACCATCATTATCAACCATTCTGATGAAGTGAATCTTCTCCTTGGTAAGTGGTAGTTTCCCCAGAGGGATTTTCAGAGAATTGTTTAGTATCTCTTCACCCAGGTAAAGAGCCAGTTCTCTGACCTATCCGCGTGTCTGCAAGTGATTGATAGTTTATCACCCATAATATATCGATTTACGGCTTCAATTCTCTCTTTTTCTTTGTCATCCATAATGCATCACAATGGATGCGTAAATGGATATGTCATCAAAAGACTTTCCGATGCATTGACCCTTTATTTGTCAAATGAAATGGTGACCGATGTATTGAGCCTTTCCAAATATACATTTGTCAGGGGATGTAAAAGCTTTTTGATTTTTTTACGTGAATTATTTTTATTGAATTTGTGTAAATCCGTAACAACGACCAAAAACCCGCTGGAAGCGATGAAGCCAATGAATGGGTCACCATTCACAACTCATCAACTGAAAGCGTGGACATAGGGAACTGGACTTTTGTGTCTAACCACGACACAACAGTAATCGACGGGATAGCCGAGGGCACTTCCCTTTACCCCGGAGCCTATATTACTTTTAGCCCTTCTTATCGGTGGATTGACAATAGCGAAGAAGCGATAATTTACGGTATCCAGAGGGTAAGACTAGAGGGGATTAATACGCCTGAAATAGGGGAAGAAGGATATGAAGAAGCGAAGGCTTTCGTAAACACAACTTGCTGGGGTGAAGAGGTTAAGCTTGATGTAGACTACAAAAAGCAATACGACCCACATTATAGGATCTTAGCGGTTGTTTATGTTAATGGGGCAAATATCCATCGAATTGTGTGTTATGGAAAGAGAGATAAAAGATATGGGACTCTGGTTATCTGCTTTGTAATTTTAATTCTAAGCTTTGTAGGATCTGTATCAGCAAAGACGTGGCGTAAAAGATAAATGAACTTCTGAAGGATGGTTGGATAAAGCCCTTTTCTGATGTAGATAGAACAGAAGAGGTTATAATTAAGCGGAGACGTATCCAAGTCCAATACCAGCAGAGAGATATGATGGAAAAAGGAAAGAAAGCTATCAAAATTGCGATTTTAATTATATAAATTAGAAGCCCTATATATTAGTAGTAGACGATGGGACTAACAGAGGTTGCAACAGGTTTAGGGATAGTTGTAGCTATTATTACTATAGCAGTATTTCTATCGGGAATTATCAATCCAAATCCCGAAGATATGCCGAATCAGAATACACCTTCTCCAACTGCTGTTCCAACACCAACAGCAACACCAACACCATCAGCAACATCAACGCCAACATCGTCAGCGACACCAACACCCAAACCAACCCCAACATCGTCAGCGACACCAGCGCCAACTGCAACGCCAACACCACCCACACCCAAACCAACTGCAACTGCAACCTCAACATTGTCAGCGACACCAGCGCCAACTGCAACGCCAACACCACCAACACCCAAACCAACCCCAACACCGTCAGCGACCCCAACGCCAACTGCAACTGCAACCTCAACACCGTCAGCGACACTAACACCAACACCCACTCTACCCCACCCGTCTTCATGCTGTCCAAGTATATTGGTATCACCAGGCAAAAAGGCGTATTATCCTGGCGATACCGTTCTCATTTTGATAAGTCTAATCGGAACAGATTGCTGCTTCGAGGTTAAAGAACCGAGTCCTGTCTCGCTTATCGCGCCGACAGGTACGACAATAGCGCAGCAAGATTTAGCATCCTTATTTTCTGGATCTGTCTGTCCCGGCAATCAATTTAAGGTTAGCATGTCCTTTGAATTACCTAATGACGCACCTTATGAATATTATGACGTTAAGGTCGTCTTAAGCGCAGGAGCATGTATTGAGACTGCAAATGATACGTTTTTTGTTGATTGGTTATAGAAACATGGTGCTTGATTGAGGAGATAAAAAAAACCTTTCTTTCAAAAGGTTTTAAAAACATTACCAAAGAAATAATATACGTTATGTACAATAATCTATGAGGGCTGAATAATAGAGATTAAAATGAAGTTATAGTTAGGAGGTAAAAGGAGATAATGAAAATGGGCGACAATTATTTTTGTAGGATATTAGCGATTTTGGTTATTTTTTTGATGGTTGTGAGTTGCATAGCGTTGCCTTCAAGCATGGCTATATCCGAAGGCGAGGTAACGACATTACCCCCCTCAGATTACGTGCCTAATAACAATAGCACAGGACTCACTTTCTCCGCTTACTACCAGCCAATAAACATCTCGGTAAACTTAAGCGTGCCCCCTTACCAACTGCCTCTGAACTTGAGTAACGTCACAAACATAGGGGATATAACATCGGAATTTCGGTTAAATAAAATAAAAAAGGACGTACTGGAAAATAATGGCTTTGTAATAGTGGATTATGGATTGGTGAACGACATTGTCGAACCGTATGCAGATATTAGGGTGAAAGGGGTACCTATATTTGTTACTTCGGATACACTGCTTCATTTTTACCATGTCCAGTTTGATGAGATTCTAAAAGGTATAGAGGAGCGAGCATTCTTCGATGACCTTCTTGATTTAAGCAAGACGATGTTTGACCAGTCCACACAGGATTATGAGCGTTTTACCGAACCGGAACTGAAAGAGGCGGCGCGAAGAAACGTTGCGTATTTCGCCGTTGCTTTGAAACTGTTGCAAACGCCTACTGGTGGATTTACGGGCACTGAGGATATTAAAGAGATAAAATTCACTGTTCCTGATTATGTCAAAGACGAAGTAAATGCAGAAATAATGAATATCGAGCACCACGATGGCTTTCATTCCAGTGCTATCTTCAATAATAATTCAAACTGCACCGGTTCATGCTGCTATTGTGAGGATTACTCGCAATATGTGCCCCGAGGTCATTATACACGAAGCGAGAAGCTGAAGCGATATTTTAAGGCAATGATGTGGTACGGGCGGATGGCGTTTCTTTTGAAAGGGGGAAATGCTAGCGAGTGCATTGAGCTTGAGTCACCTCTAATAACAGAAGAAGATGCGAAGATTGCAACCATTCAAGCATCATTGATCTCATCAGAATTACCAACGGTTGAAATAGGGAATAAAACTGCACAGGAACTCTGGGATAGGATCTATGCAGTTACAGCCTTTTTCGTGGGGACTGCAGATGACTTAACACCCTATGAGTATCAAAAAGCCATTGGTGACGTGTTTGGTTCAGAGTTTAATGCCACGGAATTAGCAGATGACGAGATTATAATGAGACTGAAATCAGAATTAGCAGCCTTAAGAAGTCCTGAGATATACGGTGGTTCAGGTAATTTAACAATCTACCCCCCATTCACGCGGGAAAAGATACAGGAGTGCATACCTAAAACAAAAGGTTTGCGATTCATGGGGCAGCGGTTTGTTCCGGACTCGTATATGTTCGGGCAGTTGGTCTCGCCTGCGGTAGGGCTGTATGTGGGCAACGGCACACCCTTCACAATGTGCGACCCATTACCATTACCATTACCATTACCAGGAGCTGCAAGATGCTTCCCTCGCGGCCTGGATATCCTGGCAGTACTCGGATCTGAAAGAGCCGAGGATATTTTAAAAGAAGAGGGAGATACAGAATATGCAGGTATAAACACGAGCTATAATAAGCAATTAGAGGAGCTCAAATCAGATTTTGCAGGTTTAAACACCACTGACTGGAACAGGAATCTGTATTGGAGCTGGTTGTATGCGTTAAAACCGTTGTTAAATGAGTTTGAGGATGGATACCCAACATTCATGCAGACAAGGGCATGGCAAGAGAAGGAACTGCAGACCTCTCTCGCTTCATGGACTGAATTACGGCATGATACCCTTCTTTACGCCAAGCCAACTTATGGGGATTGGTTAGGCTGCAATGGTGGTGGACTAGTACTACTACCAGTAGTAGGCTATGTGGAGCCCGTACCAAAATTCTATGCCCGTTTGTTAGCGTCAACAGAAATGACTGAGAAAGGATTGATAGACCTCAATGTTCTGAACGAAGCGGAGAAAGCGCGGCTGCAAAGTTTAGAATGTATTATCGAGCGACTGATTAGTATATCAATAAACGAACTGGAGAACAAAGAGTTGACAGAGGACGATTACGAGTTTATAAGGCACTTTGGTAGCGAACTGGAATCAGTCGTTACAGGTGTGGAAGATAAGGGCAAGGAGACAACTATCGTTGCAGATGTGTATACTAATACAAACACTAAAAAGGTTTTGGAAGAGGGTGTGGGCTACGTAGACCTGATTTTAGTTGCTTATAAGGTTCCAGACGGCAGGATACTAGTAGGTGCTGGTCCGGTATTCAGCTATTACGAGTTCAAACAGCCTATGGCTGACCGGTTGACAGATGAGATGTGGAAGGATATGCTACTACATAATCCACCGGAGAGACCTGAATGGGTAAATGGGATTTGTGTAGATTGGTAGTTGAAGAGGCATGAAATGAAATGAACGGCAAAATTGTTTTTGAAATAGTAGCAGCTTCAATTGCTGTAATGATACTTGCAAGTGGAGTCGCAGTTGGTGTGAATACAGTATATACTGCGGCGGACGGTTCTGAGTCCCAGGTATCATTACCTCCACCTGCGATCTACGTGCCTGATGACTATTCGACAATTCAGGCGGCGGTGACTGCAGCTTCCCCAGGCGATACGATCATCGTACGAGATGGAACGTACAACGAAACTGTAAAGGTGGATAAGCGCTTAACACTACGGTCAGAGAATGGATCAGATAAGACGATTGTTCAGGCTGCGAATAGTGTGGATCACATCTTTAAGGTCACTGCGGATCATGTGAATATAAGCGGGTTTACAGTGAGAGGGGCCTCCGATGACACTGGCATATATATCTACTGTGCAAATAACTGCATTATATCAAACAACACCTGCTCTAACAACGAATATGGCATCAAGCTTGACGGTTCGACCAACAACTCTATCTCAGGCAATACCGTCTGTAACAACGACAGGGACGGCATCTGGCTCTGGGATTCCAGCAATAACATCATAAGAGGCAACAATGCCAGCAACAACAACTGGGACGGCATCGACCTCAAGGATTCCAGCAACAACTTTATCTCCAGCAATACTGTCTCTAACAAGGACCACGGCATCTACCTCAAAGATTCCCGCAACAACACTGTAGAAGGCAATACGGTCTCTAACAACAGCGTGTATGGCATCTTCCTTGACGATTCCAGCAACAACTCTATTTCCAGCAATGCATTTGTAAATGATGGTCTTCTTGTTGGGGTGTCTTATCAAAACACCGTGGAAAGCAATACAGTAAATGGCAAGCCTCTTGTTTATCTTGAAGATGTATCGGATTACAAAGTTGAAGATGCGGGACAGGTTATACTTATAAATTGCAATAATATCACTGTAGAAAATCGGGATTTATCTAATACAAACGTTGGCATCGAACTATGGAAGACAGAAAACAGCAAAATATCAAACAACACCGTATGCAACAACTGGATCGGCATCATCCTCGACTTTTCCAGCAACAACATCATAACAGGCAACAATGCCAGCAACAACAACTGGAGCAGCATCTGCCTCGACTTTTCCAGCAACAATACCATAAGCAGCAATACCGTCTGTAACAACAGCCGGCGCGGCATTGACCTCAGGGATTCCAGCAACAACTCTATCTCCGGCAATAGCATCTCTAACAACAACGAGGCTGGCATCCTTCTCGGGGATTCCAACAACAACATCATAACAGGCAACAATGCCAGCAACAACAACAATCACGGCATTTACCTCCGCTATTCCAGCAACAACAACAAAATTACAGGTAACAATGTCAGCAACAACAAATATGGCGGTATCTGCCTCGACTTTTCCAGCAACAATACCATAACAGGCAACAATGCCAGCAACAACAACAAAAACGGCATCTACCTCGGGTATTTCTGCAACAACAGAGTTATTTACCTCCGCTATTCCAGCAACAACAACACAATTACAGGTAACAATGTCAGCAACAACAAATATGGCGGTATCTGCCTCGACTTTTCCAGCAACAATACCATAACAGGCAACAATGCCAGCAACAACAACAAAAACGGCATCTACCTCGGGTATT
>PRCZ01000019.1 GCA_009903405.1 Candidatus Methanophaga sp. AG-394-G06
CTAAAAGGCTAATAATGTACCTTGGAGTGAATTTCTGTGGTTTAAATGCAGTAGTTGAACCGCCACTATTCATTCCAGACAATGCAATATATCATCCGGACTCACCAATAATTTTTGATGATTTGACCGCGTATCTCGAATGGTACGGAACTGATGATGGTACACATCATGTGTATAATTCAGAAAATATTACAATCGGGGTTGTATTCTATAAAAGTCGCTACCTGAAAAAAAATGTAAAAGTTGAAGATCAATTGATAAGAACAATTGAAGAAAATGGGTGTAATGCTATTGCAGTGTATGGAATGCAAATGTACAATTTGGACGAATTTTTTATAGAAGATAGTGCGCCCAATAAACCCAAAGTTGACGTTATAATCACCACGAGCTATATTTTTAAGAATGAGGTGGAAGATCTCAAATGTTTAAATGTGCCTGTATTATATGGAGTTGGGCTCTATTATGAGACACCAACGGAATGGGAAGAAGGCAGAGAAGGAATATATCCTCACCAGCTATCATGCATCGGTTCGTCTGAAATCTATGGTCTGATTGAACCAACCGTCATTAATGCGCGAATAATAGATAACGAAACAACGGGTACAAAACATTACGAACCAATAGACTATCAAATCGATTACATAACAAATAGATCTATTTCGTGGGCAAAATTGCGCTACATGAATAACTCGGATAAAAAAGTTGTTATCACCTTTAAAAATGATGAAGTGGGAAAAGCAGGTCTTGGAACGGATATGGAAATGTATTTGGATGTGCCAGCGAGTATAGAGGTGGTTTTACGTCAGATGCAGGAAAGAGGATACAATGTAGGTGATGAGCCCCTGCCAGATGTCAATAATATAACTAAATTGATGGTCGAAAAAGGGAGAAATGTTGGTGAATGGGCTCCCGGAGCATTAGATACCCTTGTGAAAACTGGGAATCCCATGTTAATACCGGAAAACAGATATCTGGAGTGGTTCGGAGAACTTCCAGAAGACCGACAAAAGGAGGTAATACAATATTGGGGCGAACCACCGGGAGATATAATGGTATGGCAAAATAGTACTGGAAAATATATTGTAATTCCCAAGTTCCAGTTTGGAAACGTGCTTATTGCACCTCATCCAATGAGGGAGGATGTTCCATGGCAGTTATATCAACCGGATAATAAATTCCCTTCATATCAGGGAGAATTGCCCCCTTATCATCAGTACATAGCATGGTATCTGGCGATGAAGAATGAATTTGGTGCAGATGCGCTCGTTACTCTGGGGGACTCAGTGTTTTGTGCAATAGCAGGAAAACAGGCTGGCTTGGGTAGATACGATTGGAACGGGTTATTACTTCAAGATATGCCAAATCTATGCTCATGGCCATTGCATTATAACGCTGAAACCCACAAAAGAAGGGGCGGTTTCGTTATGGTAAGCTATTTGTCACCTACCATGGTCCCATCTGGGTTGTACGGGAATTTATCAAACTTGCAGCAAAAAATAAGGCTATACAATCAGGTGTTGGGCGGTTATTTGAAAGAAGAGTACAAAAAGACTATAATCAATGAATCCCGGAATATGAGCCTTGATTATGCTTTAGGTGTTAATCTTTCAGCAATGGACAACACTACAGAGTTCGAAAGTTTCATCAAAAGGCTAGATGATTACCTTAATGATGTTAAAGTATCTTACATGCCCTATGGGCTACACATACTGAGTGAACCGCCGACCAACGAGCGTTTGGTAGCAATGGTCGAATCGATGTTCGGAGAATCTTTCAAAGACAATGTATCTGCGATAAACTCGTCTGAAGGGTTCACAACGAAGTTACTAACAGAGGTTCTGCTCAATAGCCTTAGTCCGAAAGATGCGCAAAATAAAGTATTGGGTCAAGTGTCTGGCAATATCACAAGCGATTTAATTCTTGCAGTTCAGTATAAAAACTTGGTAAACGCAAGTGTAATGGAAGTAGCAAGAACATTAGATACATTGGAGGGGCAATACATCCATCCCGGAATGTATGGTGATCTGGTTGATGATCCGAATCTCTTACCAACAGGCAGGAATGTGTATAGTTTTGATGGACGTTTGATCCCCACAAAAGAAGCGTGGTCTATCGGCAGAGAGATGGCTGAACAGCAACTGCAACTCCATGCAGATAAACATAATAACAGTTACCCACGTAAGATAGGGGTTGTATTATGGAAATCAGAAACATGCAGACTTCATGGAGTGGTAGAATCTGAAATACTTTATTTCTTGGGCGTTAAACCCATTTGGGAAAAACACGATAGATGGAAGGATGTTGAACTTATCCCATCAGACGAATTGGGTAGACCAAGAATAGATGTAGTAATGACAACTTCCGGTTCTTACAGGGATATGTTTGGATACAAGTTCGAGTTATTAGAAAAAGCGGTGAAATTAGCAGCCAATGCAACTGATACCGAACATCCAAACTATGTTAAAGAAAATACTGATTCTCTTTACCAATGGCTAAGAGAGAGTGGATATAATGATACAGAAGCGAGAAATCTATCGACTGTGAGGATTTTCTCTCATGACATAGGTGTGTTCAGTACAGGGCTTCCTGCAGTTATTCCAGCGAGTAACATGTGGGAGAACGAAAGCGAAGTTGCTGATGTGTACATCAGTGCAACAAGTTATATGTACGGTGCAGATGTGTGGGGGGCACAATCAAGAGATATTTTTGAACATAATCTTGACGGAATGGAGATTGGAATATTTAGCTGCAGTTCCAATGTTGTGGGTGTGCTAGATCAAGGAGTTGACAGTTATCTCGGAGGACTTGCGCTGGCAGTCAGAAGCGTCTCAGGAGAAACTCCTGATCTATATATAACAAATTTGAGGGATCAGAATAATCCCACCGTCGAGACTTTGAGCCATTTCTTCAACAGAGAACTCATGACTAGGTACTTTAATCCAAAATGGATGGAGGGAATGATGGAGCATGATTATACTGGAGCAAAAAATATGGAAGAATTTATGGAGCGATTTTGGAGATGGGACGTTGAGGTGCCTGACCTTGTTACAGAAGATATGTGGAATCAAGTCTATGACATCTATGTCCAGGACAAATACAATCTTGGAATGAAGGAGTTCTTCAACAGCAATAATCCCTACGCACAACAATCCATGACTGTGCGGATGCTCGAAGCGATAAGAAAAGGCTATTGGAGCCCATCAGATGACGTAAAGACAGCACTTGCCGAGGCATATCAAAAATCAGTTGATGAATATGGAGTTACCTGTTGTCATCATACATGTGGCAATCCGCTGTTACAGGATTACCAGCAGGGCATAGTTTCTGCTTCGGCTCTAGAGCAATCTACTGAACAGAGTACATATTCCTCTGGTGGCGGCGGGGGGAGCTGGTCTCGTAAGAGTATAGTAACAGAAACAGAAACAGAAACAGAAGCTGAAGCAGAAACTGAACCGGATAAAGGGGTCATTAATGCGACCGAAACAACGGGCGTGAGTAAACTAGGCGAAGAACTGAAGAAACCGCCTGAGGTAACATCGGAGAAAAGAGGGAAAGTAATGAAAGAGGAGACGCCAGCAGAAGAAGCATCACCAGCATTCCCTATATCTGGAGCTCCGTTGATGGGCATTATAGCAGTGATTGTGGCTTTGGTGCTGATCGGGATCGGATTAGGATATAAACGGAGGAGAAGATAAATGAAGAATAATAGCATACTGTTAACTGTATTGTTTGTATTGGTGTTGTTCACGGCGCAGATATTTACGCCATTTGTGGTCGCACAGGCACAGTCGGAAGGAAATGGGACAGCAATAAGTGAAAATTCAACTTTGGTTGCGAATGTATCAGAAATTTTCTCTGCGGAAACTACCTCTGAAGAACCAGTGAAGAATGAAATAACGTTTGTGCTTGGAACGGATGATAACTTGCTATCGCTTTGGAATGCCTCGAATACGGTGAATGCAACGATGGATGTTAAAATATACAATGCAACAGAAGCGAAATCGGCGAATTTCAATATGGATAATAAGTTCTATGGGTATACGACCGGGGTGGATCCACCCAAACCCCCAGAGAATAGACCTAAGATTGCGTTTGTACACTCCCAACCGTACGGTATATCCCTTGTGAACAGGGTATCTAATGATCCTTTCATCAGCGATATGACGAATGTAACAACTTATTTTGGGCGTTCAAATGTTAATGTTAGTTTCAATTTGAGTGGTCAAGATGTAATTCTTTTATGTTGTCTTACGCCTGCTGTGGTCGAAGAATTGACTAAGACAGTCAATGATGCAAAAAACAACAATGCGGTGGTTATCGCGATCAGCCCCTCTGAACAATCATTCAATCTGCACAATGTGAACCTCTCAGACTCAGAATATTCAGACATCAAGAAGTATTTAGAATACCCATCAGAGGAGAACACAAAACGTCTTGTAGTATTTATAGGTGTTAAATTCTGTAATGTCAGTGCAGAAATATTACTGCCAATATCAAGACCAATTTATGGAATCTACCATCCTTATGCACCAGAGATTTTTACGAATACGACCGGTTATTTCGAATGGTATAATTCCACGGGTAGATATAATTCATCAAATCCAACAGTAGGAATTGTAACTGGTAGTTATAAACGTATGGACAGAGATTCTGCGTTGTTGAATGTGTTGATCGAATCATTTGAATCGAGAAATGTGAATGCCATCGTCTCAACGTATACGTACCACGACCCAAATTCTACAGAGTATTTGATGGAAGATGGTAAGCCGGTTGTGGATAGCGTTATTATCATATCCCGCGGGAGTCGGCTCTATTATAAAAACGCATCAAAAGGCATAGCGGATTTACAGCAGTTGAATGTTACTGCACTCAATGGGATTCGATTATTCTATAGTATGACCCAAGAGGAATGGGAAGCAGGTCCTCATGGCGTCCCACCAATACAATCTTATCAGGTAGCTTTTGCAGAGTTGGATGGTATAATCGAACCGATTGTTATCTGTGGAAAGGCAATTGATCCTATAACTGAAGTTGAATATAACAAACCTATTGACTACCAGATCGAATGGCTGACTAATAGAACAATTTCGTGGATGAGATTACATCGCATGAATAATTCAGATAAGAAAATTGTAATACCTTACTATAGCGCAGGTGGAGGCAAGGCGAATGTTGGCTCGGACATCGATTATTATCTTGATGCACAAGCGAGTCTTACGAATCTGTTAGTTGCGATGAAGGAGAGAGGCTATGATCTCGGAACAGAACCACTACCAAACAAAACAGAGCTTGCTGAGTTGATGGCACATCAAGGTGCCAATTTCGGGACATGGGCACCCGGCGAATTGAATAAAAGGGTACAGCAGGGAAATGTAATATTGATACCGAAGAGCGAATACCTCGAATGGTTCGATGAACTCCCTGACGATAAACAGAATGAAATGATAGAGCGATGGGGAACACCACCTGGTGAGATCATGGTTTTTGAAAATGAAACCGGACAATATCTTGTCATCCCAAAGATTCAGTTTGGTAACGTATGGCTTGCTCCGGATCCCACATGGGGATGGCTTCAGAATGAATCTGTGATGTACTATAACGGTTCGATACCACCGACTCATCAGTGCCTTGCATTCTATCTCTGGCTGAAGAAAGAATTTGAGGCTGATGCGATCTTTGCTATATTTACGAGCATAGAAGCGATGCCCGGCAAAGAGTGCGGTCTGTCAGCACACGATTGGGGTGCCATTCTACTCCAGGACATGCCGTTGATCCATGTACTTCCGATGGATGCGGAGGGAATATTTGACAGACGGCGGGCTAACATGCTCATTGTGGACTTTATGACGCCAACTATCGTTCCATCTGGATTGTATGGGAATCTGTCGAGTTTGCAACAGGGAATAAGTTTCTATAATCAAGCAGCAGATGAGGTATTGAAAGGGAGATATAAGGATAGAATAATGGCGGAATGCAGAAATTTAAGCATCGATAGAGACTTAGAAGTTGATCTTAATGTAATTGCAAGCAACACAACGATATTTGAAGGATTTCTTATTCGATTGAGTAACTACTTACAAGAGTTGAAGACCGAATACATGCCATACGGTTCGCACATATTGAGCGAACCGCCGACCGGTGATAGTCTGGTGGCACTGGTGGAGGCAATGCTCGGTGACGAATTTAAACATAATGTTTCCGTGATAAATTCGTCCGAAGGAGTTACAACGAGGCTGCTAATTGAAGTATTACTCAACGATTTAAGTCCCGAGGATGCACAAAATAAGGTCTTGGGGACTGTATCGTTAGGCATCACACAAGATTTGACTCTTGCAGAGGAATATGCAAACAGGATAGCTGCATGCACTATTGAAATACCAAGAATATTGGATGCTCTAGAAGGTAAATATATTCCACCAGGTCCTAATGGCGATCCCATAAGGAATCCGGACGCTCTGCCAACTGGAAGAGACCTATGTACCTTCGATGAGCGGCTTATACCAACTAAAGAAGTGTGGGAAGTTGGTAAAGTCATGGCAGACCATCTATTGGCGCAGCGTATTAATGAGACCGGAAAGTACCCACGAAAGATAGCATTTCTACTCTGGTCAATAGAGACATCGAGGCATCAGGGCATAATGGAATCAGAGATATTTTATTTACTTGGTGTAAAGCCGATCTGGGACAAGAGGGGGCGTGTAAAAACAGTTGAACTGATAAATTCAAGTGAACTTGGGAGACCGCGGATAGACGTAGTTGTTACGACCTCGGGGTCATACCGAGATATGTTCTCCGGCAAAATCAAATTAATCGATAAAGCGGTTCGCTTAGCTGCTCAATCGAACGATACTGAGTATCCCAATTATGTCAAAGCAGATTCTGAATTGATTTATCGGGCATTGATAGATGCGGGCTATAACGTATCTGAGGCACGCAATCTCTCGATGGCACGGATATTCTCGCCTCCGCCGGATTCTTATACACCAGGACTGCAAAATGCAATCCCGGCAAGCGATACGTGGGAAGATACAGAAAAGCTTGCAGAACTCTATATTGACCGGATGGGTTACGTATACGGAGAAGAGATTTGGGGCGAACATCTAACCGATCTGTTTACGCAGAATCTCAAAGGCGTAGAAGTAAGTGTTTTCAGCCGCAGTTCGAACGTTTACGGCGTATTGGATCACCCAATGGTTGCTACTTATTTTGGCGGGTTGAATTTAGCTGTTGAAAGCGTCACAGGAAATGCGCCTGATCTGTATATAAATAACCTAAGAGAACAAAGCAATCCAAAAGTTGAAACATTGAACCGATTCTTAAATAGAGAACTCCGTGCAAGATACTGCAATCCAAAATGGATTCAAGGAATGATGGAGCATGGATACGATGGAACAAGGTATATGGCCACTTTCGTAGAGGATTTGTGGATGTGGGATGTCGTTACGCCCGATCTAATCACAGAAGATATGTGGAATCGAGTCTATGACGTATATATCCAGGACAAATACGATCTCGGTTTAAATGAGTTCTTCGACAGCAACAACCCTTATGCACAACAATCAATCACCGCGAGAATGCTCGAAGCGATAAGAAAAGGTTATTGGGACCCTCCAGAAGACGTAAAGACCAACCTTGCAGAGACATACCAAAAATCAGTTGATGAATACGACGTTACCTGCTGTCATCATACCTGTGGGAACGTGCTATTGCAAGATTATATGCAGGGCATAGTTTCTGCTTCGGCTCTAGAGCAATCTACGGAACAGAGTACATATTCCTCGGGTGGCGGCGGGGGGAGCTGGTCTCGTAGGAGTACAGAAACAGAAACAGAAACAGAACCGGATAAAGGGGTCATTAATGCGACAGAAACAACGGGCGTGAGTAAACTAGGCGAAGAACTGAAGAAACCGCCTGAGGTAACATCGGAGAAAAGAGGGAAAGTAATGAAAGAGGAGAAGCCAGCAGAAGAAGCATCACCAGCATTCTCTATATCTGGTGCCCCGTTGATGGGCATTATAGCCGTGATTGTGGTTTTGGTGCTGATCGGGATTGGATTAGGATATAAACGCAGAAAAAAATAGGGCAAGTGTGAATGGATGAGATAACAAGAAGGATAAAGGCGTTGTTTTTGCTTCTTCAGCATATGGATATGACTGAAGAAGATGGCACAAGCGAAATAGAGGAAAGATTGGAGGCAATAAAATGTGAGTTAGGATCGTGGTTTATCGATGATTATCAACTTTATCAAGGATCTTAAGCCTTCACACTTTGTTGCCAGTTTTGTTCATTCCCGATTTTTCAAAAAAATATAAAAAAATAGTTCTCCACTCCTTCTAGACCTCTTGAACCAGTCTCTACTACTCGACGGCAACGAGACTGAGTTCGTGCTTATCTTCAACCGCCTGTATTTGGTTGAGTTCCACGTCGGTCAACGCAGCGGGTTTGGCATTGAGATCACATCGAAAGGCCAGAACGGTCTTCCCCAACTCCTTTTCCAGTGACACAACCGCCTCTTGCTCACCCTTATCGAGTTTGCCCAAGTTACACATCATGTTTCAGCACCCCCTAATAACAGTTTGTACATACGAGCTTAAAAACCTTTCGAGTTGTTATCTCAGAGGGTAACGGATATGAGTTCAAGTGTTTAGGGAACTCACAAATAATAATTTACCAGAACGGTATCTAACATTATCCAAGGATTTTTAAGACACAGATTAACGCTGATTAACACAGATTTAAAGTAAAGTAGTGTATTGATTTTTTAATTTTGATTCTATGAACCTGTAAAAACTTAATAATTTTTCAGGACAGTATAGAGTAGCGTCTGTGTAAATCTGTGAAATCTGTGTCTTTGTATGATAATTAGACTTGTTGCGGAATTATTATTTTAGGGGATAATATGTTGCTTCCGTCCGTCCAGTTCAACGGCACATTAGATGATAATTCCATAGTCCACATGATATCAACATAGCTTTATCATTAAAAGTCTCCTAAATTTTTTGTTGCGAAACTTGTCAGTTGTTATTCGCCTTCTCTTCGTCAGTCAATTCCTTCCCCCGAGACTTCTTCTTTGGCATCATAATACTCGCATTGGGATAATCCTTATCAACGCCAGTGAAACCCAAATCTAGCCATAGCGTTATGCCTTTTGGGAATATCTTCGGCGGAAATAGGCCTTTGAACATACCACAATCGTGTTTTTTGCCTTCTTCTGGAGGGCTTAGATAACCAATCCATCTCTTTATATCTGTGATGAGTATATTTTTTTCTATTTCTGGACCGAAACCCTGCGCCAGTTGATTAAATTCTGATGCGGATAGTCCTATTGTGGCTCTTAGTGCCCTGTCGTCCATCAAGGCACTCTTAATGAATATCAGGTTTTTCATATCGTCAAATACCTAAAGTTATATAAAATTGTTCACAACAAGCAGTTATGCGAGAAACTAATACGAAAAATGTCACGGAAGCGGAATGTGCCTTTCCTTTCCGGTCGGATGGAGATCTGGACTGCGGCAATAATCCATGCCTTGGGCAGCATCAACTTCCTCTTCGATCCGAATTTCGAGCCTTATGTAGGCGCTGCCGAGATCTCCAATTACTTCGGTACATCCAAAAGTACGGTCTCTCAGAAAGCAAAGATTATCCGTGATATGTTCAAAATGGGATATTGGGATAAGGAGTTTTCCACAACACACATGCAAAAAAAAGCAATCCCGTTTCCAATCTAGTGATGGTAGATGATATGATCGTTGACATACGGTCGCTGCCGCCGGATATTCAGGAAATCTTACGTCAAAAAGAGGGCCGAAAAAAGTGAAATTGTAAACCTTTGAACTCCTATCTATCTCATGCTGTTGAGGAATATCCTACTTCAAACGGTCCTGTTGACTACGCACTTATAATCTTGATAAGATAGGTTACGAAGAGCTGGTGGAGATAGACGGCATAGGTGAGACAAAAGCATGCCAGATACTTGCCAGTTTCGAGCTTGCGAGACGCTATTTCGGGAAGAAGGACGTTAAAATAACCTTTCCATCGGACGTTCTGCCGTTTGTGCGTGATATTAGCGATAAGCGGCAGGAGCATTTTGTATGCTTAGCTCTGAACGGTGCAAATAAAGTTATCGGTAATAGGGTTGTTACGGTCGGGCTTTTGAATTCTAATCAGGTGCATCCGCGTGAGGTGTTTTCTGATCCTATTGTGGATCGTGCGGCGTCTATCATTCTGGTGCATAATCACCCGTCGGGTGATACGGAGCCCAGTCAGGGGGATGTTGCGATAACAAAGCGGTTGGTTCAGGCTGGTGAGTTGTTGGGGATTAAGGTTTATGATCATATCATCGTGTCGAAGAACGGGTATACGAGTATGAAGGAGCGGGGGGTGATTTAAGGGGTAGGGGGTGCGTGGATAGTATGCAAGGCGGGGGCAGGGTAAGTTATTTATCTGGCTTCACCTAATTGAAAGTGTGAGAGAAAAAAAATGGGTGCGAAGATTGAACTAAAGGGGGCATATACAAAGTAGTGTTCAGTTATCATTTCAAAATGGGTGGCTATACGGCATTGATGCCTGATATACAGGATTTATACGGCATTGTGCCCACAAAGCGCCTACCGTCCGTGGTAGGAGGTAATAACAATCAGATACAGCACACTAAAAAGAAATCAACAGTTGGTGGAATGAAACATGAACGATAACAACGCAGACATCATGAAAAGGGATAATCGCAGCGAGAGCGTCCCCTATGACAATTCTATTCCTTCTTGGCTCGAAACACCACCTCTCTCACAGATCAAAAAACCTCCCGTAAAGACGCGACTACAGGAGCTTCCGTTTGGAGAACTTGCATGGGAAGATTTCGAGAGATTGTGCCTGCGTTTGGTGCGGTTAAAAGCTAATGTGGAACACTGCCAGCTTTATGGTGTGCGTGGCCAAAAGCAGGAAGGAATCGACTTCTATGCTCGGAAAACGTATGTGGAGAAATACAGTGTCTATCAATGCAAGCGTGTTGATGACTTTGGACCCGCCATGATAAAAGGTGCAGTCACAAAATTCCTTGAAGGGGTATGGGTCAGCAAGACAGACACGTTTGTCTTGTGTACGAAAAAAAGTCTTAAATCAAAGGGACGTGCCGATGAATTGGAAGCTCAAAGGGCATTGCTTAGAGAAAAAGGTATAACGCTGATACCCTGGGATAGCCACCAACTATCCATGAAACTGAAAGATTCTCCAGAGCTTATTGATGACTTTTTCGGTAGAGCATGGGTAAGTGCATTTTGTGGTGAAGATCAAGCAACAAAATTGGGAAAAAGGCTGGATGCTGAGAAGGTTGCTGAATTTCGGAAAAAATATGTAGCATTTTACAAGCGCGTATTCAACACCCACGATCCCGGACTACCGATGGCAGCGATAGGGACAGCCGAATTATTGTCGTTGGAAGACAGATATGTACTTCCCGATGTTTATGAGCAGCGTTCCATTGCCATTCCAGATTCTACAGAGGTTAGTAAGCCTGAAATTTCCAGCTATGAATTGGAGGGCACACCCTTCGAAAGTACAACTTCTGAGCACAGCCAACGAACGGTCAGACTACATCGAACACACGAGATTCGGCAGCGACAGGCGGTTGAAAACTGGCTGACAGCATCGGATCGCAGCATCATCCTTGGTGGACCAGGAAGCGGGAAAAGTTCGCTTTTGCGTTTCATAGCCATTGATCTGCAACAGGAATCGCCACGATTGACTTTGCTCTCGCAGAAATGGGGTCAGTCCCTTCCTGTCTGGGTGCCATTTGCTTTATGGACAAAAATGATCTCGGAATCTGCCACTGATACATGTTCATTGAGCGAGTTGCTTCATAGCTGGCTAAAAAGATGGGATGAAGAGCGGCTTTGGCCTCTGATCGAACAGGCTTTGGAAGATGAGAGGTTACTGTTACTTGTGGATGGCTTGGACGAGTATACCGATGAGTCAGCCGCCATAATTGCTTTGGATCGTCTCAAGGTTTTTATCGGACAACGCAACATTCCAGCGATAGTCACGAGCAGACCACATGGCTTTGATCGCCTTGGGATGCAAAGAACAGGATGGCAGTTAGGGGAAATTAGCGAGTTTTCCAGTACCCAGCAAAAGCAATTGTCCCGGATATGGTTTGGTTGCAAGATAAGAAGTCTATACCAAGATTCGCCACTCGAAGAAAACGAAGTCGAACGAAAAGCTGAAGTCGAAACCGAGAACTTTCTCACTGAACTGCGTAGATTGGCAGATCTTCGAGAATTGGCGAAAGTTCCTCTTCTTCTGTCTCTGCTGATTTATCACAGATTTCATAATGTGCGCCTCCCACAAAATCGGTTCAACGCTTATGAATCACTTATCAAGCATCTAATCTCTACGCACCCACAAAAGAGAATGACCGCTGCTTCTCTCACCGATGTATCATCCGAACTCACTTCTGACGATTTCAAGGAAATTTTTGCAAACCTCGCCTATCACATTCAGGAGCATTTTGGAGAGGGATTGATAGACAATAACGAAGCGAAAACCATTGTGGAGAATTGCCTGAAAGATGCAGATCATGGTTTTGGCTTTGAACAGCGTGAAGCTCGCCGATACAGCAGAAAAGTTCTGGAAGTCGGCGAAAAAACTATTGGTCTCCTTGTGAGATGGTCTCCCAAAGAAATTGGTTTTTTCCATCGTGTGTTTCAGGAGTATCTGGCAGCCTACCATCTCTCTCGCATGCCTTTGGCAGAGCAGTTGTCTGTCGTGGAGATTCGCTGTACTGATCCACAGTGGCGAGAAGTCATCCTTGGATTATTACATCTCACTAGCCGCGCTGAAGACATTGAACAGTTCGTGGAGTGCGTTAAAGATAAATTAGAGGTAGTTAATACAGTTGAAGGCTACACTATCGAACTCCTACTCTGCGAGATTGCCTTTGGTGATTTTAACTGCCAGGTTAGCCTAGTTAGAGAACTTGCGTTGAACGTATTTGAGCAAATCGAAACAGGATCATGGATGCCACACCGTGAACGTCTCCTTCAGCGCGTCTTATACGGATTGCGATCAACAAATGTCAAAGAGCTGGTTAAGTCAAAGCTGAGGAGTTGGTTCCCATGCCGAAGAAAATGGGGGGTCTTTAGCACGATGGCAAATTGGCCTCGAGATCCTGAAGTTGTCGAATGTTTGTGGAAGGGTATTCATAATGAAGAGTCGGACAACCAACGTGCTGCCGCAAGAGCTTTGGCGGACATAGCAGATGGGGATCCTGAAATTGGCAATCGCATCGCTTTTCTTGTATGCAATGCTATTGATCCAAAGACCAGAGCTGCTGCAATCGAAGCCCTGCTGCGCGGCTGGCCGGATCACGAAGATATCAAACGTGTCGTAGAGGCAGCTCGACACTCGACGAGTCCAGAACTGCGTCTAGTCGCAATCATAGGTAGGATACAGCAGCACGCACAAACTGAAGAGGATCGTGAGGAATTGATCCATATCGGATCTTGGGAAATGGGGGTGGACTACAATTGGCGTGACGCTGTCGCTTCAGCTCTTATGAAAGGATGGCCAAAATCTTCTAATATCAAGGAGGCGTGTTTTAAGGCGTTACAGAAAGGCAGACGAGATTGGCAACAAATAGATATAGAACTTGCGCTTAGAATTTTACTTGAAGGCTATCCATACGATGATGATGTGGCGAAATTCTGTGTTAATGAGATCAGGAATCAAGATTTTTCTTTTGATTTACTTCGCGATGCCTGGCGTTTGCTCAGCCAGAACTTTAAAGACCATCGTCAGATAGTTGAGGCACTTGATGAATGGATGTCCAGGCAAGAGCATTTCGAAGGTGAAGTTTCAATGGCAGCCCTGGTCGGACGCACACCAATAGCTAAAGCGAAACTTCTATCATCACTTAGTTCATCCTCTCCTTATTGGCCCGCGGATTTCTTACTCGAAGGTTGGGGAATGCAAGATACTGAAGTTGCTGAACGACTGACGCGGATTGCGTTTGGTTCTACTGCCGAAGCATCGCAGATCGGGTATCTGCTTCCTAAAATCATTGAGGATAAGACTAAATGCCGAAGCAGGCTCCTTGAGTTGCTTCGAGACCCTAAGTGCAAACGGCCGGACTTCATAATGAGCGGCTTGAAAGCGTTGGGAAATACAGAAGGCGATACTGAGGTTGTTGATGCTGTTTTGAATCTGCTACCAAATCGTGAGATAGGATATCATAAGGATATCATTGCGCGTTTGATCGCAGGCTATTCATCGGATCCGCGCGTAAAGAAACTTGCTAAGCAGGAATTATCGGAACGTGATGGCAGTTATGCGGCTGTAGCATTGGCTTATGGGGGTGACGAAGAGATACGAAAAAGAATCATTGAGATTGCTTGTCCTCTGCCTGTTCAGCTTCGAGAAATTATTGCAACACATCTGGGGGAGGAGGATGTTGACGAGGCATTCGCAATGTCCTTACTCAAACTTTACGACTATGAGCAAGATGAAAAAGTCAAAACGCAAGCATCAATAAGCTATCACAAGCGGTTAAAAGCATCTGGACAAGACACGGGACCTGCGGTGGAAACTTTATCCAAAGATATCGTTTGTCATGGAATGGACTACGGAGAACGGCGACAAGCGGCATTCTGCGGCTTGGTACTATTGGGGCGTTTGGATGTAATGATCAATGCCAGAGAAAGTTACGGAAGCGATAAGCTTTACGGTATCGACAGCCACAGCGGATTTTCGACTAACATCCCACTTCTGAGACATATCCTGCAAAATTGGGATAGTATCAAAGCAGCACTAGGCAGTGAGTTCTGGGATAGGCTTTCTATGCGCAGTTCCAACCCGTTGAGTCTTTGGGATGCGTTCTGTATCTTCGCTGACGAATTTTCATCCCCTCGTGATGAAGCAATTCGTTTTCTGGAGGACCGGACGGAGCGAACAGCCACGCCAAACATATTGCGTTTTCTCGGTAGAGTACATCCCAAAAGCCAGATACTTCTGGAATACTGCTTGAAAGCTCTTTGTATCGAAGATGACCAAAACGATTGCTCGAGAGAAGGAGTGGCGGTTGCTGCTGAACTGTTAGGCACTCATTTTGGTGGTGATAGTGAGGTATTAGGGCGAATCACATCGGGAAGTCCCGAAGAGCATATTGATGAAAATGTAATTCTTGCCCTTTGCGAGGGCTGGCCAAAAAGTGAAGAATTGGAGCGCATTTTTGAGATAGTGCGTAAACAGAAACAACCGCTGGATTATGGTACATATTTTCAACTTATTTGTCGGAAGAGTCCAAGTAAGGCGGTGTTTGATGCTCTTATTGCTTTTATGTCAAGTCTCAAAGCACATAACCGTTGGGGCTATCAAAATATCAGCCGCCCTGTTCTACGCCGTATCCAGACGGATGATACTTTCTTTGAAATGCTAACCGAACGCTTGCAAAATAATCCAACTCCGTCCGAGAAAGCGACAATTTCAAGGCTGATTGGCGTTGCACGAGGTCTGACATCCGAACTCAGAAATTGGTGCATTGAAGAGGTGAATCGCCAACTATGCGGTAATGAATCCCCAGAGATTGGTTTTGATTTGATCATCGGTGAACGTCGGCCTGTTGCGCATTCTTTACTGGATGTCCTTAATCAACCAAGCTGGATAGAATCCTAAGGTGTTCTACTCGTATGTGTGAGGGCATAGTGGAAGGGGGTGATATCATCGGTCATCCCTATTCTTCGTGGGCAATGCCACTACTACTCCTAATAAAGTCTATCTACCTCCCAGCCATAGGGAACTTTAAATATATTTTGATGGCTAAATAGAATCATGAACCTTCTAAAAAACCATCACAAAACCTCATACCTAGTATTCCTTTGCGCTACCGATCTGCCAACCGATTCCACCGCTTTTATGATCTCCACTGCCCTCGCCGGTTTATGTTCCTTCTCCGCTGCAGTCACAACATTCTCCTCGACTATCATACTGCCGAAATCAGTCACGCCAAAAAACAGAGCTAGCTTACCCATCTCAAAGTCCTGCTTGAGCCATGACGCCTTTGTACAGATTTTGCCACTTAGCTTAACAGTCCGTAGAACCTGAATGCGTCATCTGCACCAGGATGTGTTACAATCAGAGTTAGTAGTTTTGAACGGGTAATCCAAAAAGCTTCTGCAAAGTTTTAAATATTGCAAAACAGATAAAAATGATTGTTAAATGGGTTATTGTAAGAGGTAATATATCATGAAAACCATAACAGTAGAAGAGGGACTTGATGCGGCTTATCCTATTCTGAAAGAACAAAAAGCAATGTTAGTTTTGGATTTATGTCGAGAAATAGTCGAAAAAGCAAAAGCAGATGCGGGGTTTAGTTATGCGGAATTTTTGGATGCCGCAGAAAATGATACAAGATTCCAGATTGTGGCAAGTCAGATTGTTGGATTAGCTAGGAAGCATCAAGATCAAGAATTTCAAAAAGGGCTTTTGAACAACAACGAAAAAATGGATAACGGCACGGACTTTACAGGAACATGGCATATCTATGAAATGGAAGCATGGGATGAGGTCTATTTTAACATGGAAGTGCAGGCTTATATCAGGATAAATTCGAACAATCTCGGAGTTTTTCAATTTGGTTTAGTTTCAGGCGGTATAGATGGAAAACTTGTTGATTATGCAGATGGAGAAAGGTTTGAATTTACATGGGAGGGAAACGATGAATGCGATCCTGCCTGTGGTAGTGGTTGGATTAGAATACTCGATGAAAACTTCTTAGAGGGCGAATTTAGAATTCACTTAGGAGACGATTCTACGTTTTTAGCAATAAGAGCAAAGTAATAAATCTAATATTTCAAAGCTGTGAATGTAAGTTATAATGACAGTGAAGTTCAAAGTTGCGAGTAGGACAGAGCAGTGCAAGAATTGCGGGTTCTGTGACCTGATATGCACGCATCAAGATACTTGTATAGGCTGTGGCACGTGTGTGGTAGCATGCCCCTATGAGGCAAAAATATTAGAAGAAATTTCAGGGCACAGGAAAGAAGTGGCAATAAAGGTAAATCATGAGAAATACAGCGTACCTGAACGGATAACCGTGCTGAGAGCACTTGAGTTAACAGGTTTTAAAGTCCTGACGTTTAAGGAAGATGGGAAACCGAGCGAAAAAGAAATTCTTGCACCCTGCCGGACTGGCGGGTGCTGGTCGTGTGAGGTCATCATAAATGGTGAATTGAAACCAAGTTGCGTAACACCTGTGGAAGAAGGCATGGAGATAATTACGGATAGAGGAGAGATAGAGAAGAGCGAGCCAAAGAGGATAGTTTCCAGTTTTCAAGGGCATGCAGTAGGTGGTGTAGGCACGCCATACTGGCTAAAGCCAAGGGGCATTTCTTGTGGCTTTATAGAGGTTGCATGCTTTGCTCATGGTTGCATCTTAAGATGTCCCACCTGCCAGAACTGGGCTATTGCATATTCTGCGGCTGAAGACCCGCTATCGCCAGTAGAAGCTGCGAGGATAATGAGCTATGAAAGGGGAAGGTATGGCGTGGATAGAATGGCAATATCTGGTGGTGAATCCACATTGAACAGGAGATGGCTTTTAGGATTCTTGAGGGATTTGAAGAACTTGAATCGCGATGAGAGAGCGAGAATTCATGTTGATACAAATGCAGTTGTGCTAACGCCTGGTTACATAGATGACCTTATTATCGCCGGCGCCACAGATGTAGGGGCGGATATAAAAGCGTTGGAACTTGATACGTTTATCAGAATCACCGGGATAAGAGACCAAGAATTAGCGAAGAAACTTTTGGATAACGAATGGAAAGCTGTTAAATATCTTATAGCGAACGCTGATAAGATGTTTATTGGTATTGGCATACCATACAACGAGGCATTAATATCGCTTGATGAGGTGTATCAAATAGGAGAGCGGATAGCAGGCTGGTCGCCTGATGTTCAGGTCTGTGCCATAGATTACAGACCTGTGTTCAGGAGGATGGAGATAAGAAAGCCGGATTATGATGATATGCAGCAGGTGAAAGGGGTTTTGGAGGATAGTGGTCTTCGTTGTGTGATTTGCCAAACTGAATTTGGGATAATAGGTCCGTAGTCTTATACTATTTCGAGAGAGCGCGAAAGATCTCGGGGCACAAAAGTTCAAAGATCTAAGCCTGTGGATGTTATTGACCTAAGCAGAGATTGTTTATTTAATACGCTTATAGAAAAGGACGGGCTGGTATTATATGGCTAGTGTAAAAGAAAAAGTGTATGCTGAGATCTCATAGATGAGGCGAAATTAAAGCCGCTACTGGACAACATACCTGCCGTTTATTCTGTGTTTGAAAGAGAAAGAGAGAAGGAAGTCTCAAAGATCGAAGTATCTTGTAACAATTCCAATACCGCCGCGAGAACGCCATCTTCTTGCTTTATCCCCCTTACGGGTTCGCATAAGTCACATATACCGCCCCTATCAAATACCCGCTGTATCTATGAAAAACCTTTTATCTTCGACTTACCAGGCGGTAAAAGACTCAATATCTTCTCTTGCATTACTATTTGCTTAACATCCTCTTTGTTTTCCGCGCGGTCAATAAAGAATCTCATAATCTCCTTTGAAAGCGCATTTTTATCCCTATCGTCGCCCGGTTCGAGCTCTACGAAAATATCTAACTTGTCCTTTTGTGAACAAGGGCATGCAACCAGCCGATGTTTTTCGATACCGATACACAGACCTAATTCCGCCTTAAAATACTTCCTCTTCCCTCGTACCATAAAACTTCCTTTCTTTATATACTCGCCAGAAGGCGGTGTCTTACTCACCTGCTCGCCCACAACGCAGTAACATTCACCCTCATAGAACCCATATTTCCATAGATTGGAATAAGAAGCGGCAAATTGCGCTATTTCCTTTAGCCCTGACTCGGATATTTCTTTACCGCCCGCTTTCGCTATTACCACCGGTGCACCCTCCGCCTGCGTATGGAAGAAAAGGTCATTGGGTTCCATATACTTCTTCGCCAGTATCTCATTGGTAGTTGCGTCCTTCCCACCAACCACAAGAAAACCATCTGAAGTCTCAAACCATCTAAACTTCTCATACCATTCCTCTTTCTCAGCCCGCACTTCTTTTTTCGTTGGTATCAATTCCTCTTCTATACGTACTTCCTTCTCCTTCTCTGTCCTTATCTTCTCCTTCGTCATCTCTATCGCAGGCTCGACCCCTTCTCTCTTCTTCCTGAATACCTTCGCCTTATCATAATAGGCACCCGCATTCTTATGCAAAGAAACAGAAGTATCAATCTCAAGCGAGATGTCAGTGTCTGGTAGTGTTAGTGTAACAACCTTCCTTTTTTTATCTGGCTCCTGTAGCATCTCCTCTAGCTCGAGATAGTGGGCGTAGATCATCTCGCCCTTTTTTGTGCTTTCTGCCTCTTTTAGTTCGAATTTATGGAGTGCTTCAAGCTGCTCATTCAAAATCCGCTCATATTTGCCAATTACCGTATCGTGCTCAGACTTTGCTTGCTCTTCTACTACTTCTGCTATTTTCGTGCTGAAGTACTCGTCTGCAGCATCATTAAGAGACGGAAAAAACTGCTTCTCTTTGTTCTCATAGCTGCTTAACTCAAACGGGACAAAATCGATCTTATCTTCTCCTTCTAGCACTATGTGCGCTTTCAGCTTGGATATGTCATTTGTTATTATCGGCTCGAATAGGGTGTGTATAGTCTCATGAATAGCGTTTATTTCAGTTGCTGTGAGTTCATCAGCCCGCATTCTTTTGTCTATGCCCGCCTTCGCACACACTTCTTCCGCGTATAGACCACCGAAACTCAGCTCTGAAGCAAGAACACTGGCTATATCTTTATCCCGCTTGCAGAGATTCATCAAATCGGATTCGCTCATTGTCAATGGATTTGCTCTTGAAGGCGGGCGCTCATACTTCTCGCCCACTTTTATCTTCCTTGACGCAAAGCTCTTTCTTCTTAATGGCAACAAGATAGTCCCATCTTCGTCAACAACCACTATGTTACCCCTTGGAAGCAACTCAGCTATCAAACGGAGCTTTTTATCCCACCGCTCTATCGTTATCTCCACTATCCTATCAAAGTCAAGTTGCCGTATTTGGGCGATTCTGGCGCCACTGAGATGTTTCCTAAGGTACATTGCGAAGTTAGACGGCATTCTCGGCGAAGCCCTCTTATATTTAGTGAGATGTATTCTCTTCCCCGCTTCGATAATCAAATCAAGTGAGCCCTTGTGATGCAATTTTAGCCTTATCTCTTCTCTACCCTGTTGATATGCCTTCACGAGTCGTGCACCTAATAGCTCTTGCAATTCAATAACGATGGCCGCTATGTCCACACTGCTCATTGATTCTTTCATTAATTATACGTTCCCAAAAGAGAAAAGGGTTTAAAACAAAACCAAGCAAGAAGTGGTATTATGCGAACATCTCACCCGGCACCTTAGGACCTGTATAAACTCTATGCGCGTCCCCCATAATCTTCTTTATTGCTTGCTCAAAGTCTTCCATAGCTATTGCTTTCTTATCCCATTTTACAGCAAGCATACCTGCTTCGATAGATATTGCCTTTATATCCGCGCCAGTGGCATTTTCTGTAAGGCCTGCCAAAATATCTATAGCTACGTCCTTCTTTAACTTCATCTTAGCTGTATGGATCTGGAATATCTCCTTCCTGCCTTCCCTATCAGGTTTAGGTATTTCTATGATGCGGTCAAATCGTCCAGGGCGAAGCAAAGCAGAGTCGAGAATATCCGGTCTATTTGTTGCTCCTATTATTCGCACATCTCCTCTCTGATCGAAACCGTCTATCTCAGCTAAAAGTTGCATCATCGTGCGCTGCACTTCACGCTCTCCCGTCGTGCCATCTTCCAGTCTCCGAGCCGCTATCGCATCTATCTCATCAATAAACACTATGGATGGCGCTTTCTCCTCTGCTAACTCAAAAAGCTCTCGTACCATCCTTGCACCTTCCCCTATGTATTTCTGCACTAATTCTGAGCCAACGACCCGTATAAACGTGGCGGCGGTACGATTTGCCGCGGATTTCGCAAGCAATGTTTTCCCGGTGCCCGGTGCACCAACCAGGAGAACACCCTTTGGTGGTTCCACACCTATACGTTCAAACATCTTTGGTTTTGTCAGAGGTAGCTCTACCACTTCCCTTATCTCCTCTATCTGCTTATTCAACCCGCCTATTATCTCATAGCCCACCTCTGGTGATTCTATTACTTCCATACCATATACCGCAGGGTCTTTTGCAGATGGGAGCACACTCACTACCGCTAGCGATTGTTGATTCATGCCTACCTGAGCGCCCGGAACAACTTCTTTTGTGTCTATAAACTGCGAGTAATTTACAACGAATTTAGGGCCCGTGCTGCTCTTTACTAACACCCTTTTATTGTCTATTACCTCTACAACAGTGCCTATAATAAGCGGTGATGCGCGCAACTTTTCCAGTTCTGATCTTAACTTCCTTACCTCGCGCTCATATTGCATTCGCATCGCTTCGTAATCTCTTCCCCCCTCCTCTATCTGCGCTAGTTGCCCTTTCAGTCCATAGTTCACTTCCTCTAACTGCTTTATCCGGTCCAGGAGGAACCGCGAATATTCATCGCCCGCTGGTGCACTGCCACTGCTTGCTTTCATTTTACCACTATTAGTTACTTCTTCTCTTTGTATTATATATACTTGACATAAAATGACAGAGTGTGAAGTGTGTGGTGCGGAAATAAAAGGTGCGGCACAATACGTAGTAATAGGCGACTCAAAGCTGCGGGTATGTAAAGCGTGTGCACACTATGGTACCGTTGTAGTGGAAAATAAGAACGTAAGGGCTGGACCGATGGCACATGCAAAGGCTAATAGCCGCTTATATGAGCAGATGGACCATGATCTGGAAGTGGAAGTAGAGGAGGATTACGGAAGAAAGCTAAAAGAAGCGCGGGAAAAAGCAGGGCTAAAACAGACGGAACTCGCAAATCGAATAAATGAAAAGCAATCGTTAGTGCGGAAGATAGAAAACGAGGAGATAGTGCCAAGTGACGAGGTAATGCGGAAAATAACGCGTGTTCTCTATCTTTGACTCTCTATTGCTCGGATAGCGGTCTTAACAGGCTGAGGAGGATCATGCTTACAATCATGCATATTGCCAACGCGGATATGAACGACCCAAATCCGCCTATTAATTCAAAACCATCATAATATATCATGAGCTTCACACCGCTGATAATTGCAACGAGTGTGAAAGTTGCGCAGATAGCGAGAAATAGGCCTTTAATAAGTGATTTTAAATTATCTCTCTCTTTACTCTTCTCTTTACCTCGCGATTCGTAAAACACAACGAAGATAATGAAATTAATAGCGAAAATCAACAAAATGTAAGGTCCCGGAATGGGATTTCCTTCCTTTGAGAAGAAGATCAAGCCAAAAGCTATGTAAAGCATGAGAAAAGCAAGTGCAGTTGATAGAATAAGCGTTTTCTGGTATCTCTTATATTCACTCCCTTTTATTTTTGCTTTTATGCTCATCTTTGTATCAGTATATATTGTATATAATGTACACCTTCTACCTATAAATTTAATTTAGGACGCAGATTTACACGGATTTACACGGATTTAATTTCTTCCGCGTTAATCAGTGTTAATCAGTGTCAATAATCAATTTTAGTTGGATTTTATGCTTTCTCGATCTATTAGATGATTCTCTATGCAAAAAGAAGAATAATCCTGAAGCAGTATATGTATTAGTAAGGGGGAAAAATGTTGGCACCGGGAGTTGATAACCACGCGATACTCGACCGAATTCGCATACGCAGAATGACAGGGGATGAGGTCGCGTTTACCATTGATTTAGCAGCAGGAGAAGGTTGGAACCCTGGTATTCATGATGGTGCGTGTTTTTATGCCACGGACCCAGCCGGTTTTTTCGTGGCCGAGCTGGATGGCGAGCTTGTGGGTAGTATTTCCGCGGTAGCCTATGATGATTCATTCGGGTTCATTGGCTTGTACATAGTAAAGCCGGAATTCCGTGGTATTGGAATTGGCACACGGTTAGGGGAGGCGGGCATGACATATTTGACTGACCACAACATTGGGCCGCTATTCGCTGATAATGAGCATATAGCAGAGATTCTTTTTAGCGCGTTGAAGAGCCATGTACCAGGAGACCCCGTCTTTTTCGCCACGCCGGAAGTCAACCCGAAAGCGGTGGCACTGGCAGCACTGCATAACA
>PRCZ01000001.1:0-31300 GCA_009903405.1 Candidatus Methanophaga sp. AG-394-G06
AAACTTGCAAAGCAGACAGAGAAGGAAAAAGTGGCTATCGACGAAGCTCTCGGTAGAATTGCATCTACAGACATCTTTTCCGTTCTCAATATCCCCCCCTTTTGACCGAGCAACTATGGACGGCTACGCAGTGGTTGCCGCTGATACATTCTATGCAGACGAAAACAATCCCGCCTCGTTGATTATAAGCGGATATGTGCCTGCTGGCGAGTTACCTCCCCAAGATGTAGAATGCGGCTATTGCTTGGGCATATCTACCGGCGCACCTATTCCAAAAGGTGCAAATGCGGTTGTCAAAATCGAAAACACATTTCTTGATGATGGCGAAATAAAAACGGTGAAGATATACAAACCAGTCGCTCCTAACGAGAACCTCATGCTCGCAGGCACTGATATAAAGCGAGGCGAGCGGATAGTAAAGAAGGGAACCACGCTAACGCCACGTGAGACTGGTGTTCTGGCTGCATGTGGGCTAAACGAAGTTTCTGTACTCAAAAAGCCGAAAGTGGCAATCATATCCACGGGCAATGAGATACTCGTGCCTGGCGAAGACCTCAAACCGGGAAAGATATATGATGTTAATGCACATGCACTCAGCGATTCGGTTAGAGACTGCGGCTGTGTTCCCTTAGCTCTTGGAATTGCCCGCGATAGCGTCAACGAGATTTCGGGAAGCTTAAAAGAGGCATTAAAAAGAGATGTTGATGTTATAATCGCTTCGGGCAGTACCTCGGCAGGCGTTGGTGACCTACTGCCCAAAGTGATAGAAGAACTTGGCGAGATTATCGTGCATGGTGTTGATATAAAACCCGGAAAACCGCTCATCTTCGGCTTGATCAGAGGGAAACCGGTGTTTGGATTGCCTGGGAATCCTACTTCTGCGTTAATTACCTTTAACCTTTTCGCCGCCCCTCTACTACGCATAATAGCCGGTATCCGCTCGCTCGAAGAAGGCGAAAGGCGAAGTGCAAAAGCTGCAATCCGGATCTTCTCCGAGCGAGGACGAAATGAATACGTACTTGCAAATCTCATGCCGGTAAACGGTGAATTACTTGCCTATCCTATCCTCTCCGGCTCAGGTGCTATTACAACCCTATCAAAAGCGGATGGCTATATATACATGGCGAAAGGGAAGGAGATAATAGAAGAAGGGGAGATGGTGGAAGTTAAATTATTGACGAACCTGTATCAGCTCAAAAATCGGTGATTCTTGAGCTGACAATGCAAAATGGAAAGTGCAAAAGTCAAAGTTCAATAAAAAGCGATACACTCAGGTAATTATTTATATTCTAATTTCCATATCTAATATCTAAAGGTATACCCGCCTTAACTCAGTTTGGAAGAGTGCGCGGCTGTAGTGTGGCGTTAGATCACCTCCCAAAAGATCTTATAACCGCGCGCGGACACCGTGCTGTCCCCGGTTCAAATCCGGGAGGCGGGATTTTTTAGTAAAAATGACAGAAATGAAGGAACTATTGAAGAAATTAGCTGAAGCACATGGCGTTTCCGGTCGCGAAGGCGAGATAAGGGCAATCGCGGAAGCAGAACTAAAGCAATATGTGGACGAGATAAAGACCGACAGGTTGGGTAATTTGATAGCAACGAAACGGGGTAAAAAACCGTCTGTTATGCTTGCTGCGCATCTCGATGAGATCGGGCTTATGGTGAAGCATATAGAAGACGATGGATTCATGAGATTCTCAACCATTGGTGGCTGGTTTGATCAGACACTGCTAAATCAAAGGGTGATTTTGCAGGTCGATAGCGGTGTTGTATATGGCGTTGTCGGTTCAAAACCACCACATAAAATGAAGCAGGAAGAGCGGGACAAGATGATCAAATGCGAAGATATGTTCATTGATGTAGGAGCTCGTAGCAAAGAGGAAGTAGCGCAAATGGGCATCGCTATTGGAACACCGGTCACCATAGATCGGCATTTTGTAGAGCTCAAAAACGGTATTGTTACCTGTAAAGCATTTGATAATCGAGCAGGTGTCACGATAATGATAGAAGCAATAAAAAGGGTGAATACAGAATTTGAGGTATATGCAGTGGGAACGGTACAGGAGGAAGTAGGGCTGAAAGGAGCACGAACTGCCGCTTTTGGGCTCGACCCCGATGTGGCCATTGCAATAGATACCGATATAGCTGGTGGGCACCCGGGAATAGAAAAGAAAGACACGACAGTAGAGATAGATAAAGGTCCGGTAATCACCGTTTCCGATGCATCGGGCCGTGGTATAATAACGCCACCCTCTGTCTTGAAATGGCTTAAAGAGACTGCGTCCCACCACGATATAGAATATCAACTCAGTGTATCGGAAGGCGGTATGACAGATGCAGCTATAATCCATCTCACAAGAAGTGGTATACCCACGGGTATTATAGGTGTGCCCACAAGATACATACATTCGCCTGTGGAGCTGATAGGCATGAAGGACATCGAGAAATGCGCTGAGCTCATTGCACGGGCTGTCGAACATGTTGGTGATTACTTCTGAGTATGCTCAAAAATAACCTCTTAGAAGGTTCGAACTACGTTGAGATGTGTGGAATAGAAGGAGAGATAAAGAAGAACAATGAGTTCATAGATGCTGTGGTTATCTCAGGTGGTGAAGAACTGATTTATTTCTGAGTGCTATCATTAATAAAACAAAAGGAGAATGAAGAAATTGGTAATATTTGGATTTTGGATTTTTTGGGGAGAGTTTAGGTGATCATTCATGGTAAGCTTTTTTCTTGAGGCGGTGCCCGCAAATGTGCTTATTGCAAGGGCTATTTGCAGCGATAACGAGGATAACAATGCAAGTTACATCTGCTTCGGGGCATTGATAAGGATAAGAGGTGATAAAAGACTCGTTTTGAAGCGAGGTATCGTTGAACAGGCAATTGATAGGGCGTTGAGCGAGAACGAATGGCACAGTGTTACCTGGAATCATATTGGTGCTATTTCCAAATTCGGACGAACCGAGATTGTATTCGAGAATTCAGAAGAGTCAAGACTACTTGATGAGTTCTGGGATAAACGGTTAGAGAATGTGAAAAAGAATAAAAGTTAAAAAGAGCTTATTGTATATTCAAGTAAAATGACAAAAATAGAACTCGTTTGCTGGAAGGATAAAATCGGTGGCGAAATAGAGCGGCAGGTAACAGATGCGTTCAGCTATGGCTTTACCGTTGGTTCGCATGGCGAATGGGAGATGGCAATAGCGAAGGAGGATAAAGAAGTTTCGAAGTACGAACTCATGAACATAAAGATAGAAGATATAGAGTTGCCGCCAAAGGCGATAGTCTTGCCTTGTATCATAATGCGACATGCACTTGGCATTGTTTCTTCGCTCGCGGCTGTGGGACACCCAAAGAGTGTAGAGGAAAAGAGAGTGCTTAATGAAGCTATTTTTCAGCCCATGTTTGATGGTAAGGTGAGTAAAGGCGAATTACTCTGTGTTGTGAATATATTATATGCTGCGGTAGAACGAAGGCTTGCGAGAGGTGCTGCGGAGAAGTGGCTGCGCGAGCGATACAAGTATTAGCTTTCGTCGGTGCGCCCGCGTCAGGGAAGACCGAAGCGGCATCGGTAGCTAAGGCGCTGGGCATTCCGACCATAACCATGGGTGACGTGGTAAGGGCGGAGCTAAGAAGGCGAGGTCTTCCGTTAAGCGACGAAAATGCGGGCAGAATTGCATCGGAGCTGCGAGCGCAAGAAGGAATGGATGCAATTGCAAAAAGGTGCATCCCAGAGGTAAAGGCGATAGCGGGTAAAAAAGCGGTTATCGTAATAGATGGTATAAGGGGCATCTCAGAAGTGGAAACGTTTAAAAAAGAATTTGGCACTGATTTTACGCTTGTGAGAGTTGATGCGCCTCTCAATCTCAGATATGAACGGATAAAGACCCGTGGCAGAGGTGATGACTCGCTGAGTATCGAGGAATTCAAGGCGCGAGAAGAGCGGGAGAACGGGTGGGGAATGGGAGAAGCAATGAAAAATGCGGATAAGGTTATAACGAACACGGGTTCTCGGGAACTCTTTAAAGAAGAGATAGAAGAGATTTTCGCTTTTTCGAGACTGAAACCGATATAGAACCACGAGATTACACAAGATTATACAACGGCGCTTGCTACATCTCTGCTTTCTGTGGTGGCCAACCTGTATTGTCTCTTTGCCCTACTTCCTTTTCTCATCAAAATACCAGTAGAATGGAAGTTCCCTAAATATGTAGATATTGTAGTAAGTCCCACTTTCTCATCATACACGTCTTCATATATTCGCCTTACCTCTGAAGAAGTGAACCAATCCTTTGGTGCCTTTTCATCAAAGCGCAAAAAAGATGCCAATCGCTCCTTTATCGTAAGTTCTTCGCCATCATAATAATCATCAACTGCCGACGAAGAAAGGTGCGTCTCCAAAAACTTTGTCACGTCATTTATAGTCATCTGTCGGAGCAGCTGGATTTGTAAATCGCCCTCCTTCTCCAGGGTTGTTTTTGTACCTTCTTCATCCGTTACCTCCACCCGCACCTTTAGCATCGCTTTCACCTGTTCACATATTCAGTGAACAAGTGAAGGTAAAGAAGAGGTTATATATAAATGTATTGTTGTAAATGTACAAAATCTCATTAGCGTCACTTGCTGATTTTTGACGTTTACCCCTTTTTATTTTACACTTTACACGTTTAATTCTATGCTCAAACGTCGCCAAACTTTTGAGTTAGCACCTCTATTTCCTGTGGAGTGAGGTAGTGAACAGTGAACCTTGCTAAAACTTTATAGCATGAAAGACAAAATCATTAAGTAGTAGTAGGTAATGCAAAATTGACAGAGAAGAAAGAGTACTACAAAACCTTAGGTGTAGATCGCGGATCATCGCAGGACGAAATAAAGCGTGCTTATCGGAGATTGGCAAAAAAATACCATCCTGACCTCAACAAGGAGAACCACAAGGAATCCGAGGAGAAGTTTAAAGAGGTATCCGAGGCTTATGAGGTGCTATCGGATTCACAGAAGAGGGCCAATTATGATAAATTTGGGAGTGCAGGCGTTGATTTTGGTCGTGGTGGATTTGAGTGGTCTAATTTCACACGGTTTAGCGATGTAGAGGATATATTTGGAGGGTTATTCAAGGACCTTTTTGGCGGTAATTTCGGCAGATCTCAAGGCGGCAGCTCCATGTTCGATGACCTCTTCGGCCGGGGACATACAGGGGCAGATGCAGGATACCGGCCAGAGCGAGGAAGCGACATCAGGTATGACCTTGAAATAGATCTTGAAGATGCTGCGATGGGGATGGAAGAAGAGATAAGCATTGCTAGACTGGATTTCTGTCCCAATTGTAGCGGAACTGGCGCGAGTGCAGGCGGATTGGAAACCTGTGCTACCTGCGGAGGAACGGGACAGGTAAAAAGAGTGCAAAGACAGGGCTTTGCACAATTCATTTCTATCGGTTCCTGCCCTCGATGCCGAGGAACGGGAAAAGCGATAAAAGAGCCATGTGAGAATTGTAACGGAAACGGTAAAATCAAAGTGAATAAGAAGATATTAGTGAAGATGCCTGCGGGCGTAGATACCGGAAGTAGATTAAGGATTGCAGGAGAAGGGAACGCGGGCGAGAGAGGAGGTCCACCGGGCGATTTGTATGTGATGATACATGTAAGGGAGCATGAATTCTTCAAAAGAGTGGGCAACAACCTGTTTTGTGATGCTCCTGTTCACTTTGCGCAGGCAGTGTTTGGCGATGAGATAGAGCTAATGACGATAGAAGGCGACACGGTAAGACTAAAAATGCCTGCTGGCACGCAATCAGGCACGGTCTTCCGGCTGAAGAACAAAGGAATGCCCGATTTAAGGGGCTATGGGAAAGGTAACATGCTAGCGAGAGTGCAGGTTATAACACCATCAAAACTGAGTAAAAGGCAAAAGGAACTGTTACGTGAATTTGACGAGGGAGAAGAAGCAGGGAATAAGCAAAAGAAAAGTGCCTTTTGGAAAAACAAAAAACAAAGTAAGTAAGTAGATAAAAAAAAAACAAAGGTGCAAAGTATGAAACAAGAGATACGAACGCCCATACTCTCGGTACTTGGACATATAGATCATGGTAAGACATCACTACTTGATTCGATACGGGGTACCGCGATCGCAGCAAAGGAAGCAGGTCGTGTGACGCAGCATATAGGTGCGACAGAAATCCCTATTGATACAATAAAAAAGATTTGTAAACCACTAAAAAGGGATTGGACAGGAATAGAAGTCCCGGGTTTGCTTTTCATTGACACTCCAGGGCATCATGCGTTCGCATCTTTGAGGAAACGCGGAAGTGCTTTAGCGGATGTCGCGGTCCTTGTAGTGGATGTGATGGAAGGTTTTCAACCGCAGACATATGAATCGTTAAACATTTTAAGGTTATTAAAAACGCCTTTTGTTGTTGCATTGAACAAAATAGACCGGGTAAGTGGCTGGAATTCGACGAATAAACCTTTCATTATCAATTATAAAGATCAGCCGGATTATGCGCGGAATGAACTGGACGCGCGGATATATGATATGGTAGGAGACCTTTACGATAAAGGCTTCTCGGCTGACAAGTATGACCAGATAAGAGATTTCGCAAAGACGGTGGGTATTGTGCCGCTGAGTGCACAGACCGGAGAAGGGATTGCGGATTTGCTCCTTGTGCTCATAGGATTATCGCAGAAGTTCTTTGAGATGACTCTGCGTCTACATTTAGAAAAAGCGGGTGTTGGCACGATATTAGAGAAGAAGGAGGAAAGAGGGCTCGGAACTACGATTGATGTGATATTATATGATGGTAAGATCAGCGTGGGCGATACAATCGTGGGTGGTGGCACTGATGAGGAGCCAATAGTTACAAAGGTGAAGGCATTGCTGAAACCAAGGGCACTGCAAGAGATACGGGTAGAGCAACGGTTTGAGCGGGTAAAAACGGTGAATGCCGCTTCTGGTGTGAAGATAGTAGCACCGAATATGGAAAATGCGCTCCCGGGTTCACAGGTGCGAGTGGTTGGAGAAGGAGATGTGCTTGAGAACGTGGTGAAATTGGTTAAGAGCGAGATAGATGAGATGAGGATGGAAACATCACCTGAAGGGCTAATAATAAAGGCCGATACCATGGGCTCACTGGAAGCACTTGCTTCTGAGCTGCGAGATGAAGAGATAGAGGAGATAAAAAAGGCAGAGGTTGGGAATATATCTAAAAGGGATGTGATAGATGCGGGTACGGTTAAGAACCGTTATTTCGGTGTTATTTTGGGCTTTAATGTTGACCTCCTCCCGGATGCAAAAGAGATGGCTATGACGAATGGAATACCCGTATTTATAAGCGATGTCATTTACCGGTTGATAGAAGAGTATGAGGACTGGGTGAAGGGGGAGAAGGAGAAAGAGAAGCGTGAGATTATCGAACGGCTGCCCACACCTGCTAAGATTAAGATCCTGCCTGGGTGTGTGTTCAGGCAAAGCAAGCCTGCTATCGTAGGTGTGGAAGTTCTTGGTGGGAAGATACAAACAGGTGTGGATCTGATAAAAGCAGATGGTACCAACATAGGCACGATAAATGAGATACAGGATAAAGCCGAGAGCATAAAAAGTGCGGGACTGGGGATGCAAGTCGCTATTTCAATGAAGAAACCGACTGTGGGGCGGCAAATAAATGAGAATGATCTATTATATGTGGATATTAGCAAAGAAGAAGCGAAAGCACTATCTGGTTTGTTGTCCGCAGATGAAGAGGATGTGTTAGAGGAGTTGATGAAGCTAAAAAGCCGGCATTTGTAACCACAAGATTACACAGATTTCCACGAGAGAATAATCATGGGAATCGGTTTTCAGCACTCTGCTGGCGATTATATCGGATAATCCATCATACCTCAACTAACCCCTATTTCTTGTGTTAATCTTGTGAAATCTCGTGGTTTTTTGAATCGCAAATCTGACTCAATAAAAGATTAGTCGTAATAAAATAAAAAGAATTAAAAGAGTTATTAGAAGAGGATCATATAAAATAAATGAGAAGAAAATGCAAGTAGTGATAAGCGACCCGAAGACCGGGAAGGCGTACAAGGTAGAAGGTAAGGATACGGAAGCTCATGCTTTATTCATTGGCAAACGAATAGACGACGTTGTGGATGCGGATATTATCGGCTTGGGCGGTTATGTATTGGAGATAACTGGCGGCTCGGATAAAGAAGGCATGCCTATGCGGAAAGATGTATCAGGAACTGCGCGAAGGCAAATTCTAATCACCTCCCCACCTGGCTACAGACCAACGGAGAATGGCAAAAGGAGACGGAAATCGGTCCGCGGTAACGAGATCTCAACTGAGATTTCGCAGATCAATGTGAAGATAAAGGAGTATGGCTCGAAGCCGTTAGAGGGGCTATTTGGGGCAAGTGAGGAGGGGGGATCGTGATTGGGAATGCAAAACAAAATGGAAAGTGCAAAATAAGTAAATAGTAAAGATGCCTGATACAAGATGCAGGTCAAACTTGTATCATGTATCCTGCATCCTGTATCGGACATCGTTTTCTTGTTTTAACGCCATAAGACCAACTCCGCCGCTTTCTTTACCTCTACCCTATATTTTTCAAGTGTGTAGACCCCCACTTTATAATTTTCCTGGAATGCTTGACTGAGCATAGACACGAGCGATGAAACTTCCCGTAAGCATCTTAAGTCATTACCAACCATGACTTTCGCAGCACTTTCTTTTACGTCTTCGCCTTTTTCTCCTTGTATATCCAAAATGACATAGTTCATATCTACGCCAGCTCGCTTACTTATCTCTTCTTCTAATTCCTTTCTTCGCTTTTCCGTTCTTAATTCCTCTGATACACTCAGGTCATTTATGCTTGTATATACCGCACGTTTGAATAATCGTCTCTCGTTTATCCGCACCATCATCTCCCTTGGATAACCTTTTGCATTCCTCAACGCAATATCTAGTTCGGAATCATCCATTTGTCGCAATGCCAATGCGTCAGATCGCGATTCTATGAGATACTCAAGTGCTTTCAAGAGCATCAACTGCGCTATCCTAGCCGTGTGGTGCTTATAAACTGTAGGCGACATTAAGAATCGAGAGAAGAGTAAATATTCCGCTGGTAGTATCCCTTTTTCTGTTATGACAAGGCGGCCATTGAAGAACTCCAGCCCTTGTATGAGTCTTATATTGTCAACAACGCCGTATGCAACGCCCGTATAATAGGCATCGCGAACCAAATAATCCATTTTATCCACGTCTATTTCTCCGTTTAATATCCTCGAAAAATCGTGGTCGTCGTCATATTCCGTCCTTTCCCCTTTTATATAGCCCATCACCCTTCTCTTATCCACACAATGTTCATCTAAGACGTCAGCAATAGTTTTAGAGTGCTCTGCGTCTTGTTTGAAGATTATATCCGCAATATCATCATGACTTTTTCCCGTGATTCTTTTTAGCAGTGGTTCCGTCACGTGCGAGTAAGGACCATGGCCGATGTCATGAATCAAGGAAGCGACAAGAAGCTCTTTCTCTTTCGCTTTTGATACTTCCAGTGAGTCAAGCAAAACGTTCGTCAAGTGATAAGTTCCAAGAGAATGTTCAAACCTCGTGTGATTTGCTCCCGGATAAACCAAATAAGCGAAACCAAGCTGTTTTATTCGTCGCAACCTCTGCATCGCCGCGGTGTCGATTATCTCGATTGCAAGCGCATCTAGTTCTATATATCCGTGTATGGGATCTCTTATTACCGTTCGCATCAAATTAAAAGAGAAATGTTTGTTAAAGAAAAGAATTTCTATATAAAATCGAGAGGAAAAGTAAAAAAAATATTGCCCCCCCTCCTCCCACTCTTTCTTTCACTTTACGCTTTTTTTTCGTCTCCATACTGAATATGCAACTGCTAACAGAGACGTAATAGCGAAAACAACTTCAAAACCGGGTGGTGTCGGCGTTGGAGTCTCAGCAACAGTTGGCTCTGGGGTTTCAACAACCGTAGGCGTTGGTGTCTCAGCAACAGTTGGCTCTGGGGTTTCAACAACCGTGGGCGTTGGTGTTTCTACTACTGTTGGCTTTGGCGATGGTGTCGACGGTACGATCGGTCCCTTCAGCTCGATTGGGTTCCCATATACAACACGTCCATTGTCGGTAATAGACCATTCGCAGAAACTTCCTATCACATCACCGTGCTCATCAAACGTGATTTCGCCAGAAGCACCCTGATAGTTTATGGAGTATAATCCCTTACGGATAGTATCTAATGCCACACCGATGTCAGAGACAGATCTATCTCCTGGCGGATTTGCAACAGCGCGTAAACTGTCGCGGATAGCCGTTCCAGAAGCGTCACCCGCTCTTTCTATCGCAAGCGCCACAACAGCAACTGCATCATAGCTGTTAGCGCAGTAGGCTTCAGGCTCCTTCCCGTACTCAGCAATGTATTTCTGCTTGAATATATCATATGCATGATTTCGCGGGTCTGGCGTTGTCCCTTTTAATCCCGCTATAACATAGTTACCCGCCTCGTCTTTGCCCACCATATCTGCCAAATTGTCACTCTTGAGCGCCTCAGAAAGTAGCCAATCTATACTATCCATATAGCCGTTCTTGTATGCCGTCTTCAGCATACCACTGCAGGTCTCCGGATATGCACACAGCATAACGCAATCAGGATTCACGGCTGCTACTTGCTCTACTTCGGATTTAAATGTGGTTGTATCGGGATCGTATTTCACGGATTCCAATACCTTTCCGCCGAGCGTTTTGAATTCCTTCGTGAATGCCTTCTCGAATCCTACTCCGTATGGGTTCCAAACTACCAGCGTGCTTGCCGTCTTATAGCCCTGTTGGATGGCAAGCCTTGCCATTGCTATTCCTTGCAATGCGTCAGAAGGGCATGTTCTGAAAAAGAGATCGTTATCTGGATAGGTTGTAAATTCCACGCCTGTAACAGAAGGTGAAATCTGAAGAACGCCGTTACTCGTGGTATAACCAATGATTGCCTTGCATGTTTCGCTGCCCGCAGTTCCGATTATTACCGATACATTGTACCAATCAAGGAGTTCATGTGCCTTCGCAACGGCTTCATCTTCTGACGTTTCGGTATCCTTGATTAAGAGCTTAAGTCTTCCGCCAAGTACACCGCCGTTTTCGTTTACCTCTTTCACTGCCAGATTCATCGCATCAGTCACGGGTTTTCCGTACGTGCCCAGGTCCCCGGAAAACGGGTAAAGAACTCCTATGGTCACATCTTCAGCACCCACCGTGCCCACTGATAGAACGGCTGCCAGAACAAAAGTCGCAATAACTAAACCCTCTGTTAAACCTTTTGTATTCATAATTTCCTCCTTTTAAATTTAAAGGGTGTTTATGTGCTTAAAAAGATTGTGGTGCCTGTGTGGATATTCACAACTCCAGCAACTCCTCTTCCTTCAGTCTGTCCACAATCTCCTTAACACAGTCTCTTAAATTCATCCTGTTATCATAGCCATCCAAAAGAGCAGCTAAATTAGCTTTACCGTTCTTCTTCTCTTTAATTATAGCTATGAGGTTTCCCATTGCCCTTTCTATGTCATCCACAATGCTTACGGTCGCAAACCGGGAAGTTCTGGATAGCGGATTCAGATCAACAGTTATAACCTTCTTCCCCATCTTTATGAGCGCTTCACATCGGTCACCGTCTTCCAAAGGTGCAAGAACCACATCAGCGCTGTAAATACCTTCGGGATCTACCTTTGCACGCGCATGATCTATTCCGGGTATTCTCGCATCGGCTTTATCGCCAAGCACTTTAGCAGCCCCTTGCTCCTCTAATCGCGCTTTTATTCGTCTTGCCCGCTCTTCGGTCCTATAAAATATATTCACCTCTAGAGGTGCGTTTATCAATTTGCTCAACTCAATTATCTCCTTTGTGACTAATGCAGCAACATTACCATTTACAGAAATCACCGGCTTCTGCGCAATAAGTAACAAAGCAGCAGCAGCTTCTGTCGCTTTCCGCGCCGAGTTTAACGTTCTTTCACCGATTAAATAATCAAAGGCTTCGCCCCTACCATGTGCTATTAAGCCTTGTTTGCCAGTTATCCCAGCTTCTAAGCCAGCAACGAGTTTCTCACGCTTCTTTAACGATTCATAGCGTGGATGTGTTTTTGGAATCATCGGCATCAGATCATCTATATATACACATTCATAGACTTGAATCAGTGAATTCTTCTTTTAGCGCTAAAAGATTACTCCAGCGCCGGTAATCACGCAATTTCCATGCACCCGCCTTCTTCAGGTCAGGAATACCACATACCGGCTTTTTATCCAAAAAGTGGCAGTTCAAACAATTACCGTTACAGCCCTTAACAGGCTCAAACCTTTCCCCTTCTCTTACATATATTGGTACATCTATACCCTCACAATTATTAGAACTCATAAACTCATTGTTTAATCCTCTAACCTTCTTCCCGCCAAGTGACTCAAACTCCATACAGAGTCCCAGCGTCACCTTATTTCTATCGCAAATCTCACGCATCGTTCTGAACAACTTTTTACGGTATTCTATCTTCGCTTGAAGCCGACCGCTCAGCACCTCTGTATACAACTGGTCCATCTTCCTTCTTGGTATTTTAAACCTTACCTCAAGCTTGTCGTATAGCTCATACTTCAACGCTCGCGGAATGTCCATACAACTTGTTATTATGTGCCCCGCACCAGCATCAACCACTTTCTGCACCAACGACTCTAAACCTTCTTCATCATCGGTCACATAAGGGATTATCGGGTCAATTCGGCACACTGCGAATATACCGTCATCTGCAAGCCGTTCTATATTTCGCACCAGTTCGTCTGTTGCGGCACCACCCGCCATCAGCCGCTCCCGCTTATCTTCCGCCATAGTGAGGATAGAGACCTCGCCAAACGAATGCTCCTGCTTTTTTATTGTTTTCAGTGCACGTTCGCTTATTCTTCCTTTTGTTGTGAACTGCACGGGGATATTGCGGTCAACAAACGCCTTTACTATCTTCTCACTCAATTGGTATTCCGCATTTATTCGCTGGAACGGATCAGTAACCGGCGAAAGATAGCCGCAACTTGCAACATTTAGACTGTCTAATTGCCGTGCGATTTTTTTATCAAAATCATTGAATACCGCAAGAACTCCCATCTCCCGAAAAATGCTGAAATAACCACCTAACGCATGTGAATAGCAAAACAGGCAATTATGGCTACAGCCGTTATAAGGATTTATCAATAGCTTTTCCGCTGTGCATTCCCGGTTCCCATAAGGTTCTATACCATTCCACCATCCGTGTAGCTCTTTATTCGATTCGACTAAGATATGCGGTATAGGTGCTTTAATGACCTCAAATTGCTTGGTCGTTCTACCAAATTCAACGGTTATCATTTTTGGCATCTGTGTAAATCCGTGTCGGAAATGTGTTGTTATAGGTCATTCATCTCACTTTTATCTTTGGGACATTAACCTTCTCAAAATCGTCATCTCGCCCAACAACTAAATTATCATTCTTTACTATCGCTGTAGCGACCGCAAATGCATCTGCAAGGGATATTGCATGCTCTCCTTTTATTCTACCTGCTTCTTTCCATATTGTGTTATCAGAAAGAGGAACTATTTCAATACCATACGCTCTCAAATTCCGCACTTTTTCTTCTGCTATCGCAGCATCTCTTCGATAGATGATATAATAAAATTCCGTGAGGTTGATGATGTTTAGAAATCCCTTTGTCTCCTTACTCTGGATTCTTATGAGCAAATCTTCTACCACATCGGCTCCTTCTTCGCCTAAATAGAAGATTAACAGTGCTTCTGTATCAAATACGACCATTTATCTTAACTTATCTCCGCTCCAAAATTTTCCCTTTTCTTACTTCCGTCTCTCTTGCATCCCTCATAACTTCTTCCACTGTCGTGCCTTTAAATAGCTCTCTTAGCGAGCCTTTTTCTTTCGAAATAACAGGAAATGGCTTAAATAAGATGCCTTTTTCGGATTCTACAACAATCGCTTTATCCTTAAACCCGAATTTTTTTCTCAAATAGATGGGTATTGTCGCCTGACCTTTTTTCGTTATTTTAACTACTGACGATCCCATCTCTTTCACCTATGTAATACAATAGTATTTTGCATTACTTAAAACTTATGGTATTACTGTACTTCCATAAACCACAAGAAAAGATATATCCTTTAATGATAAAGTAAGAATCATGCCAAAAGTATCGGTCGTAATGCCATCATTGGACGAAGAAGCCACGGTTGGTCTTTGTATAGAAAAGATAATGGGTGTATTTGATGAGAAACAGATAGATGGCGAGATAATTTTGGCTGATAATTCGACAGACAAAACACCGGAAATAGCACGAGCTCTTGGTGCAAGGGTCATAACGCCAAAGAAGAGGGGATACGGCAATGCATACCTTGCTGGTCTTTCGCACGCAAAAGGTGATTTTATCGTTATTGCCGATGCAGATGGCACGTATGATCTATCAGAGATGTGGCAATTTTTAGAGCCCTTGATAAATGGTGAAGCTGACTTTGTCATGGGTGACCGGTTGGGAGGTAAAATCGAAAAAGGTGCGATGCCGAAGCTACATCAGTATATCGGCAATCCGCTTTTAACTGCGATTCTGAATTGGCTATTCAAAATTAGAATTTCTGATACCCATTGCGGGATGCGTTCGTTCACTAAGGCGGCATATGAGAAGATGGATTTGAAAACCGGTGGGATGGAGTTTGCATCAGAGATGATTGTAGAGGCTGCGCGTAAAAATATGCGGATCAAAGAGGTTACTATAACATATTACCCAAGAAGTGCACCTTCTAAACTACACTCGTTTAGCGATGGCTGGCGGCATTTGCGGTTCATGATGCTCTATAAGCCCGTGCCATTCCTATTCGTGCCGGGTGCGCTAGTATTTCTGCTTGGCGTGTTATTAAGTCTTACGATTCTGCTGGGGGATGATTCGGGAACATCGCGTATGCATTCTGTCATCTTTAGCAGCATACTCGTTATTATCGGTGTTCAGACTATTGCCACAGGCATATACATAAAGGCATACGCGGCTGTTCAGGGCTTATGCGAAAAGGAAGGGTTCATCAAGAAGCTGCTGGACTACCATTCGCTGGAGAAGGAGCTTATCCTTGGTATTGCGCTGCTTTTCGTTGGATTGGTAATAGGTGTGAAAGTGGTGCTTACGTGGATGAGCGTGGGCTTTGGTTCGCTATCAGAAGTTAATAATGCGGTTATGGCAATGGTACTCGCAGCGATCGGCATACAACTGATATTCACAGCGATATTTTTAAGTGTGTTATTGCTGGAGAAGGGAGAGACGGAAAGCCAGGATGTTATCACGTAAATCCGCTCTTATCGTAGCAGTTAATATCCTTTCCGGCTTTATTGGTTGGATAGGATTAGTTGTTATAGCACGTTGTTGGGGTGGTTTTGCTCCAACCGCAATAGGAGTTATTGGTTTTGGTATGGCTTTTGTAGGTATGTTCAATGTTATAGCGGACTTAGGTTTTTCTGCGGCGCACGTGAAAAGGATCTCAGAGGGTAAGGATCTTGGCGAGTGCATTGGAACGTATGCTACAATCAAGATCTTGCTTACCGGGGTAATGGTTGCTCTGGTTATTGGCGGGATAGCGATATGGAAATATGTCTTGCATAACGAATTTTTTGATGCATCAAAAGAATCAATTATCTATGTATTCCTCATTTACTACATCTTTTCAAATCTCGCGTTTATCGCGCTGCAAACGTTTGTAGGCAGGAAAGAGATAGCAAAGAGAGAATTTTCAAGGGCTTTTGAACCTTTTGTTCGAGTGCCTTTAATGATTTTTGTGGCTTTAGCGGGAGTAACAGGTATAGCAATGATAGCACCGGAATTGGGCATTGATGTAATTTATCCCGTGACATGGCCTGCTTTTCTCTTGCCAATACAAACTTTTATCGCTGCTCATGCTGTTGTCGCATTAGCTATGTGTTATGCAATAGGTTTTGGTGCTGTTTTCCTCGTTGCTACATGGTTACTGCGGAAATATCCAATTAAAAGGTATAATAAAGAAATGGCGAAGAATTATCTCGTTTTTGCTCTGCCGGTCATGCTCCTCTCGGTAATGAGCGCCATCTCTCTAAATGTAGATAAAGTAATGCTCGGATACTTCTGGTCCTTTAAGGAGGTCGGTTATTATTTCTCGGTTCAACGGATTACTACACTTCTCTTAGCGGTTCCCGTGGCTGTTGGGACGGTGTTGTTTCCAACGATTTCTGAATATCACTCACAAAACAATGTGGTGGGAATCAAGGAAGTAACACATTCTGCAGAGCGATATATTTCAATGGTAGCCATTCCGCTTATAACATTTGTCATTATATTCCCCGAGCCGATAATCAATATCGTATTAAGCAGTGCGTTCTTCCCCGCAGCACCAACTCTGGTCATGCTTACTATTTATGTATTCGTCTTTTCTTTAACAGGACCCTATTCATCGTTAATCACAGGAATAAACCGTCCGGATATAGCCGCAAAAGTGGGGGTTGGCATCTGCATAGTTAATATCGTGTTGAATTATTTGTTCATTCCAGAGTGGGGTTTGCTTTCGCCACTTGGAATAAATGGGTCCGTAGGGGCTGCAACTGCAACGGTACTATCTCAACTGGTGGGATTTGTTGGTTTGAGGGTGGCTGCGAGGAGATTAACGGGTATAAAACTGATGCAAACGAATACGCCACGGCACATTGTTGCTGGTGTTGTGATGGGCATAGTGTTATATTATCTCAATTCTTTGGTGCCGCTGGTTAGGTGGTATCACTTGATTGGGTTCGCCTTGGTTGGAGTCGCTGTCTATGTAGGGGTATTATTCATTATTCGCGAGTTTAAGAAACGGGACATGGAATTTTTCCTGGATTTGGCTCAGCCAGCAGGCATGCTCGAATACATTAAATCAGAATTGAAAGGGAAAACGAGAAAATGAAAAACATCCCAAATGGGGGGTAAGGGTATAAATCCTTTGTGTGGTTTTTTTCATCAAATGTGCTCTTCTAAATATTCATGCTCCAGAATCCCATAGACCAACTCATCATGAAATTTTCCATCCCAGAATCTTGCTTCTCTATGTCTCCCTTCCAATTTAAACCTGTTCTTCTCAAAGAACATTATGCTGGCTTCATTGTATTCAAAGATGATAGCATATATACGATGTAATCGCAACTCACAAAATCCGTATTTAAGTAAAAGTAGAAGTGCATCACTTGCGTATCCCTTTTCCTGCCATTTCTCTTCTCCGATATATATAGATACTTCTCCATGCCCTTCTTTCCAGTTAATGTGGGTCAAACCGCAACATCCAACAAGCTCACTATCCTCTTTTTTCTCGATAACAAACATAACATTTGTTTGATCTATTAAAAGAGATGAGAACCATTTATTTTGATTTAGCATATTCAAAGGGCGGTACTCCCTAGTGTATGCTCGAATATACGGAGAGTTTCTCCAGTCACGGAGTTTTGGTAAGTCAACCTCCTCTATTTTTCTCAGTCTTACCTGCTTATCTTCTAACATGCTTTCACCTTTTGTTAAACAGCATCCCAAGTTATCCACTCATCTTCTTTTATATCTTTCTTTGCCACTCTACCCATAACCATATCAATAAATTTTGGCTTTATTCCGTATCCCGGTCTTTTAACGATTAACATATCTTCTGTTATTTTTGTTTCTTTTGGAATATTAACTTTTGCATGAATACTCCTTCTCGCCTTTACATACATCTCATCGCTTTCTAATGCTGATTTTTCTTTTATCCCACTTCCTTTCGCTTTCTCAACCTCTCTTATACCTCTCACCATTTCCTTCAATTCATCTGGCTCAAGTGCAAAGGAATGGTCAGGACCCGGTAAAGTTCTATCCAGTGTAAAATGCTTCTCAATTACACAAGCGCCCATCGCAACCGCAGCTACGGGAATATGTATTCCTAAGGTATGGTCAGAAAATCCAATTGGGACTTTAAAAGCTGTTCTCATCGTTTCCATTGCTTTCAAATTGACAGCCTCAACCGACGTTGGATATAACGAATTGCAATGTAGCAAAATAATATCGTTATTACCAACGGATTTTATTGAAGATATAGCCTCTTCAATCTCACATAAATTAGCCATTCCTGTTGATATTATCATCGGCTTTCCTTTTCTTGCTGCATATTGCAACAATTCTAAATCAACAATTTCAAACGAAGCGATTTTAAATGCTGGCACGTATTTAGCCAATAGGTCAATAGCTTCAAAATCAAAGGGGGTTGCCAAAAAAATAATATTTCTAGCTTCACAATATCCCGCAAGTTCTTTTAGCCATTCACGGGGTGTTTCGATACTTTTGATTAGTTCATAGACGTTTTGTCCTTTTAAATAACTGAATTCGGGTGTTCGTTTTGAATATAGGCTTTCCGCTTTGTAGATTTGAAATTTAACAGCATCCGCTTTTGCCGCCACAGCAACGTCTATTAATTTCTTTGCCTGCTCCAATCTGCCATTGTGATTGGAGCCTGCTTCTGCTATCATAAAGCAGGGTTCTCCTTCGCTTATTAGTCCATCACCAATTTTGATTTTATGCATTGCCTGTTACTTCTCTCACTTGGTCTTCACATTCTGCTAATGGACACGACCCCTCATCCATATATTTCTCTATTATTTTACCATTCATTACGATCCCCGTAATGTTATCTATTGACATATTTACTGTTAATCTCAACTAGCCAATGCTCTGCATGTAGTACATTTAGTATATCCTGCATGTAAAAAATCTTCTTTTTCGGATATATCCTTTTATAAATCTCAGTAATAAATTCAAAATCTTCCGGATAGTCCAGCGTCCATCTTAAATGAGTTAAATCATCATTATTTTTAACATTTATCCTTCTAAATTTATTGGTATCTTCTCTAATATAGGGTGTTACATGCTCTCTTTCATATGGGCTCTTTGCTTCTTCCCATACCCGTTCCAAAGCGTCAAGCGAAAATACCTCTGTATCTAAGCCATGCGGAAATGTTCTCGGAAGGGTGTTACAACAATAATCACAATCATTTTTCAGAAACGCCTCAACAACCAAATCGGATACGTTTGGATCGATTAAGGGGCAATCCGAGGTTATTCTTACTATTACAGAGGCATTAAATTCTTTTGCTGCTTTATAATATCTGTCTAAAACATCGCTCTCACTTCCTCTATAAGTACCGATATTCCCATCATATCCCTTGACCGCTTTTACGATAATATCATCCTCTTCCAAATCTGTTGTAGCAACAACTATTTTATTTATTGTCTTCATCTCTTTAATCCTGTCAAGATCATGAATTAATACCGTTTTCCCTAAAATTTTCTTCATGATTTTTCCCGGGAGTCTTGTTGACCCTACCCTTGCTTGGATAATAACCACTATGTTCATACCTTTTTACCCATTTATTAATTTTGTTAACGCTTCCATATAGTAATAATCTCCAAATATTAAACTATTGTCTATGGCGACATTTTTTGGTTTATGGAAACAACCGTGTAATAGTACGCCCGCTTGAGAGTCTGATCTAATTGAAAGGTAATTTTTTGTGAGTGACCCCAATATACTACATGCCATTTGTTCATATTTTTCTGCCTTTATTTTGTCCGGTACAACATTAGCTAAATCCAATAATCCAGAAGCCGTTATAGCCGCAGCTGAACTATCTTTTACTGTGTTTGGTATCGCAGAATCATTAAAATCCCAATAGGGTACATAATCCAATGGACAATTGACTATATAATAGTCGGCGAGTTTTTCTGCCGTTTTCAAAAACTCTTCTTTTTTTGTATATTTATATGCAAAAGCAAACCCATAAATGCCCCATGCTTGACCTCTCGACCAACAGGATTCTACATTTGCTCCTTGCGAAGTGTATTTCCCCTTTATCTGTCCTGTACATGGATCAAATCCTATTCCATGATATGTTGATCCATCTTTTCTAACAATGTGCTGTTGTGTTGTGAGGGCATGTCTGCAGGCTGTGTCATGATACTTTTCATTACCTGTTTTCTCATACGTCCACCACAATAACGGCAAATTCATCATTGTATCAATCGCTGTAAGACCACACTCTTCGGGATCTCCTAATGTAGTTATTCCCCCAATTTTTTCATTATATCTCGACAGAAGCGAATCGGCCGCAGTCAAAGCAACACTCTTTAAATATTCCTCTTTTGTTATGTCGTATCCAACGCAGAAAGAAGGATAAAAAAGGAACCCTAAATCATGGATTTTATTGCTATTCTTCCGTGGTTCAATTAATCTGCATAACTCGTATGCTTTTTCCTTGAATTTATCGTCTTTGGTGTGCTTATATGCTAACCAGAGCAAGCCAATCCAGAAACCATTACACCAGTATCCATCTTTAAAAATCTCTAAATCCCAATCTTTATCATCACAGAGTTCCCATTTTCCATTGACCGTAACGAAAGGAAAAGAATCCTTTAAGATCACCGTATTCTTTTCTATCTTCTTTAAAGCATAATCCAAAGCTTGTTTGTAAACTTTTTCCTCAGTAGTCATATCATCTTCTTTTGTTTTTATATTCTTTTACAATCTCAATTACATTAAGAACCTCATCATCGGTCATCTTTGAAAACAAAGGAAGCGTAACAATCCTACTAAACACCTCTTCAGTAACTGGAAAGTCTTCTGGATTATTATAAAAATGTTCGTGGTAATATGAAAAGCGATAAATTGGGATATAATGGACGTTGACCCCGAGATTTCTCTCTCTCATCTTACTGAAAAAATCATCTCGGTCCATACCATTCAACAAAATCGTATAAATATGCCATGCCGATTTAACGTACGATTTAACAATTGGTGTTTCTATTTCTGGTATAGCCCCGAAAACTTCGTTATACATTGCCACAATCTCTTTCCTTCTTCTTAAAAACTCATCCAGCTTTTTCAATTGCGAAATTCCCAATGCTGCTTGGAAATCTGTTATCCTGTAATTCCTGCCAAGAAACTTCAAATCATACGCCCATCCCGCCTTAGGTCCAAATCTCTCCAAAGCACTTTTATCAATCCCATGATTTCTCAGCATCTTCAACTTTTCATAAAATTCTTCGTTATTTGTAACCACCGCTCCACCCTCGCCAGTTGTCAGATGCTTTACCGGATGGAAGCTAAACACAGTTACATCTGCGAAATTCCCTATCTTTTTGCTTTTATATTCCGCACCGATGGCATGAGAAGCATCTTCTATTAAGTACAAATCGTGCTCTTCAGCAATTTCTATTATTTCTTCTATATCACATGGATGTCCTGCGTAATCCACATAACTTATAGCCTTTGTTTTATCTGTTATCCTTTTCCTGATTCCCTCTGGATTTATATTTCTCGTATCATCTTCTATATCCACAAAAATTGGCTTTAGATTGTTATACAATATAGCATTTGATGTTGCTACAAACGTAAATGGCGTTGTGATAACTTCAGAACCTGCGGGTAGATTCAGGGTTTGAACTGCAATATCCAATGCGCTCGTTCCGGAATTAACAGCAACTGCATATTTGCAGCCGATATAGCTGCTCAGAGCGTCCTCAAATTCCGCTATCTTTGGGCCCGTGGTGATCCAGTCGCTTTTTAAAACTTTTACAACTTCTGCTATATCTTTTTCGTCTATCCACTGATGGCCATAGGGTATGAATTTCATTGCTTTGTTTGCCTAATCCACTCTTTAGTTTTTCCGATCCCTTCTTCTAAGGACGTTTTCGGTTCCCATCCTAACAATTCCTTCGCTTTTGTGTAATTGCATAACAACTTAGGAATCTCGCTTTGCGGATGATGGTGTTCAACATACTTTATCCTTTCAGCCTCTTTACAGATCAAAAACGCTAAATCCTTTATTGCAATGTCCTTTCCCGAACCTGCGTTTATAACCTCACCAACTGCTTTTTTGTTGAAGGAGGCATTAACAATGAACTCTGCACAATCTTCAACATACAACAGATCTCGTGTCTGCGTGCCATCACCAAAAATTTTAAGCGGTTCTCCTTGCAGAAGCGACCTGATAAATATACTTACCACTCCACCTTCCATATCGCTCTTTTGATACGGTCCGTAAGTATTAAACGGTCTTGTAATCACAACAGGGAGTCCATAAGCATGGAAATAGGACAAAGCTAAATTCTCGGCCGCTAACTTGGAACCTGCATACGGCGATTTCGGATTTACAGGATGTTCTTCGTTAATAGCTTTCGATGAAGTCAAATCGTAAACCATGCAGGTTCCTATTAAAACCACTTTAACATCCTTCCTTCTCGCCTCTTCCAGAATGTTAAAAGTTCCATCAATATTAACGTCGTAATACTTCTGTGGATTATCTATACTTTCTTGAACGTTTATTGCCGCTGCTGCATGGATGCAAATGTCAATGTCTTTAAATACACTTTGTAGAACTTCTTTGTCTCTTATATCTCCTAAGACGAATTTTAAATTTTGGTCTTCCTTTAACTCCTCCAGGTTCTCCACTCTTCCGTTAGAGAGGTCATCTAAGACGCATACTTCGTATCTCCCATCCAGCAGTTTTTTTACCACCCATCTTCCGATGAATCCCGAGCCGCCTGTTACCAAGACATTCATAGCATGGCCTCCCATTCTACAAAAAATTACAAATCCGCAACATCTTTAACTGTAACAACCGATTTCGCCCTCTTTACCTTCTCTTCTCCCTCTGGTCTCTAATCTCCTCTACGGCAGTTCCTCCTTTCCATGCCCGTGAAATCTCCTTCGATACAGACATTAAGTCGTCCCATGCTCGTTCTGTTTTCTGTCTGTCCTTTACTTCTAATCCGATAAAATCCTCTTTATCTGGATCAATTCGTGTGTTACACGATTCAAACGCCCTTTTATTTCTCCAAGTTCTTCTTGCATTTTCATCGCCCCTGTTCCTAATATATCTTTATAATAGATTTTCATGATATAATATCTCTCTTAGTTCTGCCTTACTTAGATGTTTCTCATCATATGAAATATACGCCTTAACTTCTGCTTCTGAAGCTGAGCGATAAGAAGATTTGTCAATACAAGATAATTCTTCCTGCTCCGGGAGAAGGATGAACATATCTTCGGTTTCCAAAGCCCTTCTTGCTTCATCTTCAGTCATTAACTCTTCATATAACTTCTCACCTAGTTTGTTGCCTATCAGCTCTATTTTCATATCATCGAGCGAGTATCCATATTTTGGTGTTAACTCTTCTATCATAACCTCCGCTAAATCTGTTATACTTATCGTGTCCATCTTGAATATGCATATTTCGCCACCTTGCGCAAGTTCTGTCGCTTTAAAAAGAAGGTTAATTGCATCGTGCAAGGGCATGATGAACCTGGTCATTTCTTTGTTTGTTATCGTTACAGGTCCTCCTCTTTCAATCTGCATTTTAAATAATGGGATGACAGAACCTCTGGAACCAAGCACGTTGCCAAATCGCACACTTGAAAATATGGTTCTTCTTGTACCTTTGTAGTAGTTTGCAGATGTCGTTAGTCGCTCGGCTAAAAGTTTCGTGGCGCCCATTACATTAGTAGGGTTAACTGCTTTATCGCTGCTTGTAAACATTACTTTTTCTACTTCTTCGTCCAGACAAACATCAATTATATTTTGAGTGCCCATCGCATTAGTTTTTACCGCCTCGAAGGGATTATATTCGCATGCTAATACGTGTTTTAAAGCAGCGGTATGGAAAACGATGTCTATGTCTTCTATTGCACGAGACAGGCGATCTTTATCACGAATATCGCCCAAAAGGAATCTAACATTGTCATGATCTTGATATTCCTGCTGTAATTCAAATTGCTTTGTCTCATCTACGTCTAGGATTCTCACTACCGCGGGTTCATGTTTTATTATTTCACGCAAGATCTCTTGCCCTATTGAGCCTGTGCCACCTGTTATCAGTATTTTCTTATTCTTGAATATATTTTCCATTTTATTTCAACTCTTCCTGATTAGAGAATCAAATTCGATTTTACTTTTTTCTGCAATGGCTAATGCTTCAGCGAAAAGAATAGCTGAAGCTAGCAAGTGGTCACCTTCTATCTTTTCATCAGAAATGTTGTCGCTATGAATACTACTGGCAAATGGTGGATGTTTCTTCTCTTTTGATTCCCTTGCCATATTGAACAAGTCCTTTTTTATGTGTTTAATTCCACGTTCTAAACTTCCAACCCGTCTTAAAATGCTACCATTTATCGCCATTTCTTCCCTCCTTACTTTCCACTATCGCTTCTATAAAATAACTTGGTATTGCAAGATTAGGATTAGAAACTTTTTAATCTTTTCCATCTCACATCTTACTATTCACTTTACATGTTGTACTGATAATATTCCCAGGATCGCAACCTCTCGAAAATGACTCGTAAAAGAGATTTTACATCCTTCCAATTTCTACCTGAATTTTTGGCTTTATATGCACCATGCCTTAAATTTCTCTTTATAAGCTTTATCACTGGCAATGGGGCGATAAATAGCCATACTCGTTTTATTTATGGTGCATATAATCGCTAAAATCCAGGTAGAAACAACAATACTATTACTATATCTTGTTTTCAATGCAGCTCTGATAGAATAGGTAATTAGAAGCTTTCCAGCTAATAACTTTATATTTTTTCTTGGAATTCCTTTACTTCCTCCACAAGCAGGAATAATTGCAAGGATTTTATTTTGTCGTGTAGTGCTCGTAGCCACCTCCTGGTTGAAATTGTAGATACCATTTTTTCACTTCTTCTTTTTTTCTAAATCACCTAATATCTCCAGGAAAAGGTTACCTGGATTATGAGATATGTCTATATATTTATTGTTAAATTTTGTTTGAAAATCGCCTAATTTTTTGGATCTAGATATTATAACAAGATATTGCTCCAAATCTTTTATGTTTTCAAATGATTTTGTAACGATACCTAATTTTTCAAAGTTATCGCTTTGTATAGGATAATTCATAAGCTGCAAGCAAATTTTAGAGCGCATAGCAGCTTCAATCAAAGCTGTGGAATTAAAAGATATAAAAATATCTCCTTTTCTAAACGAGTATTCCAATTTTTCACCGCCGGAAACGAATTTTACTTCTGGGCGTTTACTTTTTAGCAAATTTCTGTCATCTCCAGGATGGGGCCTATAAACAAATTTCAATCCCAATTTAGAACATGTATCATTTAGAGCCTTTATTGTCTCAAGTTTAATGTTGATTAATTCTTCATTGTATTTTTCAAAATTCTGGCCCAAATAATAGACTACGTGCCTTTTACCGCTTATGTGTTTCTTCTTAACCTTTTTTTCAATTGGATAGGGATAACCAAGAATATATATTTGTTCATGCTTTTTAACTCCTTGATTTAGATACATATCTCTAAAATATTGTCCCCATACAAGAACATAATCTGCAATTCTTCCATCCATTAACGCAGTCGTTTGATATATCCCATGTTGAATGTCTATCGTAGTTATTTTTAATTTTTTACATACGAATACAATAGCTCTGGTTATAGGATTATTATCCCCATGAAAAACTATGTAATCCGGCTTCTCATCTCTCAATTTTTCTTCTATTTTCGTAATTAACGCACAAAGGTACTTTTCATCCATTTTTGTTAAATAGGAATAAACAAACTGGTGTAAGTCGGAATCACATATATAACCCATAAAATTCTTTAATGCAAATAACCGATCTATTTTTCCGCTCACAATTAATTTAGTTAGATAGTGCTTTTTTGTCTCTAAAATAATTGAAGAAAATTTTACACCGTAATTGGTTCTAAATAGGATACTCTTTGCTTTTTTGTGAGATACGTTAGACTGTAAATGGTTATATCTCCTATCTAAAAAGTCTATAGCAGTGTGAAAATCATTATATTTTTTTGCCGTAATAGACGATACTTTTAATAGTTCATTTTGAATATCACTGTATCCCCTCTTTTTATACATATCTAGAAACTCCTGAAATACAAAACGTGCAATCTCACTCTTATTCAACGTATTTGCCACCCTTTTCCCTTGGTTTCATTATTTTATGATAATAATAGTCAAATATCGTTCTTGGTATTTTCTTAAAATATTTCGGATACTTAAAGGCAATAATGAGATTGGTTCGTAAATATTGAATAAACTTCCTTGGGTCTCTTCCTGGATGTGGTATATGCATAACAGAATCCACAGGAAATTCAACTAACTCATATCCCATCCGCTGCAAGCGATAGCTAAACTCAACATCTTCACTAAAAATCATTAATGGATCAAAACCACCGACTTTAAAGAAATCCTCCTTGGTTATAGCGAGAACCCGACCTATGAGATAATCATGCCACTTGCTCTTAAGACCTGCTACTTTTCCTTCAGCCACACAGGCGATTAACCGATCGAAGAAATCTTGATCGAACCTAATGTCATCATCCATAAACACCAGTATATCGCCATTTGCTCGCATTGCACCAATATTCCTTGCTACTGAGAGACCATAAATCCGTTTATCATCGGTTTTCCAATCGGAAATTATCACCTCGACAGTATTGGGAAGCGAGTTCAATGTGATAGGGCTCTCGGAAAGAGTGGGGATAATAACAGAAATTTTTTTTTTGTCCATTTTCTTTCTCCTTCTATCTTTGATTATCTATCCCTATTCCTTTTTAGTTAGTTATACTTCTTGATGTTGACCTCTAAAATTATTTAAAGGAGAGAGGCTATAGCAAATGAAGATGGATCAAAAATCTAAGAGAATAACTGTTAATAATGGAAAAAGCAAGTGAAATGTCTCAAAAGGAAGTCACAATTGTGCTAAATGTCTATAATGCCGGAAAGACAATAGATTCTTTTTTGGACTCCCTTGCGGTACAAACTTTCAAAGATTTCCTTCTTTTAGTAATAGATGATGGCTCAACAGATCAGACAGTGGAAAAAATAAAGAGATATAAGGATAAATTTGATATGGTCATATGCCGGTGCCCGCACCAAGGATTGAGGCGAGCGAGAAAATTTGGGATAAGTAAAGCAAAAGGGAACATCATATTGATTTTAGATGCGGATTTAATTCTAGATAAAAATGCAGTTAAAGAGATCGTAGAACCACTAAAAAACAAAGATGTAGGTGGTGTAGGGGGATTTTTAAAAAGCAAAGGAGATGGCTCAATTGCAGAGGCTTATGGTGCATTGCGCGAAGTTTTTTGTAGCCTCAGATCAAAAGGAAAAGAAACAGATTGGATAGCGGGTGGTTTCTGTGGAGTTAAAAAAGATATAATAGATTTAATTGGAGGCTACTCATCAGATGATATTTCAGAGGATTTAGATATTTCTTGGAGAATAAAAAATGAAGGATATAAATTGATATTGAATGAAAAAGCAATAGCCTATCATAGGGATCCAAAGAGCATAAAAGAAGTATGGAAAAGAGAAAGAGCTATAGGAGTTAGAGAATATAAACTAACAACGGTGCATCCGAAAGAATCACTGAAGATTAGGCGATTACTACGATTTTATCCTATTTCGATCCCCTTTTTAGTCCCTTTTATAGCAATAATCTATTGGCCTCTTTTGATTTTTTTACTTTTAATTTCGTATATAGGAATCCTCGTTGCGGTGAAAGGTTCATTTAAATGCAAAAACGCATCTTGGCTAGTATTTCATGTGATGAACTTTGCATATTGTACTGGTTTCTTTTCTGCGTTATTCAAAAGTATAACTTATCGCTGATTTTTGCCCCCTTTCTACAAACCAGAGATTCTTGTACACTTGATAGCCTACCATGAATGGATTAGAGAGCAGCATCAAGATTTTCATTTTCACCATATCTTCCTCCTAAGAAGACCACAAAATATACCTGCACTATAAGATATATGAATCAATGGAAATAATAGTAGCCCATATAGAAACAAACGCGCATCCTTGTTTTTATGTGCGATTCTAATAGATTCAAATACAATGAGCAGGACGTATATAGCCACACATAATAGTAAAACTAGAAAAAAAAGAGGTGATCCACCTAAATACAACGCAGTCAAAAGTAAGACTATTAAAAGTACAAATCCAAAGACAGGTGAAAGATACGATGGATTAATCATCCCATGTTTCTTTATGATCGCTGCTTTTGCTTTAGCCCATTTATATATCTGCTTGGTAAAATCGCGGATATGCTGCTTTCTATAATGAGTAACTCTTATCATAGGGGAATGATATAGCTTATAGCCAGCCATAACGAGCCGTGTATTGAGCTCCAAATCCTGTCCCTTTACAAAGTCCTCATCAAAATAGCCGATTCTTTCAATCACATCTTTTCTTAAGCATAGGTTACATGTGGGTATATGCTTAACATACCCCGCTTGGGAACTCATAATATGCTGTACTGACGGGTTAAGCTTCCCGCCCGATGCAAGAGGAGAAGCCATTATCATCCCGATAACCCTTGATATATACGCGCTGTCGGGCGGTAGCAAATCAGGCCCTCCAACACCCACTGCGCCTACTTTACCAAAAGTTTTACTGATATTTTCCAGCCAGTTAGTAGCCGCGACTGCATCACCATCAATAAAGGCAACATAGTCACCTTTCGCGTTTCTTACTCCAATGTTTCTACCAGCAGCCGCATTCTCTTTCAAATTCTTAAATATCCTGAGCTCGGGATTCTGCTTCTTCAGCTCTTGTAAAATCTCCCACGTGCCATCAGTAGAAAAACCATCAACAACTATTATCTCATATTTGTCGGCTGGATAGCTCTGATTGAGTAAAGAGTCAATACATTTCCTTACATACTTTTCCTCGTTCTTTACTGCTACTATTATTGAAATAAACATTTGAGCTTCAGTGCAAGTTGAACGCAAGACTAGCAGAGCCCATTGTTTACCAAAGCACTCATTTATATCCCCCCCTCTTGTAAATACCGCACAATTTCTGCTTTCAGGTCTTCTTTTTCTAATGCAAAATCGATAATCGCTTTTACATATCCCGTCTTATCACCCGCATCATATCTTTTACCTTTGAACGAATAAGCAAAAACGTCCTCCTTCTCCATCAGCAGTTTAATAGCGTCCGTAAGCTGAATTTCAGTTCCACTACCTGGCTTCGTCTCCTTGATACAATCGAATATCGCAGGTGTGAGCACATATCGCCCAACGGTACCTATGTTAGACGGAGCTTCTTCTAATGAAGGCTTTTCTATTATCTCTTCTATGCGGTAGATGGATTCAGCTATTTCTCGCCCTTTTATCATCCCATAACTGCTCACCTTCTCTTTTGGAACCTCTTCGACAGCAATTATTGATTTGCTATAGCGTTCAAACAAATTCGTGAGTTGCTTAATGCAAGGTATCTCCGCCTTTATTATATCATCGCCTAATAAGACAGCGAAAGGTTCATTGCCCACATGCTTTTCTGCCTTTAAAACAGCATCGCCCAAGCCTTTTGGCTCCTTCTGTCTTATGTAATGGATGTCAACTAAGGTAGATATATCCTTTATTTCTCTCAATAGCGCATATTTTTTATTCTTGAATAAATGGCTTTCCAGTTCTGGCGAGGTATCAAAATAATCCTCGATAGCCTTTTTGCCCCTGCCGGTAATGATTATAATATCATCAATTCCTGCTGCTATTGCTTCTTCTACAACAAATTGGATGATGGGCGTATCTATAATGGGTAACATCTCTTTGGGCATGGATTTTGTAGCAGGAAGAAATCTTGTCCCTAACCCTGCTGCCGGTATTACCGCTTTCCTTATCCTTTGCTCTGCCATCTTTCTTATCAACCTAACCCTGCTTTATTGGATAAAGCGGACAGACATCAGTAATTATATAGGCAACTTGTGTAAATATTTTTATACTATCTAAGAAAAACTAGTTTAATAGTGAGTGGGAAATGGATAAAATAAGTGTAAACATGAAAGGGCTAGAAAAAACATCAATAATCTATGGAGTCATATTAGTGGCGATATTCGGCGTGTCACTTTATATACGTGGTGTTTTACCATATGCGAGTGTTTTTACTGATATGTTCGTCAAATTTGGCGGGAATGACCCCTGGTATAAGATGAGATTAGTGGAAAACACGCTGCAGAACTTCCCACATCGTATTTACTTCGATCCATTCACTTATTACCCACATGGTACGAAAGTGGGCGTTGGGCCGTTATTTGATTACCTACTTGCAGTTATCATATGGCTAATAGGACTTGGGAACCCTTTCGCTACTTTGGGTCAGCATGGAATAGAAGTAATAGGAGCATGGTATCCTGCGGTTTTAGGTGCTCTTACCGTTTTACCGGTCTATTTTATAGGGAAAGAATTATGGGGCAGGAATGCAGGCATTCTTTCAGCAGCACTAATTGCTATTCTCCCGGGACAGTTCTTATCTCGTTCTCTATTGGGCTTCACAGATCATCACGCTATGGAAACGCTATTCAGCACGATAGCAATCCTTTTTATCATTTTAGCGATAAAGGCGGCGAAGAAGAATGAAATAACATTCCATTCAATATTAGAGAAGGATTGGAGTTCTTTGAAGAGGCCAATGCTTTATTCCTTCTTCGGCGGTTTATTCCTAGGAAGTTATTACCTCGCGTGGATGGGTGCCTCACTCTTCATCTTTGTTCTGATTATATATGCAGTGGTGCAGTATGTGCTAGATCATGTAAGAGGCGTGAGCACGGATTATCTTTGCATTATTGCAGTCCCGGTTTTTATTATTCCGTTAGTAATGATTGCCCCCGTGCCTTATATTGGCTCTCTAACCGGTATTTCGTTTATTTCGCTTCTACTTGGCATAGCGGTATTTCTTGTTTTGAGTGCTCTTTCTTTTTTGATGAATTACAAGAAAATAAAACCTTATGGGTATCCTATTGCAATATTAGCTGTTGCTGTAATATCCATTGCCATTTTGAGCGCTTTGAGCCTACCCATATATTCAAAGGTAATCGGAGCGCTCCACGTGTTTATTCCTTCTGAGTCAAGTTTAACCATAGCGGAAGTTCACCCAATGCATATTTTCTCACAATATACGGGTAAATTTCTTGATGGTGAAGCCTGGCGATGGTTCACCACGCCCTTTTTCATCGCCTTCGCTGCTTTTCCCTTGATCGGCTATAACATAGCGAAGAAATTCAGAGCAGAAGAGGTTCTGATCCTCGTATGGAGTGCAGTAATGATGTACTTATGTTTCGCTCAGAATAGGTTTGCGGCATATTATGCGATAAACGTTGCTCTTCTCTGCGGATTCGTTTCCTGGCAGATAATTGAGTTTGTATGGATTAGAGGAGCTGGCGAGGTGGTAGAAAAA
>PRCZ01000001.1:31310-141750 GCA_009903405.1 Candidatus Methanophaga sp. AG-394-G06
CCCCCCCCCCCCCCCCCCCCCCCCCCCCGCCCCCCGCCCCCCCCCCCCCCCCCGCTGGTGTGGAGAAAAAAAAGCCTAAAAAAGCGCATAATAGCGAGAAGAGACCGGAAATGGAAAAAATGAAGCGGTATTTACGTCCGAAGTTCATAATTACGTGTCTCATTATTGGCGGAGTAGTCGGAGTAGTATTTCTCCCACCGCTACTTTGGCCCCACAGTGGGTCTTTAGCAAGTGCGAGATATGGTGGCGGTCCTGCTGACGATTGGTTTGAATCACTTTCCTGGATGCGGAATAACACGCCCGATACCGGTGTTGACTATTATGCGCAATATGACCGACCACCGATCAATGAAACAACCGGTAGAATAGAGGATTATAACTATCCGGAATCGGCATATTCGGTAATAAGCTGGTGGGACTATGGACATTGGATTACACGCATCGCTCGTAGGATACCCGTTGCCAATCCGTTCGGACAGCAGGGCATAGGTGGACCGTATCAGGGGAACAACCCGGGTGCGTGCGTATTCTTCGTTACAACGAACGTAAGCGAAGCGAACAATGTTGCCGATGCGCTTGACGTGCGATATGTGGTGACAGATTTCATGATGGCAGATGCATTCAACGCATTTTATAATAAATTTAATGCAATGACCGTTTGGTTTGGTGATACCGGGGGATATTACACTCAAGTTGACACGGGTGAAGGCCCTCAAATAGCGCCTAGTACAAAGTATTTCAGCACGATGGTGGCACGACTTCACATATTCGATGGTAAAGGCGTAGCACTAAGTGAAGAGTTCTATCTGGAGCCGTTACGGCATTACCGGCTTATTCATGAATCGCCCAGTAACATAATACCCCTGGGTGGGCAACTGATAAAATATGTGAAGGTCTTCGAATACGTAAAAGGCGCGAAGCTAAAAGGAACGGCACCTATTGGTTCCCTAGTGGAAATAGCGGCAAATGTATCTACAAACAGGGGGCGTGAATTTATATATGCCGAGCGAACGCTGTCAAACGGCACATACGAGTTTACCGTGCCGTATTCAACGGAGGGACCGATAGACGGCGGCACGAATTTCGACGTTTTCGCATCGCCATATAAACTAAGTGTGGGCTATGTAACAAACGCAACGGTGGCGTGGACTGAGGAGAAGGAAGTAAATGTGCCGGAAGAGGCAGTAATGGAAGGCAAAACGATAACGGTGAATTAGTAAGTTCATAAGTCATCCAAATAGATTTTATATCTACCTAAGCGACCGCCGTAATTACCCGCTGATATTTTCACCACGCCTTCAGCATCTCTTACGCTATCCACTGCCGCCTTCATCGCCCTTTTTACCGAATCGAGGGAAAGCCCATTTATGACTATTTCGGGAATGGCCGTTACACCATCCGGGACTTTTGACCCACTTATTTTATCCCTTAACGTGGGGCAATAAAGATGATTGGTCGTAGGCCCTATCTCAGGATATTTAGTTTCCGGTTTAGAACCTGCAGCGCAGACATCAAAAGGGGTAATAGCACCTTCTATTCGGTCTATTGCGCTGATTGCCGTTTCACTCGCTTCTAAAGCAGCCTCTAAAGTTTCGGCAAGGAGCCATATGTTCCCACCCATTACACCCTTCTTATACCCCATGCTATGCTCCACAAGGAACTCACCCACCATTATGGGCACCGCTATTACATCTCTTCCGAATCGGCGTTCTTTTGTTTCGTAGCCATCGCCGCAATGCCCGATTCTAGCCATGGTATCTATTTTCACTTCTGAATCAAGCGCATTGAATACCGAAGTCGTAGGCACTACCAGTATCCCCTGTCGTATCCGTTTCGATATTTCATAGTCCAGCTTTTTAACCGCATCCTCGCCATAGTTCACCCATAGCTGAACCAGTGCACCTTTTCTACCGTCTGGTGTTTCGTCTTCGTTCAACCATTTCTCCACCCCACCTTCCGATTCACCAAAGACTGTGGAAGGCAATGCAGTGGCGCCGAAAGCCGCTCGTTTCAAGCTCTTCTCGTCTCTCGCAGTTATGCATATCCTTGCGACTAATCCATCAAACGCCTCACAATAAGTCTTTTCGATCTCCATTTTTTTATTTCTTTTGGTAAAGCTTTTCTTTCTAAGAAAAGGTTTTTGTTACATTATAGAAGACGTGAAAATAAGAGTGGGAATAACCGGGAAGCCGAAGATAGGGAAGTCAACGATTATAAAAGAAGTAATAAGGCGATTGAAAGAGGAAGGGATGGCTGTGGGTGGTATGCTTACTTCCGACATACGTGAAAGCGGCAGGCGAGTAGGTTTCTCGATAAAGGACATAAACTCCAGCGTCATGGGCATTCTGGCACATGTGCACCAGGGAGGCCCCAAAGTGGGGAACTATGGGGTAAATCTAATAGATTTAGATTCCATCGGTGCAAACTCGATAAAAGATGCCGTAACAAGTCCTGACATAGCAGTGATCTTTGTAGATGAAATAGGGCCTATGGAGCTGAAGTCAATGCGTTTCACCGCTGCTGTGGAAGAAGCGATAAAAAGTGATAAACATCTCATTGTTTCTGTGCATCAGAGGTCGGAGCACGAACTGGTAAGGCGGATAAAACGTGATTTCGAGATAATTGTTGTTACGGAAGAGAACAGGGATGAGATTCCTATGATCTTAAGTGAAAAAGTGTTTGGCTTTGATGAATCAGCACAAGAAAGGGTAGATTTTTGATGAGAGAAAGTTTCAGGCTGAAAGAGACGTTTGTATGGATAACCGCAGACGAAAAGAGGTACGTAGAGGTCGCAAAAAATGAGTTAACGCAACGAAGAAACGATTTGGAAAGATTCGTGCGCTGGCATCCTTACTTCCTTGTAACACTTGAATGCTACCAGATAGAAGAAACAGAAGTCGGTAAGGATAGTATACCGGCGATAGTGCGAAGAATGATAGAGGCCTCGGAAAAATTCGGCTTAGGGCCAATGTCAGCAGTTGCAGGCACATTAGCTGAGTTTGCGGTAGAAGCAATGCGAGATGCCGGAGCGACATACGCAATGGTGGATAATGGGGGTGATGTTGCATTGATAAGTGATAGAAAGATAATTGTAGGCATATATGCAGGAGAAAGTCCCTTCTCGAACAAGATTGCACTCAAGCTAAAACCTTCCGCCTCTATGGTTGGGATATGCACATCCTCGGGTACCGTAGGACATTCCATAAGCTTTGGGCACGCAGATGCAGCGACAGTAATAAGTAATAGCGCATCTTTGTCCGATGCCGCAGCTACGGCGCTATGCAATTCCGCCACTGATGCACAATCTATCTCAAAGGCATTCCACTCGATCAACCACGTGGAAGACGTTGAAGGTGCGCTTGTAATATATAAGGACAAGCTAGCAACATGGGGTAGAATTCCGGAAATAGTGCGTTTAAATAGTGAAGATCACACAGATTCACAAAAAAGTTTTTATATACAAAAAACCAATATGTAAGCGGAGGGAGAGCTATGACTATAAGTCTGGAATTTATAGAATCATGTGAGAACCCGGGTATGTGTGGTCCATGGTGCCTCTTCCCGCTTACAATCTTCCTGTTCGTGGCTATAGTGATTATACTGGGATTCGCGGAACGGCGTATAGTTGATTGGTATACTACTTTAACACAAATTAAGAAACGCCTGGACGAAGATGAAGTTCAACAATTTGAGTAGATATATACCCATTTCTTTCCGTTACTTGTAAGCGAGCAGGAATCTATATTTTATATCTTTGAGGGGGTATATATATCATATCTCCGTTTATATCTAACAATTTTATTAGGATGGAAAAAACAAGTAAGAAATGAACAGCAATTCGGGAACCGCCAAGTGGGAAGAAAAGGAATTAGAAAAAATTTCTTTTGCTGAAGGGGTTAATGTGAAAAAATTGAAACAACTCCTTGGATCAGGTCGAGTTGTAATCCCTAAAAACGCAAAGAGAGCGGAGGAGAGCGATATAACGCTAAAAGCTATTGGCGCTAGAATGAGTATGAAAGTGAACGTTAACGTGGGTACGTCAACGGATTATGTTAGCGTTGAGGAAGAAGTGAGAAAGGCAAAGGTTGCGGTAGAATACGGCGCTGACGCTATAATGGACCTCTCTACTGGCGGGGACATCGATGTAACCCGAAGAGCGATTTTGAAAGAGGTATTTGTGCCGGTGGGGACGGTTCCGATCTATCAAGCGGCTTTGGAGAAGGCAGACGAACGGGCAGTAGTGGACATGAGTTCAGATGACATGTTCAATGCGGTAAGAAACCATGCAAAAGACGGTATAGATTTTGTTACCATCCATGCCGGTGTCAATCAGAATTCGTTGGCACGATTAAAACTTAGCGGGCGCATATTAGATGTTGTCAGTCGTGGCGGCGCGTTCCTCGTTGCTTGGATGATACATAACGAGCGTGAGAACCCATTTTACGAAGAATATGATTACCTATTGGAAATAGCGAGTGAGTATGATTTAACGCTCAGTTTGGGTGATGGTATGCGTCCAGGCTGCATTTCCGATGCTTCAGACCGTGCCAAATTTGCAGAAGCTATTACGCTTGGTGAACTCGTGAAGCGTGCCCGTGAAAAAGGCGTACAGGCAATGGTTGAAGGTCCGGGGCATGTGCCATTAGACGAGATAGAAGCATCTGTAAAGATAATAAAACATGTGACTGATTTTGCACCACTTTACCTCTTAGGACCTCTTGTTACAGACATCGCACCCGGATACGACCATTTCGTGAGTTCGATCGGTGGTGCAGTCGCAGGAATGTACGGTGCTGATTTCCTTTGCATGGTATCGCCATCAGAACATTTAGCATTGCCCTCTGTGCACGACATAAAGGAAGGCACGATCGTAACGAAGATAGCTGCGCATGTCGCAGACCTAGTAAAAGAGGGGCAACGAGAACGAGCTAGACGATTAGACGATGAGATGGCATATGCAAGACGAAACCTCGATTGGAAGAAGCAATTTGAGATTGCAATGACCGCAGAGGAGGCGCAAAGGATAAGAAATAGCAGACTCTCAAAAAGCGATGCATGCTCTATCTGTGGTGATCTGTGCGCGATAAAGATGGTGAAAGAATGTTTGGAAAACCACGAGATTCCACAAGATTAACTAAACAATTACGAAAGGCTTCTCTTCCAGAATTCTTATCGCTTCTTTCTCTCTATGACCGCCGCATTTTTCGGCTATTTTGGCATAACGTGCCATCTGTTTTTTAAGCTCTTCCTTTTCTCGCTCATCGTTGACTCTGAGATACCTCGTTGCGAGTATAGTGGCTTCAATCACCGCATTACGCCCTCTGTTTATCGCTTTTAGCTCCTTCCGATTGATTTTTATGGTAAGGGGCGTCAATTGAAAGAGTGAATATTCAGTGCTTTTCTCTGCCAAAACTGCCTGGAATAGTATCCATGAGTTCGCTTCTTTTAGTACAGGAAAGCTAGAAAGAGATGAATAATGTGCTTCTCCTAGATTATCTAATGCCGCTTTCACGAATAAGACCGTGTCACTTGTTATATTCGCTGCCAATTTCTTCGTTTCCTGCACGTTAGTAAAGGTTCTTGAACGTTTGTATAGCTTCACAAAATGTTCGTTAGTTGTAGTTATTATACCAATAGGGGCAGCATTGAAGGTGCCTGATGCTGATCTCGTTGTAACGATTACTTCCGAAATCCCCTCGTCTATTCCGCTTTCTCTTACGTTCATTCTTCTAACAAGTTCCTTAATAGCTTATACCCAGGAATATCTTTTTCCCAAGTTTAGTGATTGTGAACCATTCGATTCCCCCAACCGCGATTAACGAGATATTCCTTTCTGTCTTTCTTATACCTTGTTATGTTTTTGTTCTACAAAAAATTTCTTCTTATGGAAAACAATATAAAAGAGATTTCTAAACTTGTGGAACTTTATATTTCGAAGAAGAACTTGAAATAGAAATAAAGGAAAAAGCGTGAAAAAATGGACCTCGAGGGGTTTGCGAAGCGGGAGTTAAGAGAAGGCGAAGCAGACGATAAGATCATTGCAGAGCTGTGCAATCGCATAGTAGAAATAAAACGAGATCGTATAACGAAAGAAAATGCAGAAGAAATTGCTGAAGCAGTATTAGAAGAATCAAAGATAACGCTCGATTATAATGACGAACTTATCACCGAACTCAAATCAGACGTGAGAATGGGCGAGTTGGGGGTTGGATCCCGAGGCGCAGGTGATTTTTATGCCCATGAGAAGATAGGCGAGCTAATAGGTGCTACGGGCGCCGTGGTTGACTCATCAAGCCTGAGTGATTCGGGTGTGGTGCGTCTTCCGGATGGGAGTAAGGAAAAGTTGATCGTGGTGACTGTGGACGGAATGCATTCGCGGCTGAGCGATTTCCCTTTTCTCGCTGGTTTTCATGTTGCGCGTGCGGCACTTCGTGACGTGTATGTAATGGGTGCCACACCAGTTGCGTTACTCTCGGACATTCATGTGGCGGATGACGGTGACGTTGCGAAGATATTCGACCATATAGCGGGGATTTCCGCAGTATCAGACGCTGCTGGCGTTCCGCTCGTTACGGGTTCAACATTGAGAATCGGTGGTGATGTGGTAATAGGAGAAAGAATGACCGGCTGTGTTGGCGCAGTTGGCGTGGCTGATACGGTCGTAACGAGAGAAGGTGCAAAAGAAGGAGATGTGATATTGATGAGCGAAGGCGCAGGTGGAGGCACTATAACGACTGCCGCTTTGTATTACGGCGAACCTGAAGTGGTGCAGGAAACGATGAACATAAAATTTCTGAATGCTTGTAACATGCTTATCAAAGAAGAGATGGTGAAAAAGGTACATCTAATGACCGATGTTACAAACGGCGGCATCAGGGGCGATGCTAACGAGATCGCAAAAGTGTCACACGTGAGACTCGTCTTTCATGAAGATAGGATACGGGCTTTAGTAAATAAAAAAGTACTTGCAATGCTAAAACGGCGTGCAATAGACTATTTGGGCGTATCTCTGGATGCACTTCTGGTCATTTGTCCCGCAGAAGTTGCAGAGGCTGTTAAAGCAGTTGTAAGAAGTGCTGAGGTGCGAATAGAAGAGATCGGCAGTGTTGTAAAAGGCAACGGTGCCGAAATCGTTGTTGACGGTGAAAGTAGAGATTTTGTACCTAAATTCCGGGAGTCCGCTTATACACCGATAAAGAAGGTTGTGGGTGAATCCGGGCGGAATTTTGAAATGATGAAACGGAAAGTGGATAAAGCGGTTGAAGAAGCAGTCAGGAAGAAGGATAAGGTAAAACGGATATTGGAATCTTCATAATACCCATAGATATAATATTGCAATCAATATTGGTTGATGAATCAGGTAAATTAGTAATGAATGCCTACCAAAAAGGCAAAGTAATCTTATAACAGCGAAATTAGAAAGGTCACAAAGGTTAAATCGCCGTGTGCAGTTGGGATATATCAAATACCCAAAAAATAGCCCAATTAGGACCACACCGAACCAGGGTAAAATCGGGAAATAGTCAATAGTATAAATGTGCTCTGGCATGAGTCCTAACCACATTAACCAGGAGAACCCAAAAGTATAGTTCTTCAAGTATAGTCCAAAAGATACGAAAAGAATACCGGGCAGCAGATTCCATAAACGGTGTTTTAAGAATGGATATGCCAAAATAATTGAAATCCCAATAAGATGAAGAACACCAAATACAACAAAACCCGCTCTCAAAAATAGCCATGTCGCTAAGGTAATAAGTAAACCCCATGAAAAGATTTTTACACCCCGTTTGAGATATTTCAGGTATAATTTCTTCTTCTGTTTCTTCTTAGCCCTTGAGTAACTAAGGGTTAGTGAGATACCAACCAGAAGAATAAAGATTGTGGCTGTTGCATGCCCAAAATATAACCAAAAACCGGAATGTACGTTAAGATCGTAATCACCAAAATAATTCACGTCATAGAGTAAATGGAACGTGATCATCATGATTATCGCAATTCCACGCAGAAAATCTATCTCCCAAAACCGCTGCTCCAAGTTCTCCGTCATTAAAAACGAAATGTAAATGCGAAACTAAAACATTTATATTCAGAAACTTTGATATTGGATTGTAACTCATGTGTGGGGTAGTGCGAAATGACGACATGGACTGAATTGAAGTTTGGAGGAAGGACTTTTTCCCCGAAAGTGCGGAAATTGGGCGATATGAAGGAAGTCGTATTAGACAAGCGTTTTTTAGCCAGTGCAAACATGGATATGGAGCTGTATTACATGTTCAGGGAAGTATCAAAGAATGAAGAGGACGCGAAGCGGATAAAGGAAAAAGGGCTGAGATACGACATCACTATTATTCCCCCGAATACGCTCGGCGCGGAATTTGTTAAAACCGCGGGACACTATCATCCCCTTCTACCGGGTTCACAAATGACCTATCCAGAGATGTACGAGGTATTAGAAGGCGAAGCCCATTATCTCTTACAGCGCCGGGAGGATGAAAGGGGTACTGAGAAGATAACGGACGTAATTGTGGTAAATGCAAAAGAAGGAGATAAGGTTATAATACCACCCAATTACGGGCATGTTACGATAAACCCATCTGAAGCGACGTTAAAAGTGGCTAACTGGGTTGCAAGAGCATTCTCATCGATCTACGAGCCGATAAGAGTAAAAGGCGGTGCCACGTACTTCGAGCTGACCAACGGCGAGTTTATTAAGAACGAGAAATATGGGACCGTGCCAGATATTAGGTTCCTTAAGCCCGAGGATACATGGATAAAGCAAATAAAGCTGAACAATGAAGTGGCAATGTACGAACTACTTCGAGAACCCGAAAAGTTGCAGTTCCTTATATAAAAGATATAAATACGAGCAGGAGATTTATATATAAGACTAAAATAAAAGATGAGAACTGCGTGGTTGGAAATACGAATGGGGCTTTGTGTATTGCTCCTGTTTGCGGTGATCTATGCGCTATTAATCGTCATAGCCACCTTCACCGGAGTGGGCACGCCGATTGTTTACGCCCTACTTGCTGGTGGATTGGTGGCTGCTCAGTTCTTTATAGGTCCAAAGATAGTAGAGAAGACAATGCACGTTCGCTATGTTTCGGAGACCGAGCAGCCGGAATTGCATCGGATGGTGACGGAATTAGCGATGAAAGCAGGGATACCAAAGCCAAAAGTAGGGATTTCTGAAATAGCGATACCGAATGCGTTCGCGTTCGGCACATCCAAAAGGAAAGCAAGGGTTTGCGTTACGAGAAAATTGATGCAGATGCTAAGCAGAGATGAGTTAGAAGCGGTTTTAGGGCATGAGTTATCACACATAAAGCATCACGATATGGTAGTTATAACGGCGCTGAGTGTGATACCGATGATCTGCTACTTTATCTATTTCAGCTTCTTCTGGTCCGGTCTCTTTGGTGGTGGTGGTAGAGATAGAGAAGGGGCGTTACCTATGATGGCGATTGCCCTTATTGCCTTCGCATTATATTTCATAAGCAACCTTATCGTGCTTTATGGATCGCGAGTAAGGGAATATTATGCAGATGCTGGAAGCGCGGAGCTAACGAAGAAGCCTCATGAACTTGCTTCTGCATTATACAAAATGATCTATGGTAGTGCCGATCTGAAGCAGGAGAAGGTGAAGAAGGAACTGGGCAGCATGCGCGCTTTCTTTGCCGCAGATCCCATAACAGCACGAGGCGATTTAAAGGATCTGAGCGCTGCTGATCTGAACAGAGATGGTAAGATAGACGCATATGAACTGAAAATATTCGCAGAAAGGGCGCAGGTGAGTCGTGCGGACAGGTTGATGGAGATCTTTTCCACGCACCCCAATCCCGTGAGTAGGGTTAAGAGGTTGGGAGAGTATTTATAAGGTTAGTGTAGTAAAACAATGTTAATAGCATTCTTTTTCTCGTGATAATCTGTGTAATCTTGTGGTTATAAAAAGGAGCTAAGCAAATACGTCCTTTTTACTCACACAATCCACAGCCACCTTTATCATCGCCACTATGTCCTTCTCATTCCACCGTGAGGAATCGATTACAAGATCATAAATGGCAAGGTCGTCCAAGTTTATGCCGTAATATTGCTCATATCGCTTATGTTCTGACCGTTCTCGGTCTTTCATTGTGGAAAGAGCATCTTCATAGGCTATGCCTTCGCGACCCGCAATCCTACTCGCTCTTATTTCCGAAGGTGCTTTCAACCATATCTTCAAATCGGCTTTGGAGACGAAGAATCCCGCTAGTCTGCTTTCTATAATGGCATTGTCACGCTTCATCGCCTCCTTGCCCTGCATCTCATCTATCTGCCTATCGAACTCATCGTTATTCTCTGCTAATTCGCTAAATTGATCCAACTGCAATTTCTTATCCTTCGCTATTCGCCGGAACATCTCGCCCGCAGAGATTAGCTCCAGCTCAAATTCATGCGATAGCAATTTCGCAACTGTTGTTGTTCCACTGCCTGGAAGACCGCTTATTGTTAGTCGCATAAAACTTTCTTTAAAAGAAAGTTTTATTAAAGGAATAGTTTTTCAATACTTTTTGATAATCGGACGCAGATGAACGCGGATAATCAGGATTTTAAATATATGATTTAATTGACGGTAAAGTAGCTAATAGTGTACTGAAACTATGTTATTATTATTCTTTTTCTCGTGGAAATCTGTGTAATCTTGTGGTTATAAAAAGTAGCCAAACAAAAACACAAAACTTTTCAGCCTTTTATAACGCCAATGCCTCTAAAAGCCGCTACTTTCTTCGCTATACCTGATACTTCACAACTCCGGACTACCACTTCCGGGTCTTTATAGGCTGCGGAAACTTCTTCCGCCAGCTCGCCATATTTGTCAAATTGAATACCTCTCTTCTTCCTTACATCTCGCTTAGTTCGTTCTCGCGTCTTCACTATTATATTCCGCTTCGCTAATTCCGCTTTCACTTCACTACCCCGGTATTGCCTCATTGCCGCTGTCCTACTCATTTCTCTACCCGAGCCATGAGCACAACTTCCAAAAGTCTCATCTCTTGCTACATCTGTGCCCACCGCCAAGAAACTGCGTGTACCCATCGAACCGGGAATCAACACCGGCTGGCCAACATTTCTATAGATCGGTGGTAATCGCTCGTCACCAGCAGGAAACGCCCGTGTCGCACCTTTCCGGTGCACACACAACTTCTTCCGCTTCCCGTCTACCACATGCTCTTCCTCTTTCGCTATGTTATGTGCGATGTCGTACACTAGCCTTATTTCCATATCCTCCGCTTTTCTTCGTAGCACATCTTCAAATACCTTTCTTGTCCAGTGGGTTGCGAGTTGCCTGTTCGCAAAAGCATAATTCGCACATGCGCACATCGATACGAAGTAATCCATGCCTGTATCACTGTTCAAATAAGCGCAAGCCAGTTCACGCTCTAAGCCGAGTATCTTTGATAACGTTGCATCTTTGTTCATCTCTCGTTCGAATTTCCGCAGATAGTAGGAGCAAACGCCGTGCGAGAAGCCCCTGCCTCCTGTATGAATCAAAACAGTTACCTGTCCCACCTCGTCTATTCCATATGCATTTGCAAGTTGCTCATCAAAAATCTCATCCACTACCTGCACCTCTAAAAAGTGATTCCCGGAACCGAGCGTACCTAACTGAGGAGACCCACGCTTCTTTGATTTCTCGTCTATCTTATCTATACTTGCAGCTTTTAATCTACCGCCCTCTTCTGTACGCTCTATGTCCTCCTCCCAACCATAGCCATTCTCAATGCACCATTTGGTACCGCCCAATAGCACCTCATCTAACTGACTATATGACAACTTCACTTTCCCTGATAGTCCAAGTCCCGCGGGAATATAGTCAAATAAGCTGTCCAATAGCTCAGACAAATGAGGCCTTACGTCGCCCTCCTTCAGATTAGTGCGGATAAGCCTCACGCCGCAGTTTATGTCGTAGCCAACGCCACCGGGAGAAATGACACCTTCCTCAAAGTCCGTAGCCGCTACGCCGCCTATCGGGAAGCCATAACCCTGATGCCCATCTGGCATAACCATAGAGTATTTTTCTATACCTGGAAGCGACGCGATATTAATTGTTTGTTGCAGCGTCAAGTCGCTTTTCATCTTTTCCAATAGCGCTTCTGCTGCATATACCCTTGCCGGCACCCTCATGTACTCCTTATACGACTGGGGTACTTCCCATACATCGTCCCTTATCTTTTTAAGCGGAATTGGCATTTGAAACATCCCACATATTTGTAATTACGGTGCATTTTTTTTAATATGAACAAAATAAGAGTTTGAATGAAAAATTTGGGGGCGCCATGCGGACTAAACTAAACTATGCGCCTGGCGGCTGTGTAGCTGCGCCTAAAGCCTCTCGCAACTGCTGTTGCAACTGCTGATATCTCTTCTGTACTCGCTCATTCTGCCGCTCCAGCGTTTTCAACCGCAAGGCGTAGGTCTCTTTCTTCTCTGACAGTTCCTCCTTTACTTCATCGCTACTGGCTTTTATCATCAACATGCCAACATTTTTGTATATCGCTGAATTTTTATCGTGCTTTTCCAATTCCTCTAACGCCTTTTCTGAGTCTTGCAACATAGCCTCTACCTGCATCTTCTGCCTCCCCGCGGCTTCTATTTGAACCTTAAGCTGCTGAAGCTGAGCAAGCTGGTTCTGCAACTGCGGGGGCATCTCTCCACTTCCACTCATTTTATTATCCTTTTATTGTGTGTCTAAATAAATTTATTTACGGTTTTAGTTAAACTATTCTTTTGAGTCTTATAAATATAAAGGTACATGCATCATGACCGAAGAAAGAGAGAAAGTAGGGGTATTAGTTATTTCTTATGGCTCACGAGCGGCTGCGCTAATAGATGCACTGAGCAGAAGTGCGAGTTATGAGGCGCGTTTGTTTGTTGCAGACAAGCAAAGGAACCCATTTAACGTGACACATGCAGAGAAGCACGTGGTCATTCCGGATTTGGATGTGGAGAAGATATGCGACTTCGTGGAAGCGAATAAAAGCAGCATAGATTTCGGGATTTGCGGCCCAGAGAAGCCCATAATTGCTGGTGTTCGAGATGTTGTAGAGCGTAAGACAGGTGTGCCAATGATATGTCCGACGAAGAGATATGCAATAGAGGGGAGCAAAGCATCGCAACGGTATCTGATTGAGGATTGTTGTGCGGATGCGAATCCTAAATTCAAAGTGTTTCATCATGCGGATTATAAGAGCGTAAGTGAAGTGAAAGAAGCGTTATGGTCATTTTTGGATGATTTTGGCGATGAAGTAGCAGTGAAGCCAGATAAGCCCGCTGCCGGTAAGGGCGTGGGCGTCTGGGGCGACCACTTTACCTCTCGAGAGCACCTTTTCACGCATTTCCGCTCCATCTTTGAGAGTGGTAGTGACGTGATATTAGAGGAGCGAGTAGAGGGCGAAGAATCTAGCTTTCAGGCGTTCTGTGATGGAAAAAGGATCCTCGCTTTACCGGACACGAGGGATTATAAACGCGCTTTTGATTCCGATTTGGGCCCAAATACGGGCGGTATGGGCTCTTATAAGGATACTACCGATTGGTTGCCGTTTATTGATGAACGTGATCGTGAAGAGGAGGTGCTTTTGGTTCAGAAGATATTCAACAAATTGAGGGGGAACGGAAGCAATGACGAGCTTAGGGGTATACCGCTTTATGTCGCTTTTATGCATACCCGAGAAGGTGCGAAGATACTGGAGATAAACAGTCGACCGGGCGATCCCGAAATAATGAATATATTGCCTGTTTTGGAGAACGATTTTGTGGATCTCTGCTTTCGTATGATAGAAGGAACTCTTTCGCGGCTCGAATGTACGAAGAAAGCGACAGTTGTGACGTATGCCGTGCCGATGGATTATGCTGGTTACCGTAAAAAAGATAGCGGCGATAAAAGGGTTGATTTGAGTGCTGCCTATGCGTTGCAGGATACTTATGGCGATCATTTGCGGGTCTATCCCGGGTCTATGGAATTACGAGAAGATGGAAATGCATATGCGCTTGGATCACGAACTGTTTGCACAGTGGGCGTTGGTGAGACTATGGAAGATGCGAGAGAACTATCTCTGGAAGGAATTAGGAATATAGATGGTGCGTTGTGGAACAGGTGGGACGTGGGAGCTGCACATTACATAGAGCGGAACATAAAGAAGATGCGGGAGTTGCGGGGATAATAGTCAGAATAAAAATCACTGGTATTTAGCTAAATAAAAAGTATTTACTAAGTATATGAAGATAGCATGGGCGATTACAGGCGCAGGAGACCTCATGACCGAATGTAAACGCACCGTTCATATCAGGAAAAATAGCGTTAGGCACTTACGAGTTCTTTTTGATTTTTTCTTAGTTCTCTTTGGTTCTCACGCCATATTTCGCATACATGTAAAGAGCTATCTCAAGGGTAACATGTAAATCCCTCTCTTCAAGCGGTTTGACTACATAGCCATAAGGCTCTGTTATCTTTGCTCGTTGCACTGTCTCGTCATCCGCATAAGCAGTGAGATAGACGACAGGGATTTTGAAGCGGGTGCGAATCAGATTTGCCGCCTCTATACCGTCCATACCCCCTTTCAACACAATATCCATCAATACTAAATCAGGCTTTATCTCACCTGCCTTTTCAATAGCTTCTTCTCCTGTAGCTACTAGAGCTGGAACCGTGTATCCCCAACTTTCCAACAGATCTTGTAGATCCTTGGCAAAAAGGACCTCATCCTCAACAATCATTATATTTGCTTCTACCATTTTTTATCCCCCCCCTTACTTTAGATTGGTGCTATAAGGTTAACTTTCTATTCTATCCAATCCTATAGTATAGCATAGTATAGCATAGCATAGCATAGCATAGTATATAAAGCGAACCTACTTAATAATTGTATATTATAAACCTCTTTCTATCATTACTCTTCTTTATTTTTCCCCGTTTCAATCTCCTTCTTTATCGCCGCTGCGATTTCCGGATCGTCTTCTTCTATTATGAAGACACCACGATAACCACAATCCCGACATTCGTATATCTCGCCAAGCCAGGGCTCATAATTCAACTCCTCAGAGCCACATTTTGGACAGATTTTCATCTTCTACACTCCCGACACCAGGTCCAGCAATGCTGCCCTTGGGTCCTTTGCCTTCACTACGCCAGAAGCCAGCAGCACACCGTCTGCGCCCAACTCTATCGCAGCCTTTACATCCTCCCCGCTTGTTACTCCTGCGCCGCAAAGCACAACACAGTCTGCATATACTCGTTTCACTTCTTTCACCGTTTCTTCCACTATCCCTGGGTCCACCTTCGATACCGATCTGCCGCTACCGATTAACTCCGGCGGTTCCACTGCGACTGCGTACGGTTTCAGTTCCGCAACCGCTTTACTCACCGCGATATTATTCGTGCAGACTATCGTTAGAAGGTCTAAGCTTGCTGCTTTACTTATAATGAACTCGACATCCGCGATTTCCAACCGGTGCTCTGAATGATTCACGAGTGTGCCCGTAGCACCCGCCGCCTTTATTGAGTCCAGCGTTACAAAGCCTGTATGACTACCCGGTTCCACGGCCTCAACGTGCTGTGCGAAACACGGTATCTTCACTGACGATGCTATCTTCGCAAGTTCCACCTGCTGTGGGCAGATGACAATACTCATGCCCTGCTCTGCTGAAACGGCCTCGCATATTTTGGCTAGTTCAAAACCCCGATCACCCGCGGATTCCCGGTACGTCTTTTCATTTAACACGATTACAGGCAGATCTATTTCTCTTCCCATATTTATTCTTTCACTTATCTCCTTAGATATACACTAACTAGAAGTACGTTTTTTTTTTGATTTCATATAACTTGTTTCAGTTCTCCGATATTATGCACAAAAAACGTGGGTTCCGATTCATACTTCAGCTTCTTATCTGCGTTACCGATAAGCACGGAATCAATACCGGCCCTATTTGCCGCTAATATCCCCACCATGCTGTCATCTACCAACATCACATCCTCCCGGTGCATATTCAATTCGCTCAGGACCTTATTAATGTAATGAGGGTTGGGCTTCCTATTTGCCAGACTTGCCAAATCGCTACTCCGCCCATACCATATTTTGAAGTGATGTTTCAAATGGAAATGCGCAAGTGCATAGTCCACACACGCCTGTTGCGAATCGCTCACCACGGCAAGATAAAATTGTCCGCTGAGATAGTTTATTATCGCCTCAGATCCGTCGCATAGCTTTATCTCGCCCGTTCGCATCGATTCTATCTTCGCTTCTATGACATCCGCCTCCCGCCGTGCCCAGAAATCCTCTGTATCTAATCCAAATTTATTACAAAATCGTCTCACTCCTGCTTCGCCATCTGAATGCAGAGGCGCGAGAAATAAACTATCTATCTCCGTCATGGAGAGTGATAGCCCATAATGCCGCAATGTTTTTCTGAATGCTTCATAGGCCCACTCATGTGCTATTGCTCTTACACCCCTCGAATTCAGAAGCGTTTCGTCCATATCGAAGATGACGGTCTTATATCGGTTCACCATATAACTATATAACTAGAATACAGGAAGTTATAACCCATAAAAATTTATTAAGAATAAAACGGAAGACTAAGAAAGGGCAAAAATGAGTGTTGAAACGAAGGAACTGCATTTTGATACACAAGGCGAGGTGGAAATAATAGACATAACGGAGAAGGTGAACGGTAAATTAAGAGAATCCGAGATTGAGGACGGTATTGTAACTGTCTTCGTGCCAGGTGCGACAGGAGCGATCACAACAATAGAATACGAGCCGGGTCTGCTACAAGATTTACCCAATGCCTTGGAACGGTTATTTCCTAAGGGTATGGGATACGAGCATGAATATAGATGGCATGACGGTAACGGGCATTCGCATGTAAGAGCATCTTTCTTAGGCCCGTCTTTGACCGTGCCCTTCAGAGCGAAAAAGCTCATGCTGGGAACATGGCAGCAAGTGATATTTATCGAGTTGGACAATAAGAGGCGGTCAAGAAGAATAATCCTCCAGATAATAGGGTAGCGAGATATATGAGAAGGGCAATTGTCGCCTGAATACTTTGACTAATCTTGTAAATCGTTAATATTCTCCTTATACGCCTTTAGTGTCCTCTCTATATCCTCATCCGTATGTGCAAAACTGACGAAATTCGTCTCAAACTGTGAAGGCGGTAAAAACACACCAGAAGACAACATCTTATGGAAAAGGCGCATATATTTGGCTTTATCGCAACCCAAAGCATCGGCATAGTTCTTTACTGCCGCACTGCCAGGACTAAAGAAGACCTTGAACATCGAACCGACACCCGAAACGCATCCATCAACGTCGGAATCGCGCACTAGCTCGCTTAAAACTGCCCGCATAGTCGCACCAAGCTCGTTTATTCTTTCGGGCACGCTATCTCGTTCCAGTATCTCTATCGTTTTCAATCCCGCAGTAACCGAAACAGGATTACCACTAAATGTCCCCGCCTGATATACCGCACCAGAAGGTGCTACTAACGCCATAATCTCGCGCTTGGCGCCGAACATGCCAATAGGGAAACCGCCACCTACGATCTTACCCAAAATCGTTAAGTCCGCATCTACACCATAATATTCCTGCGCACCGCCCAACGCCAGCCGAAAGCCGGTAATTACCTCATCAAGAATGAGCAGCACGTCGTTCTCCTTCGTTATTCTTCGCACTTCACTCAAATAGTTAGCCGCAGGCGCTATCGGACCCACATTTCCCATCACAGGCTCCAATATAATAGCAGCAACTGAATTATTCTCCAGCACAGAGGTAAGCGCCTCCGCATCATTAAATGGAATTTGAAGCGTGTTCTTCACGGAATCCTTTGGTATACCCTTTGAGTCAGGAATACCAAATGTTGTAGCGCCGGAACCTGCTTTTACGAGCACGCCATCATGTGCACCGTGGAACCCGCCCTCTATCTTCACTATTTTATCGCGTCCCGTAAACCCCCTTGCAAGCCTTATAGCAGCCATCGTTGCTTCACTACCGGTATTAACAAACCGAACCATTTCAACAGAAGGATAATGAGTTATTATCTTCTCCGCAAGCGTTATCTCCTTCTCATGCGGCGTGCCATAAAGCCACCCTTTTTCGAGCTGATCTACGACTGCACGCTTCACCTCTTCGTTTCCATGCCCTAAAACAAGTGGGCCATACGCCAAACAGTAGTCAATGTATTCTTTACTATCGACATCGTATATCTTCGACCTTTTCGCACGCGCCGTATAAAATGGATACGGCGTATATGCTCGCACCGGGCTGCTAACACCGCCGGGCATATAGCCCTTTGCAAGTTCAAAAAGCTTTTCGGATTTCATCTTAGTTCATCTCAATTCCTTCAGACTTATAGCTTCATTTATACGCAACAAATCTATTAAATACTCACAAGCCCTAAAAGCATCCGTCCTATGCTTCGCACCTACCAAAATAGCAACGATAATATCACCCAGTTCCAGTACTCCATGCCGATGTATGATCTCCACCGCTTCGATGTCAAATGTATCAAAAGCATCTCGTTTTAACTGCTCAAGTTCTGCCTGCGCATTATCTTTAACTTCTACTTCCATACCATTTAGACCTTCCTCAACCCGCACCACACCGATAAAAGTCACAATGGCACCTATATCCGACTCCTTCATCGCTCTTACAGCGCCATCAATGGAAATCTCTTGTTCTGTAATCATCTATAAAACGCGCTTTATTTTATTTTGTTATACTCTTGTTATTTTAATATCGCGCTTCTTTGGCATCAACTGCCGCAGGATTTCCTTAAACTGGACATCGCTTAGCATGCTTTTTAGCCTTCCACTCTGCGCTAATCCAATTAACTGATTCTCCAGCACTTCCGCATATTCCGGCTTTGCCATTCTTATGTTCGTTAGCCGTTCTCGCGCTTCCGGTGTGAGGATCTGCTTGATAATACTTCGCTTCGCCTCTTCTACCTCTTGCCGCTTTTCCTCTTCCGCGCCCGCTCCTGCCTGAACCTGTGCCATCTCTTCATACTTTCGCCTTCTTATCGCTTCTAGTTCCGCTTCACTCGCCATTTGTAACACCTGCTGTTTCTTCTACTACTTCCTTGATCGGCTCTTGAGTGTTTTTTAGCTCATGTGCGGCGTCATTGAGAAAAGACTGCCCTTTTGGCGATATTTTCCGCCCTTTTTTCGTCTTGGTTACATACTCGGCCTGTTCTAACTGTGAAAGTGCCTCTCGTATTATCTTCCCAGAAGCAGCTCTAAACCGCTCTTTCTTTGCGCCCCTTCTAACTCTACTACCGTAATACGTACAAAGCCTTGACACCCCTACTGGTCCATTGATATATATCTGCCGCAGCACCGATGCACATCGCACCCACCACCAGTCCTTATCCACCGGCGGTAATTCTTTGCTCACACCCTTCTTTACGTCCATGCTCCACTTAGGCATAGAGATAGCTTTGTTCTTTTTTAATTTCGCCCCTACTGACTTCGTCAGTTTATCCGGTGGCACATCGTATACCGTCGTCATTTTACTTTACCTTTTTATTCCAGACATAAAAACTTATTTGATAAAAAACCTTTCTTTCAAAAAGTTTTAAACGTTTTACCAAAGAAAGGGGCTTTTTGTACAAAAAAATGGAACAGGGGAGAAACAAATGGATGTGAAAATTGGTTTGGAATGCCATGCTCAACTTCTTACAAAGTCTAAATTATTTTGCTCTTGCTCTACAGACTATCATAACGCTGAGCCAAATACGTATGTCTGTGCAACCTGTTTAGGCTTACCCGGCGCTTTGCCGGTCGTGAACAAACGTGCAATACGATATGCGATAAAAATAGCGCTTGCTTTGGGCTGTGAAGTGCAAGAGGAAAGTATATTCTACCGAAAGAATTATTATTATCCCGACCTACCCAAAGGGTTCCAGATCACGCAATATGATTTCCCCATCGCTTTTAATGGCTTGGTGCGAATAGAAAGTAAGGGAGGTAAAGAGCGAGAGATAAGGATTACGCGCGTGCACATGGAGGAAGACCCCGGTAGGCTGGCGTATAAAGGTACGATAGATACCGCGAAATATTCGCTTGTTGATTATAACCGGTCGGGAATGCCGTTAGTTGAGATAGTAACCGAGCCCGACCTCAAGTCGCCGAAAGAGGCGCGGATATTTTTAGGTAAGTTGAGGAGCATACTGGAGTATCTAGACGTGTTTGATGGCGATTTGGAAGGTGCAATGCGAGTTGATGCGAATATATCCATTGAAGGGGGCAATAGGGCAGAAGTAAAGAACATATCGTCATATAAGGGCGTGGAGCGTGCGTTATTGTTCGAGATAACACGGCAGAAGAATTTGTTGCGCCGAGGACTTAATGTCCGGCTGGAGACGCGGCATTACGATGAAGTGCGTGGCGTAACACTTTCCATGCGTACGAAGGAGTTTGAGCATGACTATCGCTATTTCCCGGAGCCCGATCTCGTACCTATTTGCATTTCGGATAGTGTAGAAGCGGTGAAGCGAGAGATACCTGAACTCCCGGACGAAAAGAGGAAGCGATTCCTCGCTCAATATTCTATCACCCCGGAACATGCGAGTTCGCTCATCTACGATCCACATATAGCGGATTACTATGAAGCTGTAGCGTCTAAAATAGATCCGCGATTAAGTGCTACGTGGATTGCGGATGTTTTTAAGGGCGAACTGAATTATCGCTCTATTTCAATGCGCGAGGCGTCAAGAAGGATTTCTCACGATGATTTCGTCACCATCTTGCGATATTTGGTGCAGGGTGTGATTACCGAGCGAGGGGCGACTGCGATAATAAGGGCGATGCTTGATAAGGGCGGTAAGCCAGAAGAGATAATCAAGATAAAAGGTCTGGCAAGTATGGGTTCGGAAGAGACGGAAAAGACGATATATAGCGTATTAAAGGATAACGAAGGAGTAATAGAGGATTATAAAGCGGGAAAAAAGGAAGCTTTGAATTTCTTAGTCGGGCAAGTAATGAAGCATACAAGGGGTAGAGCGGACCCAAAAGGAGTTAGTAGATTGCTGCGGGACAAGATAGAAACTGAATTTTAGGTGAGTTGTAGTTGGTGCATGTGTTGAAGGAGATGGTGTCATTTCATTGAGGCCTCAAGTACAGGTGTTTGTGACTCTATGCTGATTTCTTGGCCATTTTTATATGTGGGGGTACTTCCATCCTCCTTTGATGAAATCGGCCTCTAGCACTGTGATCTGCTTATACATACTCGGCCGCCTGTCCTTGAGGTAGCTATGGTTAACCGCTGGATGGGTCATCCCATAGTACCCCGGGATGCAGTCAGCAATAAGCAACGTGTCCTGTGGATGATTGGCCTGAACAATGATGTCACCGTGAGGTCCGATAATGATACTGTTGCCGCGATAGTGCCATTGGTTTGAATCTCGTTTCTCATATCCTGCACGGTTGGAATATGCATAGAACACGTTATTAGTATATGCAAAGGCTGGAAGCACGAGAGTTGAAATGTCGGGATATGGAACAGCACTGCGATTGCCGTTGGGTAGAGTATAATAACAGTCCGCAGCAGTTGGTCCTACAATGAGCTTGGCACCTTTGAGGGCGAGCATTCGAGAAAGCTCTGGGAACTCATTCTCATAGCAGTTGAGAATACCGACAGGGAAGTCGAACACTTTGAATACTGGGGGTGGATCACTCCCGAAGGACCAGTCTTCACGCTCCTGCTGACCATACAAATGGGTTTTTTTGTAACTGGTTACCAGCTTGCCTTTTTCATTGATTACCACAATGGAATCGTAATATTTGATTTGCCCATCCACTTTGGCTTTTTCCGCATAGGGCACAAGCATGGCCATTTTATGTTCGCTCGCTATCCTGCAAGCTCTTGTGATGCTTGGGCCGTCTACGAATTCGGCAACTTTTCGGGCTTCCTTGGGGCTCAAAGTGTAGCCAGGAACATATAGCTCCGGAAAGGACAACAACTGCACACCTCGTTCCTTAGCGATACGAGCAACTTCTTCCAACCTGTCCAGGTTCTTGGTCGAGGCACCGGGTCCGTATGCCGCCTGCGCCTGATAGATTCCAAGACGCAGGCCTTCTCCATATTCAGGTACGGATGCGTAAGTAGAAGTTTTAAACATCAGTTTTTTAGGTGACATGGTGTCCCTCACGCACAGATCTTCGCGGTACAATTACTTTGGTCTTGGTTCCTTCGAGAATCTCGCACGCATTCATAATGTCGTCAAAGAGCATATCTGCCATGTCTCGGCTGAAGTTCTCCTTTACTACCATGCGCAGGATGGCGATACTTTCCGCATTCGGTGGCAATGTATAGGCAGGAAGAATCCATCCTCGTTCGCGAAGCTTGTGCGAGAGGTCGAAAACAGTGTAGTTCACCGGTTCCTTCAACTTGGCCGTAACAATCGGAAGAAGATTGGCGGCGTTCAGCATCTCAAATTTTCCCGAATCTGCCAAACGTTTAGCGAGATAACGAGCGTTCTCCAGAAGGTTCATCGCAATTCCCGTGTAGCCTTCTCGGCCAAATCGTAGCAGGTTGTAATACTGCGCCAGGATCATGGCACCGCCTTTGGAGAAATTTAGGGTATAGGTCGGCATCTCGTCACCGAGATAGTTCACGTAAAATATCAGATCCTCGGGTGGGTCGCTGTGGTCGCGGAAAACCAGCCAACCCAGACCAGGATAAACTAATCCATATTTGTGGCCAGAGACGTTGATCGACTTGACCTGGGGCAGTCGGAAATCCCACTCGAGTTCCGGATTGGCAAACGGTGTGATGAAGCCGCCACTAGCTGCATCGACATGAATGGGGATGTCCCATCCTTTTGTTTCTTTAATCTCTGTAAGCAGAGCGCTGATCTCCTTGATCGGATCCGCTCCACCGGTGAATGTTGTCCCCAAGATTGCACCGACACAGATAGTATTATCGTCAATCCGCTCGGCAACGGTCTCCGCGGTGATTGTGTAGCAGTCGGGCTCCATCGGAATGATCCGCGCCTCGACATCGAAATACTTGGCGAACTTGTCCCAGCAGACGTGGACATCAGCCCCGAAAACAATATTCGGTTTATCGTAGGACTTGCCCCCAGCCTGGCGGCGCTTCTTCCACGTCCACTTATGCGCGAGTAGTCCGAGCATGATAGCTTCGGAAGAGCCAATGGTCGCGGTACCAGTGAAGGTAGTCTCCTCCGGCGCATTGAACAGGCGCCCTAGCATGTTCACCACGCGCTCATGGACGACCTCGGTTTGTGGATATTGGAAGTGGTCAATAAAATTTTTGTTGATGTTTTCCATGATGAGCTTATCCACTTCCGGCTCCATCCAGGTGGTGACGAAGCTCGATAGATTAAGGGCTGGATTGCCATCGAGGCTTACCTCATCCTTCACCAGTTGATACGCTGCATTGGCAGGCATGCCACTTTCGGGGATTTCGTATTTCGGCACACTTTCTGTAAAATATCTGGTGCTGTACGTGCTAGCATGCCCCCTTTTTGATTCTTCGAGTTGTTCCAGGTCCACTTTCTTCGAGATCATAACTCATCCACCTCCTTTCCTCATATCTCTATGTCACCTACAGATGCTTATTCTATTATAAATAAGGTAACAATCAAATTGTTAGTATTTATAAATTTTCCTATTTTGTTATACAACTTCCTTTCATCAAAGACAAAAGATCCAGCGTCAAAATCCATCTCCCTCCCTCAACCCCTCTTCATCTGCGTATCGCTCTATCAAAGGCCTTATCTCCTCACTATACCAGCCCTTTTTGATATACCGGGGATAGATAGGCAAGCGTTCCCGTAATTCATATGGTGCAACTCTTCTCCTGAGTTCGTCCTCTCGTGGCCATGGCGATTCGGGATTTATATAGTCTATGGTCTTCTCCGCTATCCCGCCGAGGTCCGATGCGCCCAGCTCTATCAATTCCGTAGGCGAAGTCAAATTCGGCGGGACCTGTATCGCTATCTCATTTGGCAGTATCTCTTTCGCTGCACGGACAACTTCCCCCAGCTCCTCGAAACTCGGTGGCTTTTTGTTCTTCATTGGCGTGAACGGTTTAGGGAAGAAGGGCTGGATAATAACCTCCTGTATGTGCCCATACTTCTCATGTACCGATTTTATAGCTTCTAAAGCGCGAATATGGTCGCCCTTTTCTTCGCCTATACCCACTAATATGCCCGTAGTGAAAGGTATCTTGAGCCTACCAGCCTCTTCTATCATCTCCAATCTCAGCTTTGGATCTTTACCCGGCGAGTTCTTATGCGCTTCGAGTTCTGCAGTGGTTTCAAGCATCAAGCCCATAGACGCATTCACTGGTCGTAGTTCCTTTAATTCCGCTCTACTCAGCACACCCAAATTACAGTGTGGCAGTAATCCGCGTTTTATCGCGAGTTTGCACAGCTCTTTCGTGTATCCAATAAGAGAAGAACATCCCGAGCTGCTAAGGCGATCTATGAAGAAGTGTGATAAATTCGCGAGTTCTGGCGTTTCACCGGCTGTGAAAAGAGCTTCTGTCGCTGATCCTTTATTAGTTATAATCTCTAAAAATTGTTTCTTGTCTATTACGTAAGCCTCTTCGAGGCTGCGTGCTTTAAACACGCAATAATCACATGCATTCCTGCATACGTTCGTCACAGGTATGAAAATGTTCTTGGAGAAGGTGATGTATTTCATTTCCTTTTCTTCTATTTCTCTTTGATCGCATATATTTGATTTTTTTAGTTGACGACTCAAGTTAATGTATAAAAGTTAATCACTGGCTAATGTGGGTGAGAGAGAGAAGATGAAAATAATACCCGGAATATCGTCACAGCTCCTGGCTGCGAGAATAGCAACGGAACTGGACTGTAACGTCTCGTTATGCGAGTTCAAGCGGTTCCCAGACGGCGAACTATACACGCGAGTATTAGACGACGTAAAAGACGAAGAAGTAACCATCGTCCAGAGTATCATAACAGATTCCGACCTGATATGCTTGCTACAATTGATAGATGCGGTAGAAGAAGCGCATGAAACAACCGTAGTTATACCGTATCTAGGGTATGCAAGACAGGATAAGAAGTTTAAACCCGGCGAGGCGATAAGTGCAAGGGCTGTTGCAAGGTGCTTGAGTCTGGATACTATAAAGAGGATTTATGTAGTTAATGTGCATAATAACGCCATATTGCAGTATTTTGATAAAGATACAAAGGATCTGGATGCATCTCTCTCAATTGGTGATTACATAGCGAAGAAGGAAATAACTCGTCTGGTGATAATCGGACCAGACGCCGGAGCGAAAGAGTTAGCGAAAGCAGTTGCCACACCTCATGGCTTCGATTACGATGTGCTGGATAAGCGGCGGATAAGCGGCGAGGAAGTGGAAATAACGCCGAGAGCGTTGAGCGTGGAAGAAAGGAATGTTATCATCGTAGATGATATTATATCCACAGGCGGCACAATAGCAGAAGCGGCATCTATGCTAAAAGCGCAGGGCGCAGCGGACATTCATGTTACGTGCATACATGGCCTTTTTGTGCAAAATGCAACTCTACGAATGTTTAAAGCGGGAGTCAAAGAGATAATCGCAACGGATACAATAGAATCCGCTTTTAGCTCGATAAGCATAGCTAAGATAGTTGCAGAAGCGTTAACGAGGTGAAAAAAATCCCACGAGATTTTTTTCGTCTTTCTATTTCTTCTGTGTTAATCTTGTAAAATCTTGTGGTTTCTTTTTCGTCATTCGCCGCCGAAGAATCGCCTCATCGTCGGGTACATCTCCATCATCTGCTCAGATGCCACATCTTCATAAAGCCGGTATGCAATGCTCACCGCCAGAAGTAAACCAGTCCCTGACGCCTGCCCAAGTGTGCCGAACATACTTGAAACCACGCACAACACGCCCAGAATAGCACCACCCATTAGCGCTATTTTCGGGATGTAGCCCTCCATCATTCGTTCTATCGTTGCCACGGTCCTGCGATGCCCGGGTATTTGTAGCCCTGAATTATGTATCTGCGCTGCCACATCTTTAGCACCCATTCCTGTTGTATTTATCCAGAACAGGGCAAATATCGCGCCACCTATGATCATAAAAGAGAAGTCAATAGCCAATCGTATGGCAATTTGCCAGCCTTCAATACCCGGAAGCACAAGTGCAGGGTACCAATCCCAGGGGCTATATATTGGGCTGAGATAATACATCAAGCCGGAAACCGCATTGTTACCTTCATAAGTCCCAAAAATAGTAATTCCCTGAGAATAAAGCATTCTTCCAAAACCCTGTATGGTCGCCTGTAACGCTCTTACAAGAATCATCGGCAGCACACTTGCATACAACAGCTTAATAGGGAATTTGCCCCGTGCACCTCTTGCTACCGCATGTGCTAACGGTATCTCTAATCGAGTGCTCTCAAGATAAACAACGGTGAAAAATACTGCAATAGTGGATATAAGTGCTATCATGTGATTTTGGAAGAGGAAAGTTATTCCGCCTTCCAGTATCTCGTACCCTGGTACTTGCTGCACTATTTCTATCCATCTTGGTATTACCCCCACAGCCCATCCGCTTTGATCAGGAATCCAACTTATAAGACCGGTAATTACCTGTTGCGAGACACCTGCGAGGATGAACAGTGAAACACCAGATCCTATACCCCATTTTGAGACCACCTCATCCATGAAGTATATCAGCATCCCACCAACGAAGACCTGAATAAACAGTAAGAAAGAAATGAAACGTAGAGATACGCCAAGCTGCGCTGCTACTGCAGGGTCCGGCATATAAAAGCCTATGACGTACGTCAGACTAATAAAAGCAGCAAAGACCAAAACGAGCAGTTTCTGTATGTTCTGATAAAACGCCTGATCCTTGGGATCGCTCAAGTTCAACTTTACTATCCCGGCGCCGACTAAGAGTTGTAAGACAATAGAAGCATCAACAATCGGCATAATACCAAGAGCAGTTAGCGAGAATCGCTCTCCTGCGAATATAGCACGCCATTGCCCGAAAAGATCCATTGACTCCGGAGATAGACCAAATAGAGGGATATTACCAAGGGCAAAAAAGAGAACGAGTATGCCCACTGTCCAGGCTAACTTAGTTTTAAAATGAACGTGCCACTCGGGACGTTCAACCATGGGGAATTTACCTAAAATAGACGATACGACATTTCTGAAGTTTATCTCACTCATCTAAATAATACTCACCGTGCCTCCAGCACTTTCTATCTTCCCCTTCGCTGTTTCGGTAACTGCGTTCGCAGTGAGCATCAGCTTCTTCGTTACTTTTCCCTTGCCCAGAATCTTTTCTATGCCTAGCTCAGTGACATCGAGATAAATACCATCTGCTTTCTCTTCCGCTTTACCTTCTCTTATCAGTTCTTCTAGCATCTCTTCTAAAATACCGATATTCAGTGTCCCTTCGTCATGGCGGTTATGCTGATTCGAGATATGCATCCCTTTTACTATCCCCATCTTCAACGATCGTACGACATGGTGTGAGTGCGCTCCAGCGTTACCGACACCGCCCCTACTCCCGCTCCCTCTTCGTTTCTTATGTGAGCCACCGCCGCAGGTTCTTGTTCCGCGTATCCTTTTTAGTCTCTTCTTCATGATCTATGCAAGCCCTCTTAATCTTATAGTCTATCCTAGGTTTAAAAATATACCTAATATACATTTCTTTTTATAGCACAGCAATAGTATAGTTTTATATATTATAATATTAGGAGATTAAGGAAAATGTCAGAAGTAGATATAAAGATAGAGAATGTAGTGGCGAATGCAAGGATTACTGAGAGCCTGGACCTGGAATATGTTGAATCACAGTTAGAGGAAGCGATGTTCACGAAAAAGAAGTTCCCAGGTCTTGTGTATAGGACAAAAGAGCCCAAATCCGCTTTTCTTATCTTTCGTTCTGGGAAAGTAGTATGCACGGGAGCGAAGACCAAAGAAGGTGTGCGTACGGTGATGGATAAGCTTTCTACTGACCTCAGAGGCATAGGTATAGAGGTGGAAGAGCATCCCGAATTCAAAGTGCAAAATATCGTGGCTTCTGCCGATCTTGGAAAAGAACTTAATCTCGGAGCTATTGTGATGGGATTAGAGCTTGAAGGCATGGAATATGAACCCGAAGTTTTTCCCGGATTAGTTTATCGTATAACCGATCCCAAGAGTGCCATATTGATTTTCAGCTCGGGTAAGCTGGTTATAACAGGTGGGAAGACGTTAGACGATTGTAAAAAGTCCGTAGAGATATTGCTGACCAAATTAAGGAGTTTAAACCTGTTTTAAGCGTTTAGAATTGATGGGCGATAAAGAGAAGCTGAAAATAGCAGTTGCGGGAAAGGGCGGTGTGGGGAAAACAACTATTGCTGGCACGCTCGCTCGGCTCCTTGCAAGGGATGGGCACAGTGTAATAGCAGTGGATGCTGATCCATCAATGAACTTAAAATTTGTATTGGGTATAAAGGATAACCCTAAGCCCGTGTCCGAACTAAAGGACTTGATTTTCGAGCGGACTAACGCTTATTCCGGGATTTACAAATTAAATCCCAAAGTGGATGATGTAATCAGAAGATACGGGGCAGAAGGACCCGATGGTGTGACATTGCTGGTAATGGGAACGATAGAGAAAGGCGGGTCGGGCTGTATATGCCCGGAAAATGCGTTCCTTGGCTCTTTACTGCGTCATATCCTGTTCAAGGGGAACACGGTTATAATGGATATGGAAGCGGGGATAGAGCATTTGGGCAGGGGAACGGCAAAAGGGGTTGACTTACTGCTTGCCGTGGTCGAGCCAGGGATGAGGTCGGTAGAGACAGTCGGTAGAATAAAGACGCTCGGAATGGATATAGGGATAAAAAATGTGGCGGCGGTGATGAACAAGGTTACAGATCCAGAGATGGTAAAAATGATAGAAACCAAATTAAATGAGATGGACATACCATTGTTGGCGATCATTCCTCACGATCCGGCGTTGATAACTGCAGATATAGAGAATAAAGCACCTTTAGATGTAGGTGGGGACGCAGTTGAGCATATAAAAGCAATTAAAGAAATCTTAATTGATTGCCAAACAAATACCGAATACTTAAATAGCAGATATAATAAATGAGACTAGTAGCAGATGGAGAACAAGGATAAAGAGCGGGATAAGAAAAGGGCAGAATATGAGGAAGGCTTAAAAAAGACGTTGATACCAGTCGCATTCGGTGTTCTTGCTGGCATCTTATCCTCTATTTTGATAAAAGATCCCGTATCAACGGATGGTTTGATTATTGCAGTCATCATGATATTTGTGCAGAAGTTTGTCTATCGGTCCTTGCATATACCCATGGAAGGTGTAAAAGACTGGATTTACCTCGCTTTTATGACTCTCTTCTGCTGGTTTGTCGCTTATACGTTAATGTTGAATCTGTAGATCAGAATTTAGAATAATGTGGGTGGCTGCGATAGCGAGGGCATCCGTGACATCATCGGGCTTTGGCATTTCCTCTAATTTGAGATTCGCCATTACACTGGTGGCGACTTCGCTCTTCGTTGCCCTGCCATATCCGGTTATAATGCTCTTTACTTCGGAGGTGTTATATTCATATGCCGGTATGTCGGAGATCGCAGCAGCTAAGAGACAAACTCCTCGTGCCTGACCAACACTTAACGCCGTCTTCACGTTGGTATTGAAGAAAATCATCTCTATCGCCATAACATCAGGCGTCACGGCCTTTATCACTGCGAGCAGATCATAATAGATCTTTTTTAATCGCTCCGCATTCGATTGCGCGGGAGTTGTCTTCACATAACCAAAATCAATTGGTTTCAATCGCCCGTTGTTTAACTCGACAACACCCCATCCAGTGCGAGCAGTTCCTGGGTCTATTCCTATCACACGCATAAAAAAATCTTTCTTTCAAAAAGTTTTAAAACCTTTACCAAAGAAATAATATACCTCATATAAGATAACCTTTCTTTCAAAAAGTTTTAAAAACTTTACCAAAGAAATATTAATTATATTATATAAAATAAATTGTTAAAGGGAGTGAAAAGAAGAAAAGGAAGTAATGGAGAAAGAAGAAGGGATTGTAGTTCCTGGGGATTTCCTGGGTACTTCTGAGGAATTTACGCCCGGAATGGGCGTGTATAATGAAACAGGGAATATCTATGCCTCTGTGACCGGAGAGATTAGCATAAGTGATAAGAGAGTTATAGATGTCCTGCCAAAGGTAGGGACACCACCAGTGCCAGAAGAAGGAGATGTGGTTATAGGCAGGATAGAAGATTTGAGAGATGCTGTTGCTGTCGTGAATATAGCGCGGGTGGAGGGTAAAGGAGATCGAGAAGTTGCCGCATCTACGCAGGCTATTATCCATATATCGAATATAAAGAGCGGGTATGTGTCAGAATTGCAGCGTGAGTTTGGTTATCTGGATCTGGTGAAGGCGAAAGTGCTGGACGCAAAGGCATTAAGACTTAGCACGGAGGGGAATGATTTGGGCGTGATAAAAGCGATATGCGGGAAATGCAAAGGCGATTTGAAGATGAAAGGCAATACGCTGACGTGTGATAAGTGCAAGAGGGTAGAAGTAAGGAAGCTATCTGAGGATTATGGTAAGGGATTAGTGTAGCTATCATACTAAACAAAACTAAACTAAGGGGTGATCTGAGCATGGAAGAGGGAGACATAAAGATAAAGGTAGTGGAGAGGAATGAGAATGAACTGCGGCTAGAGATAGAAGGGGAGGAAAATACACTTTTAGCACCGCTGACTTCCAAGCTCCTGGAGAATGAAAATGTAGACCTGGCAACCAATAGCATGACACATTCGCTGCTGGGCAATTCCATATTGTATGTAAAGATGAAAAAGGGCGATGCTTTAGAAGCCGTAGAATCTGCAGCTACTTCTCTTGCTTCCGACTTTGAAGAGTTTGGGCGGAAATACCGGGCGGCAATAGTCTAGCGGTAGGACATAGGCTTCCCAAGCCTGTAACCCGGGTTCGAGCCCCGGTTGCCGCATAAAACTTCCTCTCTTGGGGACGGTTTTCAGCATATAAGCTTTAGGATTTTATTTTATAAATCTTACCTAAACTAAATACGATGTTGGGCGAATGATATGGACCAGATAAAGAAATATGAATTCAGGAAGATATTGGAAGAACTGAGGGAAAAGACCGGGCGAGGAACCGAGCTCGTTTCTGTTTACATCCCGTATGATAAACAGATCTCAGATGTTACTTCTCAGCTCCGTTCGGAGTACGGACAGGCGATGAACATAAAGAGTAAAACGACACGTACTAATGTTCAGAGCTCTCTGGATTCCATATTAGCAAAGCTGCGGTACGTGCGTGTGGATGAGAACGGATTGGTTATTTTCTGCGGCGCCGTAGCGAAGGGAGGAGACAGGACAGATATAGAAACATTCATTGTGGAGCCGCCAGCGGAGATACATTCCTATATTTACCATTGCGATTCGAGCTTCTTCCTCGAGCCACTGGAAGATCTAGTGGACGAGCACGAAAAATACGGCTTGATTGTGCTTGACAAACGAGAGGCAACTATCGGTGTATTGAATGGGAAGGTGATAGAGTCGCTGAAGCACATAACCTCCGCAGTTCCGGGAAAGATGAGAAAAGGTGGGCAGTCTGCACCGAGATTCCAGCGGCTGCGACTAATAGCAATCGGTGATTTTTATAAGCGAATAGGCGAACATACAACACAGGCATTGCTTCATATGGACCTGAAAGGCATTTTGATTGGTGGTCCCAGTCCGACGAAGGAGGAATTTTTAAAGGGGTCTTTCCTGCATTATGAGTTACAAGATAAGATTCTAGGTATTTTTGATGTCGCCTATACGGATGAATCAGGACTTTATGAACTCGTAGACAAAGCGGAAGAGGTATTAGAAGGGTTGGATTTGGTGCGTGAGAGGAAGCTGATGACAAAGCTCATGAAACTATTGGTTAATAAAGATTCTCTGGTGGCATACGGGGAACGAGAAGTGCGGCGGAAATTGGAACATGGTGCGGTGGATACGCTTTTGGTCTCAGAAGAGCTAGACAAGGAGCTTGTGCACGAGTTGGTGGAGATGGCTGAGGTGATAGGGTCAGAGGTGGAACTAATTTCGACTGAGTTTGAGGAAGGTGCGCAGTTAAAGCGAGCTTTTGGTGGTGTTGCTGCTATATTGCGCTATGGCTAGAAGGTAAATTCGTGACATGGGCCTGTGTCCGCCCCACCGATTAAAAGCACACACACCAAAAGGCTTATATATATCATGTACACTTCCAATTTTTAACGGTCTGCTTTATGGAAGGCAATGAAAACGAAGAGGGACCTTACTTAAAGCGATACGAACGAAGCGTACTTTAGCTTGACCTGAAACGGCTCGGAACCATTTTGTGATGAAATCATCAATTTTCTTATTGTATTATCTAGATACTCAATATAGAATAAAGAACCCACCGCCGCCTTCGGAATTCAGCATCCTACCAGAGGCGGTGGGCAGTTATCTCTTCGTCCGGCAAACACACACCGGCGCGGGATAGCGGCCTGGTCATCGTCTACGCACTGGCACACCATCCGTGCGTTTAAAGAAGTGACTCTCCCATCGGAGTCTCTCCTTATCAGCTAAAAAATTTGACTTTATGCTGTCATTGAAGCTTTCTGTTCTTTCCTCATTGTATACAAGGTATGATAGTTCTTTGGTAAAGCTTTTAAAACTTTTTGAAAGAAACGTTTGTAGAAAGTAGTTACAGCTCCTGAAGAATGCGAAAGCCGAGGTCGATGTAGCGGACGCGGGGGTCGCGGCGGTCACGAAGAGCAGATCGGCACTCCACTGTGTCGCTGAGCCAGCCACCGCCGCGACCGATCCGGTCGGCCCCATCGGGAGGCCCTTCTGGGTTGCTGTCAGGACTATTTGCATAATAGTTATCATCATACCAGTCAGAACACCATTCCCAGACATTGCCGGCCATATCAAAACATTCATATAGACTTTTCCCTTTTGGGAATATACCTACGGGACTGGTACGAAGTAATCTTGACTCATCGGTATTGCACAAATTCTTATCAAAGTCTTCGCCCCAAGGATACTTAAAACCTTTTGTCCCACGGGCTGTTTTTTCCCACTCGGTTTCTGTCGGCAGACGATACTGATGTCCCGTTCTTTCACTTAACCAATTAGCATATGCTTCCGCTTCATACCAGCTTATACCAACCACAGGGAAATTGGGACCATTCCATTTTCGGTCATGCCAGTATCCAGGTTTGGAAATCTTGTTTTCTTCACGCCACAGCCATCCTTCTTCTGACCACATATCTTTCCTAGCCTTACCGTAACCACCGTCATCAACGAATTCTTTAAATTCGTCATTTGTTACCGGATACTTGCCGATCCAGAAATCGTCAAGATAAATTTCACGTTGTGGTTTTTCATTAGAATATGCATCTGCATCATCCTCTCCACTTCCCCGTATGAACTTGCCACCTTTTACAAGAACCATATTATCCTTTTTAATACGCAGGTCGCCCAGTGTGCCGATGATTTCGCCTGCCTCGAATCGCTCTTCCAGACTGGCATTAGACTCAATCAATTTATACAGTTTATTACGTGCCAGAGTCACAACTTCATCATCCCTTTTGGAAGGCTGGAAATCGCGCAGTGCCCTCGAACCGAGAAGCCAGAGCCGTCGTTTGATTTTTTCATCTTCTTGTTTTGTGTTTAAAATCGCCTCTACTACGTCGTTACTCCTCTTTCGCATCTCAAGATTCAAGAAACCGGTATATAGGAGAATCGTTTCCGCCCACCAGTCATTCTCAACAAAATCTGTATAGTCAATATCCATATAAACGATCTGCTTTGCCGCCATAAATTCCTGAAATGTTAGATGTGTAAACTCTATTTCACCGCCACTAAGCAGGTTAAATAACCCGCAGTTGGGTTCGAATTCGTCAAACAGATGCTTTATACGCCTTTGGTAAACATTCACCTGCTCATCTTCCTTTTGAACGGAAATTATCTTCAATATATCTAACCCATCACCTACTTCAAAGGTCTTGAGATTCTTATTCTGCATATCAAAAGCTAAAAGCATGAGAAACTCCCGAACCTCACTCACTTTATCGGGTTCCGCAGGGTCGTGGAAACGCCGCCACAATAGATTCTCTACTATGCGGTCGTAGAGGTCAGCTCGCTGTCCCGGAATACGTCCACCTGCCAGGTAGAGCACGCACACCGCGGCTAACAGCAGTGGGTTCTGAGTGAAAACAGATACGTGTTCATGAAACACTATATCTGAGATCATATCTTCTGCAGTCATATCTGCAAGTCCAGTGGCTTTGCCTGAGACCGCTCTGAACCATTTCCTTATGAATTCGTTTATCTTTTGATCATCCAGATATTCGATTTCACAAATGTATTTCCCAAACCGTTCATTAGGTCTACCGGCAATACCATGTGGTCTCCCGGTAATCAAAAAACGGTTCTTTTTGTTCTCGAATTGGAAGTCCGCGATGAGTTCGACAAGGTCATCACGAATTTCCTCCGGGATCTCGTCTAGACCATCGAACATGAGCAAGGCCCTGTTATGTTGAAGGAAATTGGATATAACCGCCAAGTCTAGGGGGCATTTGCTTTTTTCAAGGTATGCTTCCAATAGCGGTTCAAAAGTGATTCTCGCTCCAGATTTCTTCAATTCTTCGCGGTAAACGAGCCATAGGTCTTTTAGAAATACTATCACCGGGAGGTAGTCCCTGAGGGCGTTCTGACACGAGCCCTCGATTATTGTATTAGCGAGATGTTTTATCAACGTTGTCTTACCCATGCCAGCCTTGCCACGCAGAAGAATGCAATTTACCCGCCCTAGAAGCGCCTCGATGTCTATTGTTGCGGGCTCTTTCAAATCCGCTTCTCCTTCAAGCTCGTCTTTCTGTTCCAATCGTGATTTTTCTTCATGATCCTTACTCATTCGCTCCATTTCCGCTTTATAGAAAGGGTTGGCCGTTTCAAGAGGAATATAGACCTCGACTAGTTGAACAGGAAGTACTTCTCCTTTCTTTGCTAACTGATCATAAGAAATAGTCGAGTGGAAATCTCGTACCCAGTCCTTGTATTCCGGCGGGATTTTTTGGGATGGTTCTATTTGAGGACCCTGAGGGAACTCAAAGGTATTAAGATCGAAGTATTCCTTCCCCTTCTGCACTTTCCAGCATTCCCCATCCGGGACGAATTCATTCCGCCTATCATCCAGAATATAAGGCCAGACCCTCACAGCCACACCTTTTTCCTGGAACTCGACACGAACGAACTGAAAACCTATCCGCCCATTTCTATTATCTGTGTAAGATGCATTAGCCCCGAGGCAAATATAAGAATTTGAGGGGACTCTAAGCACAAATGCCTTATCGGCATGGATATGTCCATGAAGTACTAATCCACAGTTCTTGGATAATTCCACATGAGATTTGCCAAAATCTTGCTCATTAAACCAATCGAAAGGGTGATGCGTCAAAAGTATTTTGTTCTGAATTGTTGACATATATATAGCATTCATCACCTGTGGAAAACCGAGGGTTATATTAAATCTAACCCTATCAGTTTCTGAAGCCCAGCAACTGTTGAGACCTAAGAAAGAGACGTTCTTATCCTTAAAGTTCTTGACCCAAAAGTAGTCGTCTTCTGATCTGTAAAGATCGGGATTTAACTCTTGCACAAATTGCCGAAATGGCTTAAATTTGACATTGATATTGCTCTTTCTTTCCTCTTCATCTTCAAGAAAAGCATCAGTTTGCTGTTTCTTGACAATATCGTGAAGCGAAAAATATTTCGATACATTATCTCTATCCACATCGTGATTGCCGGGGACGACAAGGAAGGTTGTTTTTTCTGGTAATACTAATTTAAGGTCGGCAAAGAAACTTTTTGCTTCTTCGTATTCTTTTCCCGAAAACGCAATGTCGCCTGTAACTGCAACGAAATCGAGATCTAAATTATTCTTGCCTATATGCTCATTTATTTTAGCATGCATTTTTGCTCTTACATCTTTTCGAAAGGTTTTGTTTTCGTCGTCTTTGTCCCTTTTAAAATGGATGTCGGACAGATGCAGTATCTCGATCTTGCTCATAGTACCACCACTTTTTTATTTTATGTTTCTTTTATTGTATTTATTTACACAGATTGCACGTATTTATTTTTATCTCACTCTGCAATAATGAGTTTGTCAACTTTTTGTTCTGCTTTTGTACTCTGAGACCGCCGCTCATCCAATAAATATCCGTGAAATATGCACTACCAGTTTAACAATGTTACAGTCCACACTTTATCTGCCAGCTAACATCTACTGGCGGTGTGTCTATATCAAACATATGGAATGCATCTCCATCACAAATCCATTTTGATTTGTTTTTTGGCGTTCCTTGCCAATAATAGATATGCCCATCGGCAAACCCTAACCTGTTCCCCACATACTCCCATACTGGACAGGGAATTTGCCCTAACTCGTTCCATTCATCTTCTGTTTAGAGCTTTTGGCTTTTGTTGAGATAAGCAGAGTAGACAAAGAAGAGAGTGCATCTGGCGTAGCGTCTTATAGGGTTAGAATTACAGAAGAGGGGCTGAAAGTAGCAAAGAAGATTCTCAAGAGTCTGAAAACCTAAAGAACCTGTACAAACTAAAAGCCCTTTGGAACGGTATAAAAATTATATCTCTATACTGGTAAATCTATGCGGGTGACGTGATCGCACCCATATCACTAACAAAATACTCATAAAACGCGCTCCCCGCCTCAATACTACCATTGTATTGGATCGCTGCATCGTCCGGTTGAAAAGCCATGAAATTAACAAAGCCCATATTAATAAGATGAGGGTATTTGAAATCGATGACGCTTTCCGCATTAACGGTAACATTCAGATCAGGAGTTGAGAATACTACCTTGACTGGCCTTTTCCTGTTGAACTCACTCTCAGTTATCCAATCAGTTTCTGTAATCATTATTTCATCGGCTGAATACTCTGCAAGTACCGTCCCATTATGCTTGTCCAGCAATATCATGTGTTTATACGAATAATCATTGTAACCATCATCCAGATCATCAGAGCTGTAATTCAAATTATAGCCCGAAAAAGCAGAGCCATTAAATCTCTTTACGCCATCCGGGTACACATAGTCCACGTAAGGAGTATGCAATGCTATGTAATGGACCAGAGTAACAAAGAAACCAATATCCTTCTCTTCACCATCAGACGAGGCTAATGTTGCCCTCCCATTTAGGTACTACCATTCGGCCATAAAGTCAACATTGTAATCTGTCTCTAAGTGCCCACCTTCGGTAAAGTCTGCCATATTTGCAGATGAATCCGCGGATGTGGGCTCTATGCAGATCACCACCACAAGCAATAATGTTAACCCTAACAGTATGTTACTTGTTTTGTTCATTTTTTTTTTATGTATATGAAATATACCTATCTTCTATTAAAGACACTGATTTACACGGATTTACTAAACTAAATTTAAGTTTGACATTGTTGATCATTATCATCTGTGTCAATCTGCGTTAATCTGTGTCAATAATTTATTTTCTTATTCATTATCCAATCTGCGACATTATCAATAACAATTAGAGCTACATGACCGGGTATGAAAAGATCCGCGGGCGTGGCCTCACCAGTGCCGGGCACGACCATAAAGAGATGATTATAATCAGAATAAAGAATAAAGCACACGTTATTTTTCCCGGTCAGACCTTTTATCCACATCTCATAATCTACCATTGTAACGTGGTAATCGCGTTCTCCTTGAAGAATAAGAATAGGGCAAGACAAATTTCTTGCTGTTTTTACGGGATTATAATCACTTAAATCCTCCCAATAAGATTTCGGAGCGCCTAAGAGTATTTCACCGTTGCTTATGTTAAGTTCTTTCACTTTCTTTGCTTGTTCCCTTAGTTCTTCTAAGCTCTTTAGTTCCTTATCGTCTATCTTTCCATCCAGAGATGCCAGATACTCTGTTTGTTCTATAATTAGATCCGGTAAACTTCTCGCCCCGGCAGCAAGGAGAATAACTCCAGAGATGTTTTCATCGCGAGCCGCTATCCGAGGAGTGAGATACCCGCCCCAACTATGCCCCAAAACGGAAATATTGTCAGGATCAATCCTTTCGGTTTCACGAAGCAAATCAACTGCTGCTATTGCATCATCAATCGTCTCATCGTTTACTGTGAAATTATCATTCTTAATCATAGCAATGCATTCTTCTGGATATCGGTAGGTGCGCTTGTCATAGCGGAGCACGGCAATGCCCTCCGTAGCAAGTCCCCATGCGAGGTCTTTAAAGGGCTTATTGGGGCCTATAGTTTCATCCATGTCCTCTGGTCCGGAGCCCGCGACTAAAACAACAGCACGAAAAGGCCCTTTCCCTTTCGGTATGGTTAACGTTCCCGGCAACTTCCATTCACCTGTGCCAACTGTGCATTCTATTTCCGTGAATGAGTCAGGATCCGCATATTCTGGGGGTTGGTATATTTGTTGAAAATACAGCCCCGCTATCTTTTCATCATTGTCAAAAACTATTCTCGCCTCAAGGAAAGCGTTGGAAACGTTGCATGAGACACAAACGATTTCATAGCCCTTTTCCTCTGTGCTACTGATGTTCACGATTCCTGTACACACGCCATATTGATCAATCAAACCATTCCAGGTTGCATTGAGTTTATCAACAGGTAAGGCTTCAGCCACATCCTTGTTAAAAAAATCATGTGCCTTTTCAAATTCACCTTCATTGAGGAGATTAATAAATGTCTTAGCTATTGTTTCCATATTAGCCGTAGCTGCTACTTCCGTCTCAGATTCACTACTTATGTAGTACTCAAAAGGCTTCGTTAAGGGATAATCATCACATTCATCCTTTTCTGAATCTATGCTATAAGGTGTGTTTCCAATGCCATTTGCATCTGCCCTCCCTTTGTAATCAGCCCAATAGTTGCCTAAGTAGCTCTCGTAAGTTGTTCTGTTATACGTGTAGGTTATTTCTTCTGGCGAGTTCCAGATGTTGGCTGATGCATAAGAATCAACATTAGCAAAAATGTTGTTTATGAAGTTGTTGATATAGATGCTATTGTTGCTGGAAAAGGAGAGGTCGATGCCGTTATTGCTGTTCTTGACATTGTTGCCTGTTATGGTGTTGTTGCAGGAAGATGAGAGGCGGATGCCCGTATTGCTATTGTTGTGGATAGTATTGTTTAAGACTTTACTATCTTCTGTCTTCCAAAGTCCTATCCCAACACTTGTATTGGCTAAATCCAGACCTTCTACCGTGATATTAGTGCAATTGACAAGTATAACCTGTCCTGCATCTCCAACCGTATAATCCGAAGCATCTTCCAGATAAACAAGAGGCTTACCATTTACTGTATTGTCTTCCACGGCGTTTTGATAGTGCTCAAAAACAGAAAGACCACAATTTACAAATGTATTGCCTGTTATGGTGGTGTTGCTGCAGGAATCCCAGAGGCTGATGCCGCCAATGCTGTTGTTGCAGACTTTGTTACCGGTTATTGTGTTGTTGCTAGATCCCCAGAGGCTAATGCCGCCAATGCTGTTGTTGTTAAGTTTGTTGCCTGCTATGCTGTTGTTGCTGGAACGGGAGAGGCAGATGCCATTTCCGTTGTTGCTAACAGTATTGTTTAAGACTTTACTATCTTCCGTCTTCCATAGTGCTATCCCAACGCTCGTATTGACAAAATCCAGATTTTCTACCGTTATATTAGTGCAATTGACAAGTATTACCTGTCCTGCATCTTCAACCGTATAATTCGAAGCATCTTCCAGATAAACAAGAGGCTTACCATTTACTATATTGCCTTCCACGGTGTTTTGATAGGAATCATCAACACGAAGACCATCATTTACGAATGTATTGCCTGTTATGGTGTTGTTGGTGGAACGGGAGAGGCTGATGCCGTCATCGTTGTTGTCGCCGACATTGTTGCCTTTTATGCTGTTGTTGCTGGAACGAGAGAGGTAGATGCCGCCACAGTTATTGTGGACATTGTTGCCGGTTATTGTGTTGTTAAAAGGGAAGAGCACGAAAGAGGAGAGCCAGATGCCGACATTGCTGTTGTTGCCGACATTGTTGTCTGTAATGGCGTTGTTGGAAGAGTCGCCGGAAAGGTAGATGCCAACATTGCTGTTGCTACTGGCATTGTTGTCTGTTATGGTGTTGTTACTGGAATCTGAGATGCTTATGCCGTCCCCATTGTTGTTGCTGGCATTGTTGCCTGTAATGGAGTTGTTGCTGGAATCGGAGAGGCTGATGCTGCCACAGTTGTTGTTGCTTACATTGTTGTTTGATATTCTACTGTTTTCTGTCTTACATAACTCTATACCAACGTCCGTATTAGATAAATCAAGATTTTCCACTGTGATATTAGTGCAATTGACAAGTATTACCTGTCCTGCATCTTTAACCGTGTAATCCGAAGCATCTTCCAGATAAACAAGGTGCTTACCATTTACTGTATTGCCTGCCACAATGTTTTGATAGGAATCATCAACACGAACCCCATTATTTACAAATGTATTGCCTGTAATGGTGTTGTTGTTGCTGGAATCGGCGAGGTAGATACCGCCATATTTGTTGTTGCTGACATTGTTACCTGTTATTGTGTTATTGATGGAATCGGAGAGGCTGATGCTGTATTCGTTGTTGTAGAGATTGTTGCCGGTAATGGAGTTGTTGCTGGAAGAGTCGACGCTGATGCCGTCACTGTTGTTGCGGACATTGTTACCGGTTATTGTGTTGTTGCCGGAAATTACTCTGATCCCAGCACCATTCCACATACTCCCAGAGTTTGTTGCATTGAATCCTTCAAACGTAATCCCATCTGCATTTAAAGTAATCGCACTACCACTGCCGTTTACATCCACAACAGGATAATCAATCCCTTTTAGTGTAATCGATTTATTAACATACACATGTTCATGGTAAACACCGGAATGTACTATAATCGTATCGCCCATAGAAGCATTATTTATCGCTTCTTGTATCACTGAAAAATCAGCCCCGCTGCTGCCATCCACAGACCAGTTCGTTGCAGATGCAGTAGCCACAAAACTCAGCACCAAAATCGTAGCCCATATGACCAATAGCCTCCCTCTTGTATCCATCTTTTATATCCCTCTTAATTAACAGTAATCTTCACATTTTTAGTTGGTGGTGTTAATATATAACATATAGACTTTCTCTTAAATTACACCACGTATTAGGTAGTAGTAGAAACGCCTTATTTAAAATTGAAGCCATATCTAGGCCAACTTAATAAACGCACTCATATTGTACGGTTTAGCGAAAAATTCCATTTATGTGTCCCATGCTGAGCAGTCGCCCATCTGGCCCTGAACAATTTTGATATTTCAAATGATATTTCACCTTATAGGATACTCTTGTCCTGGTTGTAAATGACCATATTCGAAGGCTTTTTATAGGTGCATTGTCGTCTAAAGCTCATCGAAAAGATAGTCATTTTCTGCTTTTCTTAACTCCGCAACCCCCGCTTCTCTTTCTTCTCTACCTTTATCTCTTCGATCTTTGTATGCGGGTAATTACCGGTTTCGTCCTTCTCCTCCGGTTTCACCATGTCCCATAACGTCAGCAAAGCCACACTCACACCATGCAGTGCATCCATCTCAACACCAGTTTTTCCAACGGATTTCACTGATACCACTGCTTTTATATCGCGTTCGCCGATAGAAAAATCAACCTTTACGGAATCTATACTTATAGGATGGCACATAGGGATCACATCAGGTGTTTTTTTTACTGCTAATATCGCTGCTATTTCCGCACACCCAAGCACATTCCCCTTCCTTACAGTACCACTTTTTATCTTCTCTATCGTGCTACTCTTAATTTGTATCCTACCAGAAACTACTGCCTCTCTTACGACATCGCCTTTTTCACTTATGTCTATCATACCCGATTGAGTCATAGTCTCCCTATACTACATCAAAGTGGCCAGACACCGAAATATACCTCCAGACCTAATACTATTGCACCAATAGCTATGCCTGCGATCAATATCGTCTTCGGCGACATTTTGACTGCGGATTCTTCTACGTCATAATATCGCATTAAGCCGGCAGAGGACATAAGCCCACGCTCTTCTCCACTTCCTCCACTTCCACCGCCTCTCCCACCTTCTTTCTTTGCTTTCTTCGCGGTTTTTACTTTTCCCATATTTCACCATTTGTTTTTGCTGTTATATTAATTTTCTAGAAACTAAAATTCAATCTCCAGTTTCAAACCATATTTCTCGGTTATAATATCCACTCCAGCATCGCCTGATTCTATCTTCGCCACATGTAATGTCGCTTTCAAATCAGTATATGACCCTTTTAACTGCTCTTTTGTCTCTTTATCGCATTTCAATAATATTCGACTTACCTGCGCATTCAAGGCCTTCTTGTTAAGTGTTTTATATTTCCTCACTGCCGAAATCACATCCATTGTCTTATCGCCTATCTCCTCTGCTTCAGTGTCAATCATAGCATCATCCACTTCAGGCCATTTTGATATATGTATGCTTTTACAGTTCTCCTTATCCGCGAAATAAGTGTGGTATATCTCTTCTGTGATGTGGGGCTGTATGGGAGCCATCATTTTAAGCATCGCCAGTAATGAGACATAAAGCGTATATTGCGCACTCAGCTTCGCTTCTTCTCCACGCTCGGTATTATACAACCTGTCTTTCACAATCTCTAAATAGGAATCGCAGAAAGTATGCCAGAAGAAATTCTCCATGTCTTTCTTGACCGATGAGAATTCGTATGCATTGAAACTAGCCGTACAATCTCCGATCAGCCTATTCAATTTGGAAAGCAGCCATTTATCCATGAGCTCTAACTCACACTCGTTGTTCAAATCATAGCCTTCCAAATGCAGTAACGCAAATTTGGATGCATTCCATAATTTGTTCACGATTTTCACGCCGCGCCGTATCTCTTTCTCTTCATACGGTAAATCATCACCAAGCTTGGCTGAGCAAGCCCAGAACCGTAACGCATCGGCCGAATACCGTTCAATAACGCCCTGCGGCTGTATTACGTTACCTTTACTCTTGCTCATCTTCGCCTTCTTCGGGTCGAGGACGAAACCGTTGATTATAACATCCCTCCATGGGACTTGGTTCTCATGCAGCAGCCCCTTCACGACTGTATTGAAGAGCCAGAAAGTGATAATATCATGGCCATTGCTCCTCAACGACATTGGATATATCTTATTGAAAAATGCATCGTCCTCTTTCCATTTAGTTGCAATTTGGGGCGTTAGTGATGAGGTGGCCCATGTATCTAGCACATCCGTTTCCGGTTTGAATCGTTCACAGCCACATTTTGGGCATTTCGCTATCGGTGGTGCATCTGCTGTTGGGTCCACCGGCAAATCCTTATCGTCCGCAATCACTTCAAAATCGCATTCTTCACAGTACCAAACAGGGAATGGGATACCATAGTACCTTTGCCTTGATATGCACCAGTCCCATTTTAAGCCTATTACCCAATTATCATATCTCGCCTTCATATACGGCGGATACCAGTTGAGCTCCGCACTCGCATCGAGAAACCGATCCTTCAAGTCCAGATATTTTATGAACCACTGTTTTGTCATGATATATTCTACTGCTGTGCCGCATCGCTCATGCACATTAACAGTATGAGTAATCTCCTTTTTACCCTTTAACAGCCCTTGTTCATCTAAATCAGCGACTATTTCAGTTCTCGCTTTCTTTATGCGCATACCCGCGTATTTCCCCGCCTCTTCTTTCATTCTTCCGTGTTCATCAATAACAGAAATCCAGGGTAAATTGTGCGTCTTCCACCATTCTACATCTGTGCTGTCTCCCGCAGTGCAGCACATCACGATTCCTGTCCCGCTCTCCGGATCCACCGCTTCATCTTCCATAATCGGGACTTCGAGCCCAAATAGCGGCACTTTCGCATTTTTACCGCGGTAGCTCTTATATCTTTCATCATCGGGATGATAGAAAACAGCCACGCAAGCGGGTAAAAGCTCGGGTCTTGTAGTAGAAATCAGCAAATCCGCGCCTTCTATCTTGAATGTTATGTCATAAAACGATGAAGGTAGGGTTTTATCTTCTGTCTCTACCTGAGCGATGGCCGTGCCGCATTTTGAACACCAAACGGTGGGTTCATGTTTCCTATATGCCCGTCCATTATTGTGAAGTAGAATAAAACTCCTTTGTGAGGTCTTTCTGCTCCATTTGTTAATCGTACGATATGTAATATCCCAATCTGGGCTTATACCCAAACTTTTCCAATCCTCGAGCATCCTCTGCGCCGCTATTTCGCTCTCCTTCAGACAGAGTTCAATAAATTCCTGCCTTGGCATCTCCTCTGCCATCTTCCCTGTCTTCTTCTCAACATAAAGCTCAGTGGCAAGCCCATTATTGTCAAACCCGAAGGGATAGAATATGTTTTTGCCTTGCATACGCTGAAATCGCATTATTGTGTCCGCCTGGATGTATGCCATTGCATGTCCGATATGCATATTACCAGAAACCGTTGGTGGTGGCGTATCTAATGAATAAATAGGATCATTACTTTCCGGATCGAACTTGTAAACGCCTTCTGTTTCCCAGAATACCTGCCATCGCCTTTCTGCTTCTTTTACCTCGTATCTTTTGGGGATGTTCATTTCATTTCGTTCTACCGCTATGTATTGTATAGTTCATACTTTTTTTAAAAGGCTTTAGAGCATAAAATTAATATAAATATGATCCAGAAGATGGAACTAACGCAGATTGGGGTAATCCACACGCAGTATAAGACTCTGAGTGAGTGTCCCCGCCAAACGTGCAAATCGGAACAGATTGCCGAGATAGAAGTCTATGACGACTACGTGGGTGGCTTAAAGGATGTAGAAGGTTTTTCGCATATCCTTATTCTATACTGGCTGCATAAAGCAACGGGGTACTCGCTTCTTGTAAGAACGCCCTGGGATGCTAAACCACATGGCTTATTTACCACGAGGTCGCCAAGAAGACCAAATCCAATTGGTATCTCTGTTGTTGAGTTAATAGAAAGAAGAGGGCACATTCTGAGGATTAAAGGAATCGATGCAATTGATGGCTCTCCGTTGATAGATATAAAACCCTATGTCCCGGAATTTAATGAAAAAGGGGCTGTGAAGATAGGCTGGCTTGAAGGGAAGGTTTAAATCTTAAAGTTTTATATTTAAATAGATAAGGGTGTTAAACTATAGAGGATGTGAGTTTGAGATGGAAATAAAGGGGGGAAGAAAAAAGGGAATATGGAAGTAAGAAATGTTATATTCTCGGTTGTGATGGTCTTCTGCACTTTCGTGCTGACGTACAAATGGCTAAGCCGGTATGGGAATGACCCAGTGATTGTAACTTCTGCTGTGATACTAGCAGCAATGGTTGCGCTCTTGTTCTTAAGTGTAGACGCGAAATTAAAGAAGATAGAAGAGGAGATAAGCGAAAAGGAGCGGTCTTTACGGGTGAGTATGCAATCGGTGGAAGTGGAAGTGCGAGAGAAAGTAGACACTGCAACGAGGAAGATCGAGGATGTGAGAGAATCGATAGTGAAGCGAGGATATAGGTAAGATGGAAAATGTGGCAAGAAATAATGGCGATGTTCGAGGGTTTACCATCGCAAAAGAAAGTTATCGAACTATTATTGGCAAGAGGTTTTCAGGTAAGTCCTGAAGGTAAAGTTGCCTCGGGCGGGATTGATATACCACATACGCAGATAGCAAGTGAGATAGGCGTGGATAGGCGTGTAGTAGATATGACGATGAAACGGATACAGAAGGAGCCCGTGTTGACGAATGTATTTGAGAATATTCGCTCTATTGCGTTTCTTGTTGATGTTGCACCTTTGTTAGGGCTCAGCGTGGTTATAATCCATCCTATGGATGCGCGAGAACGTGGGATACTTAGCGATGTCGCTATGGTGATAGCGAAACGGGGCTTTAGCATAAGACAGGCGGTTAGTGACGACCCTTATTTAACCGACGATCCGAAACTCACGATTATTACCGATAAAAATATACCTGGTGAATTAATAGAAGAGATAGGGAAGCTAAAGAGTGTTAAAGGCGTGCAAATACATACGCCGTTATAAGATAAGTATCGAATTTCAAATGCAGTGTAAGGTAATTAAGATGAAGCATAATGAAATGAAGTTTGGGATTATTCCTGATGAGGAGATTCAGGAAGGGAGAACCACAGACATATACTTCATCCGTACTGAGGAGGTGTTGAGACAGAAAGGCGTGAACCCCAGGGTGGTAGCAGAGGTTATTATTACCGGTGGCGGATGGACAGTGCTGGCAGGTCTGGAGGAAGTGGCACATCTACTTGCGGGAAAGAATGTAAATGTGTATGCGATGCCAGAAGGCACGATTTTCTACCATTATGAGCCTGTTTTGCGAATTGAAGGTCGCTATTTGGAGTTTGCGAGATACGAAACGCCGTTACTTGGGTTCCTATGTCATGAATCTGGGATAGCAACGAAAGCGGCGCGGATAACGCTCCTTGCGGGAGATGTTCCGGTCATTTCATTCGGTACGAGGCGGCAGCATCCGGCATTAGCGGCCATTATAGAGCGATGCGCATATCTCGGGGGTATGGATGGTGTGAGCAACGTTGCCGGTGCTGACCGGATAGGACTAGAAGCAACAGGGACAATGCCGCATTCTCTAATTATCTGTTTTGGCGACCAGAAAGAGGCATGGCAGGCATTTGACGAAGTTATTGCGAAGAAAGTGCCACGAATATGCTTGTGCGACACTTATTATGACGAGAAGACAGAATCAATATTGGCGGCAGAAGCGCTTGGCGAGTCTTTACATGCTGTCCGTTTAGATACGCCCACTTCGAGGAAGGGCGATTTCAGACAGATCGTAGAGGAAGTAAGGTGGGAGCTTGACGTTAGGGGGTTTAGGGACGTAGGGATATTCATAAGTGGTGGCATAGATGAAGAGACCGTAGTCGAGTTGAGAGATGTCGTAGCCGGGTTTGGCGTTGGTACTAGCGTTTCAAATGCTAAGAGCATAGATCTCGCACTGGATATAATAGAACGGGACGGAGAGCCATGTGCAAAGAGAGGTAAGCGAGGCGGGAAGAAACAGGTTTATAGAGGTTCCGGTACGATTAGAGCGGGTAATGACGTGATTAGATTGGCAAAAGAGGCCCCACCGAAAGATAAGGTGCCGCTACTACAACCGATGATACTTAATGGTAATATTGTAGCGGATTTTTCGTTTTCGTTGGAAGAAGCGAGGAAACTGGTGCAGGAGCAGTTAACAGTCATTGAGGGTGCATCTATCTCGTGATGGATTTTTCGATCGTAATTGCAAAATGCAAACTTTGACTTTTGCAGTTTGCATTTTAAATTTTGCAATTTAGTTGCCATTCATTGTATCACCTACCCATGTAATTCCGACAATTCTTCTACATCTAACCGATCCAGGAGCAGATAAAGGAGTCTCTTTTTGAAATTTGAGTATGCGTCCTTATTCGGCACTGCTATTGCTATCTTTCGATCTGAGAACTTTGGATAGGCAGCTTTAAAGACAGCACCCGTTTTCCCTAGCCATCTCGGCATTGCATCAGTTACAAAAACCACCGGAAAGTTCTTCCACTCCAGCGCCTCAAATCTCGATAAGCTATCAACAATTACTATATGCACTGTGTCGTGCTCTAAACGCAGGACACTTGTAAGAAATAGAAATGAGTCATCCATCTCGAACCCGCTGAAATATCCTGACGTCTCCTCTACTGTTTCGCTTTCTGGTATACCAAGAGTATCAGCAAGTCCTCGCCCTTTCATTCTCTCCCTTGCGCCCCTCACAAGTTCTCCTATCTCCTTTTCAAGCTGTTTTTTCACGGGCCGATCTGCGAGTTCTTTCGCTTTCCACGCCCACATCCGCTCTTTTAATTCGCTTTTTTTCGCGTCACTCTGATATAAATCGAGGAATTCCGTTTCATACTTTTCGCCATACACGCAGATTCTATCTCTGATCAATCGCTCTTCTACGGACTGAAAGACAGCAGGAGTGAATATCTCAGAAATATCAGTTTTTAGAATTTCATATTGCGTGGACCCGAGAAGGCCGTGCCTTCCCAGATTCAAAAGTAAGTATAGCGCTTTTAGTGTCGCTTTATCCTCTTCTTCCACCGCTTTTTCAAAATAAGCCAATAAATCGCCTGGCTGCGGTGAATATTCCGCGGCTAATTCATTGAAAATATCTTCATAGCCCGACAAGCAAAGATATGCGTCGTGTGCCCCTACTTTCAGTATCTGTTTCATTATAAGCAATTTTAACAGATCCTTGCAGTCCTTTCCAGTCAGTGCATTGAAGTTCTTCACAAGCGCTTTTTCTGTTGTACATCCATCCATAAGATGAAATAGCCCTATCAGTGTCTTCACATCCTCCTTTTCCTTCACCAAACTCAAAATCGTGTTTTTATATTCTTCAAGAAGCATTTCTTCTCTCTCCTCCGTTTTCGCCTAATAACCTATCTACGAGCCATACCGCATCAAACTCCACTAAATCATCATAATCTTGACCTTTACCCAGGAACAGAATGGGTTTGGAAGTAGAATGAGCAATGGAAATAGCTGTTCCACCTTTCGCATCCACGTCCACCTTTGTCAATATTGCGGCATCTATGCCTATATCTTCGTTAAACTTCTTCGCCCTTTCTACTGCATCGTTACCTGCAACAGCTTCATCCACAAATAGCACCATGTCCGGCTTGGTCACGCGGCAGATCTTCTTTAACTGCTCCATAAGATTTATGGATGTGTGCATCCTTCCTGCGGTATCTGCCAGAACCACATCTATCCCATTTGCACCCGCATATTTATTCGCGTCATATACTACTGCTGCTGGGTCTGAACCATATTGATGCTTAATCACTTTTACCCCCAGATTCGATGCATGTGTCTCTATCTGTTCTGCTGCCCCAGCCCTGTATGTATCGGCAGCCGCAATCACCACTGAATGACCGGTACCAAGTAATTTCTTCGCCACTTTCGCTATACTCGTGGTCTTACCCGTGCCGTTCACACCCACAAAAACGATAATTATGGGTTTTTTGCCCTTATCTACAAACGCATCAAAATCGAGTTCAGAATCAGCGGAAAAGACATTTAATAGCGCATTCCTTACCGCTTCTTCCACTAATACCTCTGTATCTGCACCCCATTTCCGTCTCTTACCTACTAATTCGCGTTTCACACTGACTTTTATCTCCTCGGCTACTGAGAACGCAACATCGCTCTCCAATAAAGCCATCTCCAGCCCTTCCAGCGGCTTTTCCAAATCCTTCTCATTCAAAATAGTCTCGCGATCTAATATCGCCTTACCTTTCTCCTTTAGCTTCGTCCCAATACCCTTTGTTACTTCCTCTTCTACTTCCTCTACCTTTTCTTCCTCTAGCTCTTCGCTCTCATCCTTCGCCTTTATCCGCTCCACTACGTTTTCGCGAAATTCGCCAATCTTCTTCCTTAGCCCATCAAACATTTTTGCTCGCTTTTACTTGCTCTCCCTTCTCCCCTCTCTCTTCTCCCTTCTTATTCTCTCTCAAGTCTAACCTTGCCCGCCCGGTACAGAAGTGAGTTCTTGCAATCTTACCTGCGATTTCTGCGCCTCTTGCTCCATTTTTTGCAGTGCACCCGCCATCTCACGCTGTGTACCCTCTAATTGAGTCTTCTTTTCTGTGAGAAAGACAATCGAAGAATCCGGGTCTTTTTCGGCACTTATTCCCCCACCTATTGGGACTAAAATCGTATCTATATTGCTGACTGAGACATAGATCAGCGAGTTAGCCCCTATTGGTACCATAAGCTCGTCCCCCACTTTCAGATTCTTCAACTGTTTTATCGTCTCTATCGCCTTCTCATGCTCAGCTAATGCCTGCCCAACAAAGGACAACTCCTGAGTTATTGCCTCCGCCTGTGCCTGATACTGTCGCAATTGTAAAAGCAAAGATTGCGCCTCCGCCTGCATCTCTTGCTCCTTCCCAGTTACCCCTCTCGCTCTTTCCTCCATTTCTATCACCTACAAGATTTATTACTTCTTTCATCCATATAAGAGAATAATGAAGATAAAAGGCAGGAGTATTTCAAAGGGTACAGCCACAGGGAAAGTATTAATATCAAAGCAAAAGATCTCCTTCCTCGGTGCTGTGGACCCTCTCACAGGCATCATCGTAGATAAGTCACTAGACATCTATGGTAAGAACATAACGAATCGCATTTTGATATTCCCGGGAGGTAAGGGCTCAACTGTTGGCTCTTATGTTATATACCAGCTAAAAAAGCACGGCAAGAGCCCTTGTGCCATGATTAATCGCCGTTCCGATACAATAGTGGCTGTTGGTGCGATCATAGCAGAGATACCAGTGGTTGACTCGCTTGAAATTGACCTGATCGAAGCTGAGCAGATAAAGGATGACATGGAGGTGCTTGTGAATGGAACCGAAGGCTATATCGAATTACCATGAAGCGACATTGGAAAAACAGGGATACCATTTTGTAGCGCCACACAAGCACAGTGCGGTGAAAACATGTTTATGGTTAAGGCGCTCTATTAGAGCGGAGGGAAACTGCTATAAGGGCAAATTTTACGGTATTAGTGCGCATAGATGTGTCCAGATGACGCCTTGTATCTTCTGCAACCAGAGATGTATCCATTGCTGGCGCCCTCTTGAGGCGTTTAACATAGGGGAGGAGGCTGTTGCATGGGATACACCTTTAGAGATAGTCGAAGGCTGTATGAAAGAGCAACGTCGGCTCATTTCCGGATTCAAAGGCTCGTCTAAGACAAGCAAGGCCGCATTTGCAGAGGCAGAAGAGCCTAAACATGCTGCCATCTCACTCATTGGCGAGCCTACTTTGTATCCACATTTACAGGAGCTTATACAGGAATTCCATTCGCACGGGATGACCACTTTTGTGGTGACAAACGGTACGAATCCTGCTGTGCTGCGTGAGATACACCCGTCTCAATTGTATATATCTCTGAATGCACCCGATGAAGCAATTTACAAAAGGGTCGCACATGCAGACTATTGGGCCCAGATACAGGAATCGCTGGAAGTGATGAAAATGATGAAAGAGAGAACGGTGATAAGAATAACCGCTATGGCAGGGATGAATATGGTAGATCCTGGAGGCTATGCGGAACTGTTAGAAACTGCAAATCCCGATTTCGTCGAGGTGAAGGCATACATGCACATTGGGTATTCAAGAAAGCGATTGAGTAGGGCGGTTATGCCCTCACATAGAGAGGTAAAAGAATTTGCAGGTGAAATTGCAGAGCACTTGACTGCCGCAGGATATAACTATAAGATTGTAGATGAATCAGAGATAAGTCGGGTGGTTCTTATATCAAACCTTTCTTCAGAAGTGAAAGCATTACCAAAGCTATGAAGTCTTCTTTTCTTTATTTAGATCGTTGTCTCGTCATTCCTGCACATGCTTCATTATATGCGCGAGCTCAGGCATGATTATCGAAGTTAATGCTAATCTAACAGCGTTGGGCGAGCCAGGCAGGCAGAAAATCACCTTCTGGGCTATTACACCGGCAATTGCACGACTCAATACCGCTGCGGTACCAACTTCATCATAACTTATCCGCCGGAAGAGCTCGCCAAAGCCCGAAATCTCTTTCTTCAGGAGCTTTGATACAACTTCTATTGTAATATCGTTCTTTGTCAATCCCGTACCGCCTGAGGTGATGATGAATTCGGCATCGGAATTCAAAGCTTTTGTTACGCATTCGTGTATTTTGTCTTCCTTATCAGGCACGATGGTATAATAAACGACCTCATGACCGTTTCCGGTCACAAGCTCTTTTGCTATTTCACCTGATAAGTCCGCGACGTCCGTTTCTCCTTCTTCCTTCTTCCAGTATTTGGAAGTGCTTATAGTAATTATAGCACATTTGTATTGCTTCTTCGCACCTTTTTTATGCTTTGCTGGGGTTGACATTTTTTATTGTGTATATATAAATAAAGTATAATCTCTACCTATAAATTTAATTTAGGACGCAGATTTACAGTGATTTGATTTCTCCTGCGTTAATCAGCGTTAATAATTAATTTTCGATTTAGTATAAAGTTAGGAATGATATTTTATTATTTTCCGGCTTAAACTTAAATATTATATTATCATCACTTCAAATGCAGGTGCTTCAATAATGGCGACTATAACCGGAAAAGTGCTTCGAATACTAGCTTTTAGCTCTGCTGATGAAACGAAAGAAGTCGTTGATCTCATAATAGCCGATGAATACGATTACACGCGGGTATCATTATGGGATGACAAAGCCGAACTTGTGCGCCGTGGCGAGCTAAAAGCAGGCAATGTGTTAAGAATAGAGAACGCTTCTGAAGCTAGGGACGAGAAGAGAGCAAATGCAGGTAAAAACGCGCGAATTGCTAAACTTGCTACGGACATCCGTGCGTTAAGTCATGCGAAATCATCGAACCTTACCGTACTCGCAGTTGCGAGACCAGAGAAGGGACAAGTCTGCATCGCGGGCATAGACGAAAACGGAGAATGGATAAGACCACAAGGCGTTTATGAGTCTGACGTTTTCAGTTCGGGAAACGAAAAATTCAAAACACTCGGCATCTCGAAAGTATTTGTTGATAGGTGGAGAGGTAGACATCCACGAAAAGAGGATCGTTTTTTTGTCTTTTGTGACGGTCCGGCACGTGAATTAAACGCAGAAAAGAGGCGTGAATTCTTGGTACGTAATGCTGACGAGTCCGTAGATGCAGTATTTAAAAGAGGCAGGAGTTTGGGATTGATAAAGCCACGCATATTGCAAGTTTATGAAGAGCGAAAGAAGAAGAAGGGCGGGAAGAGTCATGAGCTATACATCCGTTTCAACTTCAAAGACGCTTCCGGCAGAGTATACCGAAGATGGTCATGCAGATGCAGTGACTTTTACAATACCTGGAACGAACTAAAGAGGACGCATCGCTGGACTTATGGGTGGCGAATGCTCAGATATTTGAGGAAGAATGACACTTATCTTGCTATTGGGCTTACGTATACAGATTACGGCACTAACCGGCTGGAATATGGCGCGTATCCTATGATCGTTGGTGTGCATGTATTAGCGTAAGGGAACGCGCAACTAATTTGACAATCTCAAATTACTGTTTCAGCTTCAATACAGTATCACCGAATTCCGAAGGGATGATGCCTGTAGCACCCATCGTCTTAGGATGGAGGTCAATTTCAAGCACTGCATAGTCATGACCAAGCCATTTTAACGGCTCGATTGTCCTTGGACCGTTAGTAACCGAGAATATCTCCATTTTTATGTTATACTTCGCTAATGGCACACCATGTGGAATGCCTAATAGAACTGCGAACTCATAATCTGAATAGAGCTCTTTGATAATAGCAGCTGCTTTATCGCCTGCAACCGCATATTCATCCAACCCACCGATTATATGGTCTATCTTGATACCGTCCGCGGCTAACTCATCAAGAATTATCGCGGAATAGCCTCGGATCTTTCTCACGCCTACGTTTATATCAAGATTCGCGATATTAACGATTTGCGAAGCCGCAGTGACTTTATTAACAGCTCTTAAAATGTCCGCAAACATGAAAGCCGTCTCCTTCTTCGCATTTAAAACGCACACACCCCTTTTCCCCGCGTCTACAAGCTCAAGCAACCTACGAGCAACGTCTATTTTAGAATCGCCTTTGGATGGTGGGATAAAGCTTTTACTTGCTGCTCCTACTTCCTTTTCTAATGTAGTTGCCGCTTCAAGCATTCTCTTCTGACGTTCAAACTCATTACTGCTGATTATACCTGCTTTATAAGCGGACTCCAGAGTTAAGATAACGCCTACGGTGTTGTCACGGTAACCCGCATGCACGTCTACCGCAATCACCTTGCAGCCTACGCCGCTGTCCACTATAGTCTGAGACAGGTCTTCACCGATGATCATGCTCGCACAGGTACCCACTACGCCCATCAATTCCGGCTGGAACATCGCTTCTGCCTTTTTCAGTACTCTCACGAGCGCTTCCTGTCCCCCGAACACGAAATTACTCTCATTCATTGCAGAGGTTAAAACATGCATACCGTCTTCTTCAAGCAGTCGGCTGTGCTTGAAACTGCAGCCCGGTGGGCCATGCAGAATCGCAACGTCCACATCTAAATCACGGAGCGTATAAAGCGCAGCTACTATCGCGCTCGGTCTCGGATGCAGTATCATTTCTTCGCTCATGTCTTTGGGTTCCTGCTTTTTTAGCCTTTACTGAAGAAGGATTAGGAAAAGAAAGTATTTATTATATAACTTGACTTTCGCCATTATATAAATTAAAGTATTATTTGACCGCACCATTTTTTCCCTCACCGTCTTTCAATTTCCCATAGGTGACATTTTAGGTATTCTATGGACTGTGGTATAAGATAGCTAACGTAACTTCATACTGTTGATTGGGCACTTTCGATTAGCTTTATCTCTTCTGCTATCTGATGTTTTTGATTTTGAATTGGAACGGTCTATGTTCCTTAAATGTGCATACAACTTCTGGACGATTTCATACGCAAAGCTTTGATATTATCTTTATGAAAATGCATGTTCAATCCTGCAGGCATTTCCTTTTACTGTTATTCGACTCTACTTGCATCACTACGAACGCTTAAAATATTTATGGGTGAAGAAACAAGATAGATTAGATGAAAATGGATTATTCATTCTCTTCAGAAGGCGTATTGAAGAAGGTTCTTGGATATGGGTACCAAATAGAGCCCGCAGCTTTAAACATGCTCGAAGCTCTGGGCGATGAAAAAGTCATTGATGTCTTAGACTCATTCACCGATAAGTTCCCGGACACGATTGTCATTGAGGGCAAACAAATAGAAGCGATTCTTGAAAAGACACCATCCAAAGAAGCTGCGGAAACGAATAAATTCGCGCTACGCGGTAAAATAACGCAGATTTACGATGGTAGTGGGCTTATTCAGCGTTGTCCTAAGTGCAACAGATGGATAATCGATGACTTTTGCATGGTTCACAGCGATGTAGAAGGAATCTGGGATTTGAGAATCAAAGCTCGATTTGATACTGGAACTGGGAGACGCACCCTGATATTCAAGAAGGACATAACAGAGAAAAGTGGGGGTATCACACTGGAAGAGGCGAAGAAGCTGGGCGAAGCGGCAACGCTGGCAAGAATAAAAGAAGCTATGGTCAATAGGAATTTTAAAGTCGCAGGCATAGAACTAAGTGGTGGAAATTTTCTTGTAAAGGATATTAGCGAAGTATAAAATGGCGGACATCAAAAAAATTCAAACAATCTTTAAAAAGCTTTACGGGATAATAGAAAGCGCTAAGGATATTTCAGAAGAGGATTTACGAGTCGAATTTGTTAATAGCGGTATTCTCAAAGAGCTCGGTTACAAGGGAGAGTTAGAAGACATAAGATTTGAAAAAGGTATAAAAGGTAAAAGAAGCGACCTACTTGCATTTGACGACTACAAAAACGTTAATTTCGTGGTGGAATTCAAGAAGGCGTTAGATTTAGAACAAGATTTTGTGCAACTCTGGGAACGATACGTAAAACCGTTAAAAGCGAGATATGGGGTGCTTACTGATGGCCAGGAACTTGTGATATATGAACGGGTGAACACTAACAGTGAGCTAAAGATAAGATTAGACCTTAGCGAGGTTACCTTATCCCAGTGCGAAGAGATTTCTGCCTGGCTAAAAAAGCCTAAAATAGAACGAACGAAGATTAACGAAGTGCTCAGCTATTTCAAGCGGTTTGATGACCCAAAGGAAAGGGTAAATTTATCCACGGATATTTCACAGCAGTATTTCTTTGACAGTTTCGAATTAAAAGGGGATTCCATCTTTGTGAACTTGGTTCAAAAGACGATTGGTCTTTTTGATTTTGAATTGGAACGGTCTATGTTCCTTAAAAGTGCATACAACTTCTGGAAAATTTCGTACGCAAAGAAGCCAGATAAAGTGCCTGAAAACTGGCGGAGGATAATGGATCATATCGGGCTTGAAACGACCGAAGAGAATCTGTTAAAATTTATGTTCTGTTTGGAAAGTGCCTATTCTTTGTTCACACGGTTGATTCTGGCGAAAGCATGTGAGGATTACAAATTGCCATACGTTGAGTTTTCAAAATTCATTAAGACTGAAATTGAGAGGACATCTTACAGGGGCGACATTACGCTCTTAGCATGGGCAATAACCACGAAGAATCTAATCGAGAGCATGAAGCAGAAACTTGTGAAATCCGTTTTCGAGGGCGATATATTCTACTGGTGGGAAGACAGTTATAGTGAATTGAAACCCGGTGCTGCTCTTTACAGTCCACAGTATGAGAAGCAAAAAGCTCGCTTTGGCGAAGCCCTTGCTGAGATCATATTAACGCTATACAAATTCGATTTTTCTGAGATTGTTGGTGACCCGCTCGGAACACTCTACCAGCACTATTTCGATAAGGAGACCAGAAAGGCACTTGGAGAATTTTATACGCCAAAAGAGGTGGTTGAGTACATACTCGATGCTGTTGGCTATGAAGGGCGAGGTGTTATTGGCAAACGTTTATTAGACCCTGCATGTGGCTCAGGTACGTTTTTGGTAGAAGCGTTAAGGAGATACCTGAAAGCTTCAGAAGAAATAGCAGAGGAAAAAGGCTGGCCGGCGATTTTAAAAGAGCTCTGTGACGAATTCTGCATCGCGGGTTTCGACATTCATCCATTTGCTACTTTCATGGCACAGATGCAGTTCATGCTCGTCTTGATTCCCGCATACAAGAAAGCGATGGATGAAGACCCACATTTTGTCTTGAACCGTCTGCCGATTTTCAGAACGGATTCTCTGGTTGACGAAACGAAAGGAGAAGCGATGAAAGTAACTATCGCGACTTTCGAGGATGGTATTCGATATATCGTAATTGATACGAGCTTACCTGTTGAAGGCGGGAACCTGAAGATAAAGATGCCGTATTATAAAGACGTATTCGCAAAAACAGATTTGTTAAACGTTCAGGAATATTTTGCAGCACTTCAAGCGGTTTTTGACACTGTAAAAGAGTCGGCATGGCAGGAGAAATATGTAGTTGATAAAGAGAAGCTGGAACGGAATTTCAAGCTGTATCTTGAAGATAAGGATTGGAATGGATTGGTATCTTTCTTTATGTCTTATGCGGAGCACTTCTTGCTGAAGTTCGAGGAACTCAAAGAGACTTTCGGTGACGGTAAGCTGATAAAGTCTGTCGAGGACTTGATGCTTGCTGCGATTCTGAAGAATTATGTGAAGTATGATTTTGTGGTTGGGAATCCGCCGTATGTGAGGGTGCAAATGCTAGATAAAAAGCAAAAAGAAGGGTATAAAAAGCTTTATGAAAGTGCTTTGGGCAAATTTGATATTTACACGCTATTTATTGAAAGAGGTATTAGTTGGCTGACAGATGGCGGAAAAATCGGATATATTGTATCAAATCAATTTATGGTTACGAATTATGGCGAAAAAATACGAAGAATAATTGTGGACAAAACAAAAATAAATCAATTAGTAGATTTTGGTGATTCTGGAGTATTTGCAGACGTAACAAATTATCCCGCGATATTAGTTTCAGAAGCAATTAGTGACAGTAAAAACATAAAAAACCATAACATCAAGGTTGCCAAAGCATACTGGCCTAAAGAAAACTTACTCCGTGAAATAGAATCTAGACTTACTGAGCACTTGTTTTACACAAAACAATTTGAGATTTTTGAGTATCCTCAGTTAGAACTGAAGGATAAAACTTGGGACCTACTGGCACCTCAGGAAAAAAGTGTTTTTGATAAAATAGAAAGAAGTGGAGTGAAACTAAAAGAAATTACAGAGAGAATATTCCAAGGAATAAATACCGGGCATGATGAAGTATTTTTTGTTTTGACTTTAGGAACTGATAGCGAAAAACAAATTAAAATTCGGCATATTAAGAAGGAAGAAGCGTATAACCTTGAAAAAAGTTTGTTGAAACCACTTCTTAAAGGTAAAGAAGTTCGAAGATATAGAATTGACTGGAGCGGACTATACGTCGTTTATCCACACAAAAAAGATAAAATAGGGGATAGAAGCGAAGCAATAGCAATACCAGAGGAAGAAATGAAAAGAGAATATCCCATTGCGTACAATTATTTTAAACTTTTTGAATACGAACTAATGCAAAGAAAATATTTGATGGACAGTATTGAAAAAGGAAAAAGAGATGCATGGTACGAGATTTGGAATCCAAGGCTGCCTGAGCGTTTCGAAAAACTAAAGATTTTAACTCCGAACATGTCGAATAGGAATAATTTCACATTGGATGAGTTCGGTTATTATTTTACACGACCCGTTTATGGAATACTCCTCAGAGATCAATATGATAATAAGAAGACGTATCTTTATGTTTTAGGGATTTTAAATTCAAACGTTTTGGGATTCTATTTCATGCATATTGCTACAATTAAAGCGGGTAAATATTTCGAGTATCGTGCTCAGTACCTCGAACGCCTCCCTATCTGCCTTCCCAAAACCAAATCCGAGCAAGACCTCGCAGACAAAATAACGAAGAAAGTGGAGCAAATCTTAGAAAAAGTAAAGCTTGAGCAGCAAATCGAGAACTTCCCGGACGAATACCTTCAAGAATACCGTAGTAGTGGCGAGGAGTTTGAGTCCACAAACATCATTTTCAAATCAAACCACAAGGCGATTGAGCCCGTAATAGAAGAAGACACCACCGGTAGAGGCTACAACATCGTTTTTGGCAAAAAAGAAAAGCCCGTTTTTGTTGATTCCGCTGCAAAAGCGGATTACGTTGTTACTGCGCTAAAAGGAACGAGAGCAAAGAAAGACGAGAAGAAGCAGATTCTCATTCCAAAGAGCGATGCAATTGTAGAAGAGATTCTGAATAACTTGGAGAGCGATAAAGCACAGATAAAATCGCCTTCTGTTGCAGAACTCGAAGACGCAATAAACAAGCTTGTTTACACGTTGTACGGGTTAAACGAAAAGGATGTAGAGGTTATAGATGATTTTTTGAGGCGGTTTTAGCATTTGGTATCTGCTCGGTCAAGCCATAAAAATTGAGGGCACTCCAGTAAGCAACAGAATAAGGATTTAGCAGCAAAGAACCAATAAATAATGAATTCATTTAACGTATACTTTCCCTTTCTGCACCCAGCGGGATGATCATATATTTCCCTTTTTCTATGCGTTCAATCCATCCCTTCTTCTCCAGTCGTGAAAGAATTACCCATAACTCCTCTTTTTGGATATTTGTCGTACTTAAGACAGCCTCAATAGTGAAAACCCTTTTTTGCCAGTTCTTCAAGTATGCTGATTCTCAGTCTTATGCACGATCCTTAACAGCTAATTTTGTTATTGTTGGTGTATGTGAGTGAGAGAAACTTCTCACTTCTTTTTGTTATTTTTCATTGTATATCAATAATTGATTTTAGTTTGTTCTTCCTTCTAAATCATTCTCCTCATTCATACCACCCTCACCACCTTATTCGTATCAGTCCCAAACACGCCCACCACCTTAACCATTATTTGATATTCTCGGGTTTCTTCATATTTATGCGTTCCTTCGTAATTCACCGTTAGATTCTTCTTCACCCTGAAATAACCCAATTAATAATAGCCCCACAATATTATCATAAAATCTCGTGAAAATCAGTGTAATCTTGTGGTTAAAAATAAAAAGAGGGTTTACACCCCCTTCACCCACTCACTTAACGTACAGTGTTCCTTTAGCCTTCTTCGCAGTCATTGCGAGATCGCCGCTGTATTTCTTGTATTCCGCACCGTCTATTGATTCCGTACCCTCCAACTTAAAAGAAGGCATCATATCCTGCACCGTACCCTTCACCGTTATCTCACCACTCGTCATATCCGCACCGGGCATAACCGCATCGCCCTCTATAACTATTTTACCGCCGTGCATGTTCAATCCGGCAAGCATTCTCGCATTTCCTTTTATCACTATCTCGCCACCACCCATGTACTGCCCGACACACTCATCGGCATTGCCGCCAACCGTCACTTTTCCACCGGTCATACCAGTCATCTCGCCCCGATACATCGCGCAGAGGTTAGCAGCAGCATCTCCATCTATAATCAGTTCTCCACCGTGCATTTCACGACCAGCCCAGCAATCGGCATTACCCGTTACCGTTATTTTACCGCCGTTCATCATCGCACCGCAGTGCATATCCACATCACCGTTAGCCTCTATCTCGCCTGCCTTCATACCATCGCCTATCCGCTTCACACGAGACAGATCGCCGTCCAGCACGAGCTTCACATCGTCCGCACTGCTAGCCGTCCCATCTACGCTCACATCGAACAGATCGCCCGTATTCTCTTCACGGTTGCCCCACCAGACCCGAACCGCCTTTATCTCCGCTTCCGTCTTGCCAAACAATTTATCTGGAGTCAAGGAATCCACCTCTACCGGTATCTTCGCCACTCCGCTCGTAACTTCACTCTTTAACTTCAATTTTATCGTCTGCATTTTTTTCTTTCCTCCTTCCTATATTAGCTCCTCCAGGGCGCCTTTATCTCGTACGGATTCGGTACGTAAGCGTCCTGCACAGCATAATTATTGTATGTCACCGAGTAGTAACGATCGAACTTATCCTTCAACTTGACCACCATCTCATCTGTCAGCTTATCGTCACATTCAGGCGTCACGAAATACGTCTTCCCAGCAGGTGTCGCAACCACTTCGCCGTCCTTTACCACTATTTGTCCACCTTTTATCGTGTATTTCGTGTTCAAGAACGCTTTCTGTATCTTACCCGCATCCGTTTCTTCCGGCGACATATCATAAATCGCAACGTCACCGTCAGCACCAACACCAAGATGCCCCTTGCCGTGCTCGTGCAATCCCAACGCCTTCGCAGCCATTCCTCTTGTTATTATCGCTATTTCATATAGGCTATATTCACGGTCTATTGACGGATATATCGCACGGTCGTATATCACCTTGTGCATATCCTCCGCAGACTCATCCCGCCTCTTCTTGCTCATCAGCATCGAAATGATAATCGGATACCCGATGAACGGACCGGCATTTGGATGGTCGGTTGTGAGTGCCAATTTCCACGGGTCCTTAACCAGCAGTGCCAATTCCTGTCCTATTGCCCATTGAATGGTATTTACAGGCGATTTACCGGAATACAAAAACGGTGTTATTCCTGAACCTGTCTCAAGCTCGACATCGTGATTCGTCCATTTCCGGCCTGTTAGCTGGTACAAACTGTATTCCATCGGCCCATCTGCGGTCATTGTCGTTGTATCGCCTAATATTATAGAGCCGATGTCAATGGTTGCATGGTCGTTTTGGTTTATATAATCAGCAATTACATCCGCCTTCGACTCAAAATCACCCCAGTTCGTGCCGCCGTAAGAATGGAACTGCGTATGTGTGGTGTGCATAACCTGCCGGTCTTTCGCCGGTTTTATGTCTTTCACGAGATCATAAGTTTCCTTTGTTATCTCGAAGTTCCCCGGATGACCGAGCATGTTCGTATGCACGTGGATGGAATGCGGCATATCAAACTTCTCATTCGCTTCTGCTAAACCTTTCATTATCTCCGCCGGTGTAACATCGAAGGTAGGCACGGTATCATTCAAACTGCAGTTCTTTCCCCAGCCCCACATCTCTGTTCCGCCGGGATTCACGATTTTCACGCCGAAGCCCTTTGTTGCCTTTATCATCCACGCCATATATGCCGCAAGCAGGTCCATGTCACCGCTATTTACATATTCCATCGTCATCCAGTTGTTGTCAAGGAGCGGTAATGCGGCATTATCCAATATAGGAATGTCTACTAACTCCTCATGTGTGTGTCTCGCTGCAAGAGGTGGCATTGCCGCTTCCATCACAAATGTATAGCCCATCCTCGCATACCGATAGCCAGTAGCGAACGTATTAGGCACCGAATAACCAGATTGCATCCTGCAAACCTTCGTCTTTGCCTCTACGCCCTTTCTTCCGTCTTCTGGTCTGAAGAGCCTGCCCGAATTGACTTTACCGCCTGCAATGTGCGAATGGATGTCCACACCACCGGGCATTACTACTCTGCCCTCTGCGTCTATCACCTTCGGATTCTTTACATCCGCCACTACTTTACCGTCACGAATGCAAATGTCCTTCTTCTCGCCTTTCACGCCATTTAGCGGGTCATAAACCACTCCGTTCTTTATTAAAACTTCTCCCATTTTAGTTACCCTCCTTTTCTTTTATCGCACGCACTTCGTCCAGTATACGCTTCAGTATCTCCTCATCCTCTGGATATTCCGAATCGATTAACTTACGCAGCCGTATAGGGATATTGTCCATCCGATAGACGTTCCCCTCTGCTTCCACACCACTTACCGCAACCGGAAAGACGACATCTGCGAATTCTGTTGTCGGATTCGGAAACGGGTCTATCTGAATGACCGGAATCTTAGCGAGGTGCTTTATTGACTCACCCGGAAAATGTGCTCCTGGATCCGAGGCGATTACCAACGCCGCATCACACTCTTGCCTGATTAAAAGGTCAGTAGCCGACAGTTCACCTGGATTGTACCACGCATAACCCCTAGTTAAGTCAATGGCAAATGGGAATCCTGTCTCCCACGTGCAGACCTGATTGATTCCCGCTACGTTGTAATGACCTCGCATTGGCGTTATACTGAACTTGGTGTGTGTATGCGCTGCTCGCGTCATCTGAATCGCATTCACGATGTTGTTGTGCCTTGCTCCGGTGTGCGTCACACCCATCCCGAAGAATGTTGCCCCGAACTTTGCTGCTTTCATCATCTCCGCGGTCTCTAATAAGTCCGTCTTCGACACGCCGCCTACCTCGTCCGGCACTACGTCCTCATGCCCATATAACATAGCCCTCAACGCAGAGAACACTAGATAATCTTTACCTTGCTCTATTTGTAAGAACACATCAGCCATCCTCGACGTCTTTGTCGCCCGTACATCAACAATAACAAGTTTCTTCGCCTTTTTGCCTTCTTCTGTCCAAAATCCTTTCGAGACATACGAGTATCGCTTCATGTGGTTGGCATGTGCCTCTGCGGGGTTCGCACCCCAGTATATAATGAGGTCTGCACGGTTCTTCACTTCTCCAAGTGTACAAGAGGGCAACCCAACATCCTGAATCGCCAGCACTGACGGTCCATGACATACCGAAGCCGTATTATCTATAACGGCACCTATCTCCTCTGCAAGCTCGACACCTACTTTATCCGCCTCACAAACCGTAGAACTCCAGCCATATAAGAGCGGTCTTCGCGATGCCGCTAATATCTCCGCCGCCTTCTTTATCGCTTCGTCGTAAGAGCAGTCCTTAAGCTCGCCATTTACTCTTATCGCAGGGCTCTTTATCCGGTTGTGTCCCATTAATTTGCTCTTCCCTACAGAACATGCCCCTCGCTTCACCTTCGTCACTTTGTTATCTTCTACTTCTACCACTATATCGTCGCATACACAGCCACACAAAGAGCATACAACATCCGTAACTTCTACCATTTTTCCCTTTTCCTCCTAGCCCATATACGTCTGCATCAGTTCTTTTACATGCAGAACTTTATCGCCACTCTTCTCTATCTCCGCATCTATGCCCTTATACGATGGCATACCCGCACCGTGCGTATCTCCACTGACGAGAGCATTTGCCCAGGGACCCATAGGCATAAAAGCTATCCCTTCCGGAGTTCCCGCATCTTCTTTCGCTTTCACTACCACTTCGCCATAACTCGTTTTTACCTTCACCGACTCCTCTGCAGCCACACCCAGTTTATCCATATCCGCTTTGTTCAGATCACATCGTGCCACTTCATCAAAGTACTCCTCTGACATCTTACTGTCTAAATTTCGTCCTTGAACAATTGTTCTTCCACTTATCAAATTCACTTTTGTTCCCATTTTTATCCATTTATATCTCGTACAAACAAACATTTAAATATATCGGAATTTCTCTTTCGTAACAAATCAAATGATGGCGGTAGAGAGTTCAGCACGGAATGATGAGTTTCATCATGACCTTTGTTGCGGAGTCTTCTTATGAAAGCCATAATGTTTATATGTGGTTGAAAACATATAAAAGTATCGGAAAGCTGTTTGATTATGGAATTATGGGACAGCCTCTTAAGTCCTTAAGCTGCGGAAAACTAGCCCTTAACCGCTTACTACGCCCACCCTTTATCCGCTTCGATATCCCGTTTACCGAATATTTCGGCGGGTATTTTATAAAGATAATTCAATACCCCTATTTATAATGGTGATAGGATGGCGAGTCATCCAACTTGTACCATAAAGAAAGAACGAACGAAAAAAAACAATGACAGAAAGCGAACCAATGAGAATATTGGAACGGAATGTAGAGGAGCTAATAACAAAGGGCGAGTTAGAAGAGGTATTGTCGTCAAAGAAGAAGCCAAGAGCGTATGTAGGCTATGAGCCAAGTGGTCGTGTCCACATCGGACATTTACCTATACTAAACAAGCTGAAAGAACTGCAACGTTTCGGCTTTCACATAATCGTGCTCCTTGCTGATCTGCATGCGTATCTAAACGAAAAAGGTAGCCTGGAGCGGATACGGGAGACGGCAGAGTACAATAAGCGCTGTTTCGCCGCTGCGGGCTTAAGTGACGAAACAGAATTCATTTTTGGGTCTTCTTTCCAATTGGACAGCGAATATATGATGAATGTATTAAAGCTTGCCACAGTGACGACGGAAAAGAGGGCGAAGAGGAGTATGGACGAGCTCTCAAGGAGCAAGGAAGACAGGAAAGTATCTCAGACGATATATCCACTGATGCAAGCAGTGGATATAGCATACCTTGATATAGATGTAGCAGTAGGTGGGATAGACCAGCGGAAGATACATATGCTTTCGCGCGAGAACATCCCGAAATTAGGCTTTAAAGCACCTATTTGTATCCACATGCCGCTATTAATCGGATTGGATGGTGAGAAGATGTCCTCCTCATTGGGCAATTACATTGCTGTGGACGAGCCTGTAAGAAGCATAGAGAAGAAGATAATGAGCGCTTTTTGTCCTGCCAAGATCGCAGAGGGCAATCCCATACTGCAAATATACAAGCATACTATATTTCCCGCTGTAGGTAAAGTGACAATAGAAAGAAAAGACAAATACGGTGGCAATATAACTGCTAATAGCTACGAGGAGCTCGAACTCGGTTATTTACACGAGCGGTTACATCCGTTAGATGTAAAGACAAATGCAGTGCGGTATTTAAATGATGTTTTAGCGCCTATGACGGATTTGAAATAACCGTGAAAAAATTTGACAAGACGGTTATTTTTAAATTTAGTTTATAAGGGGCTAGGAAATAATACGTTAATATCCTAATCGGAGAGGTCAAATGCATTACATAATTACAGAGAAGGGGACAACAGCAAAAAAAATCGCGGCCATTCTATCGAATGGTAAGGCTAAGAAGAAAAAGATTGGTGGCATAGATGCACACGAGTTCGATAAAAAGGTAGTTATAGGACTGAGCGGGCATGTCTTTCGTCTTGACTTCCCAACTAGCTATAATAATTGGAGCAAAGTGGATCCTTACAAGCTGATAGATGCCAAAATAGTTACTGTTGCATTAAAAAAGGATATAGTTAAAACGCTGGGTCAGATAGCCAAAAAAGCCGATTATATTACCATTGCTACTGATTACGATCGAGAAGGGGAGTTAATAGGCGTTGAAGCGCTCAACAATATCAAAAAGATAAACCCCGAATTGAAGGTTGATCGGATGCGATACAGTGCGATAACAGAGAAGGACATAAAAGATAGTTTTGCGGCAAGAAGTGAGGTAGATTATAACTTAGCAGCATCAGCCGAAGTGAGGCAGATAATAGACCTGGTCTGGGGTGCATCACTAACGAGGTTCATATCCCTATCTGCAAATCGGTTGGGCGATGGGTTCTTTTCGGTTGGACGAGTGCAATCCCCAACACTTGCGTTACTGGTAGAGAAGGAGAAAGAGATAGCGAAATTTGTACCACGTAAGTATTGGGAACTGCATGCGAAATTAAAGACAGGAAACGGTGAGATTTTTGACGTTACACATAAAACAGCTAAATTCTGGGAGAAGGACGAAGCGGAAGTGGCAAAAGCGAGAATAGAAGCTGCCAAAGTGGGCTTTGTTCGTACGCTAAAGACGAAGTTACGGGTTGAGAAGCCGCCTACACCTTTTGATACTACCACGTTTATACGTGCTGCATCCGCTATAAGCTATACTCCGAAGCGTCTAATGGCTATCGCAGAGGGGTTATACCTTGGCGGACTCATCTCTTATCATCGTACTGATAATACCACGTATCCCGACACGCTTGATTTAAAGACGTTAGTGCAGATGTTCCAGAAGCACAAAGAATTTGGTAAGCATGCCAAGTTGCTACTCACGAAAAAGGAATTAAAGCCAACTGCAGGTAAAAAAAAGACCACTGACCATCCACCCATACATCCGGTCGCAGAAACAACAAAAGATAAGCTAGAGAAGGACGAATGGAAAGTCTATGAACTTGTAGTTCGGCGTTTTTTAGCTACACTTTCGGACGCTGCGAAATGGGAAGATACAAATGTGACGGTTGAGATAGGCGACGAGCCATTAACAGCAAAGGGTAGACTACTGAAGGAGCAAGGTTTCCTCGCCATATATCCGTATCAGAAGAAGGAGGAGCTGGTAATACCACAGTTAAAAGAGGATGAGAAAGTAGATCTTGAGCATATCGAGCTTGTAGAGAAGGAAACGAAACCGCCAAACAGGATTTCACAGGCGGGACTAATAAAGAAGATGGATGACTTGGGGTTGGGCACGAAGAGTACGCGACATGAGATAATAGGGAAGTTGTATGATAGAACATACGTGCAGGGCAATCCGGCAAAACCAACGGAGAAGGCAGTTGCGCTTATAGATTCATTAGAGAAATACGCCGCGCTGATAACGAAGTCGGAGATGACAAAAACGCTCGAGTTGGAGATGGATGAGATAAGTGAGGGAAAACGGAAGAAGAAAGAAGTTGCAGAAGATTCGCGAAATATGCTGAAAGACGTGTTTGCGGATCTGAAGAAGAACCGTAGTGAAATTGGAAACTCGCTTAAAGAAGCTGTAAGGGCAGATAAAATCGTAGGATCATGCCCTAAATGTGGCTCGGATCTGTTATTGCTATCTTCTAGACGCGGTAAGCGATTTGTGGGCTGTAGCAATTATCCTGCTTGTGAATTCTCGCTTCCAATGCCAAAGAGTGGTAGAGTTGTTGTGACCGAGGACAAATGCGATGAACATCCATATATGTTTAAGTTGAAGATAATAAAAAAGGGTGCGCGCCCCTGGGATTTCGGCTGTCCATATTGCAATTTCCAGCAGTGGCAGGATAAAGTAAAGAGCGAGAAAAAAGGTGAAAATTGACAAGTGCCTCAACTTTTTTTTGCACGCAAAAAGTTTCACTTAATCGCGACACCAACTGCACGTTTTATCAATAACCCTATTTCGTCAACCGCATCAACCATCGGCCCTTTCTTATCGGGTATTTCAATGATAACGGGGATCACACCGCTTTTCTTCGCATTTATCGCCCTTATCTTCTCTTTGTTCCGAGCTACGGCGGCAATCCTTTCGCTTATAATTACAACAGCAACCGCATCGCGTACTAATTTATCTAACACACGAGTAACATCCTCATTGTCCGTGGAACATTCATGTACTCTCGTTACTCCCGCAAGCCGGAAACCACTTGCAGTCTCAGAGTCACCAATTACTGCAATCATTTTTCTGTAAAGAGCGTTTTCATTATATCTTCCCTTATACTGGCAGAGTATCGAGTCATACGCTGTTCAAAAGTATTATTCACCTCTATTTTCCCATCTTTTCCTCGCACTATGACTCCACCTGCGGACTTTATCCTTTCACTGGATAGCGATAATTTTACAGGTACCGTTATATCATGGCTTAGTTCAGTAGATACTTTCTTAAGTATAGATTTGTCTATGTAAGACACATCCTCCTCGCAAATCAGTGCTTCCAATTCATTGGCTGTGCCATCACCAGCAATTAGACTTATTGAAGCGTCCTTTATCAAACCAGCCATGATGTCAGAATAGGAAACACCGTTGAAACCTTCTTCTTTTACTTTCTTTATCCTCTTCATTGTTTCCTCTAACGCCTTCTTTGTCATCTCCTCCTCAGCATCCCATTTAAGCTTCCTTGCATTCAGTCGCGCGGCTCTAACCATCCGCTCTTTCTCTTCCAGACCTCTCGCTTCCTCAGCCACAATAAAGTCCTTTTTTCGATCTTCTATCTCTTCTCTCGCTTCACTAATCAGCTCACTCGCCTTCGCCTCCGCTTCGCGCACTATCTTATCGCACTCAGCATTTGCTTCGTCTTTTATCCGCCCCTCTATCTCATTCACACCCAAGCGAATCACCCCAACCCCAATATTTTTTCTAGCACTATGCTTGCCGTGTTCTCGATATTAGATTCCGCAATAGATCTCAGCTTCTCTGCCTCGACCTCCGCATTTTTCATTAGCTCTTTCTCTTCCTCTCTGCCTTCCTTCGCATACTTATCGGCAACCTCAAAGGAGACGTTCTTCTCATCCACACGCGCTGCCTCTTTTCGCCCCTTCACTTCTTCCTCTGCCGCCCTTGCTATCTCTACAGCACGCTCTTTGGCCGCTTCTATCTGCTTCTGACCTGCCTCTTCCCTTTCTCTTATAAACCTTAATGCTTCTACTGCCATTGTATATTCTTCTATAATAGGACGACTGTATTATAGCTTTTTAAATGTTTCATTTATTATTCATCCTTTTTAAAAGGTTGTTAAACTCGTTCTTTCTATATAAGAATACTAAAAAGTTAGGTTAATTATGAGACCAAAAATAAGTTTCTCCGCGGTAGATGCGACCAGCAACCCCGTGGAGTGGATGTATAGAATAGAAGATGCTGGCTTTCAGGGCTGGGAGATTGTGGGTGAAGGCGAGCAGAAAGTGGAAGGCAAATTCAAAGAGCGGGTGAGGGCGATAAGCGAAACGACAAATCTCACCCTTTCATTGCATTCCCCGCTCTCGGATATTAACATAGCAAGTGTAAACGAGCGGATGAGGGAAGAAAGCATAAGGCAGATAAAGGAGTGCATAGATGCGGCATACGAGTTCATTGCAGATATATGCGTAGTACATCCTGGCCTTTTCTCGCCATTGACCGTGCAGATGCCGGAGAAGGCGTTTCAGAAAGCGATTGCAAGTCTAACAACAATATGTGATTTTGCTGCGGAACGCGGGTTGCGAATAGCATTAGAGAATCTAACATCGGCGAAAATGCTTATGGGTCGCGATCCGGAAGAACTCAATCGAATAGTGCGCGGTGTGAATGCGGATAATCTTGGACTCTGTCTTGACGTGGCGCATGCAAATACGACAAAGACGCTAGACAAATTTTTAAATAAGAAGGCGACTGCTGTAGAGATAATACACATGCATGCAAGCGACAACTTTGGCGCTGATGACCTGCATTTGCCATTGGGCGAGGGCAACCTGGATTATAAAAAGGTGTTGGCATGGATAAAGGACTATGAATATCGCGGGATAATGGTGCTGGAATTGTACACATTAGAGGGCGGGATAGAGAGCTTGGCGCTTATACAAAAGCTCTTAACATGACGTCAAATTGAATAGGGATCACGAGAGCATAGCATCAAGTTCCGTGTCGAGATATGCAGCCATTTCATTGCAGTACCCATGCGTGGCAGTCTCAATAGTATATAGTTTTTTTGGTGCGAGTGCTTTTGCGTATGTCCGCTGTGCATTTTCGTATGCTATGATCGTATCGTTTAGGAATGAATCATAACGAACTTTCTGGGCGGTATTTTGCTCAGATACCTGTCCGGGTCGATTGATTTGTAGAATCTGATTACCTCCGGGTCGTTCAGACCACCGGAAGTAATCGCGGAATCAACTCCATAGCCGCATGTGCTGATGGCAATCACGCCACAAGCATCTGGATCGAGTGCACAAGCGATAATCGCAAATCGTGCACCGTTACTCTCGCCTGCAAACACGATACGTTCCGGATCAATCTTCGACTGGCGGCGCAATACCGCAGCAGCAGCAAGGGCATCATGTACCATCTTGTGCTCGATCGGTTCTTCACCGTTTATAAACATCTGTAAATCTGTTTGTATGTCCAGAGCACCTAAATTACGCTGGTCTATCGTGATGCTTGCATAGCCAAGACTGCAAAGATACTTTGCAAGCCCTTGCTCGCCTTCTTTTGTTACTGCTGCACCTGGTAGCAGTACGATCCCGGGGACATCCTCCTTCTGGGTTGGCACTCGCATAAGCCCCGCTATTTGTGTGTCTCTGCTCGTAAATGAGACCTCATAAAGCGTGTAAGTGTCCCTAGTTTCAAGTATGGATGATTGATAATCCGGCGTGCATTTTGGATATCCCCACACCCCTTCCGGGGTCACACGCCAATTCCTATCGGAACCTGAAAGAAATATCACAGCAGCTATTGCCGCAATGCTAATAGCAAGTATTATTATTGCAGTGCGTGCTCCACCCTTTTGGTTTTTGGCCATTAATTAGATAAAATATTTATGATTCATAGTTATAGTATGTCAATATATCAGGAGATAAGAAAGAGGCGATAAAAATGAGTGCAATATTGCGTGTTCATGGGCTTTGTAAGCGGTACGAATTGTCAAAGATAGATAGAGATCTGGTAGCGCTGGATGATGTATCTTTTAAGTTAGAAAAAGGCGAGACGCTAGGGGTAATCGGAATGAGTGGGGCAGGTAAGACAACTTTGCTTCGTATGCTTCGCGGTTATGAGCGGTTTGATGAAGGTGTAATAGAGATAGATGGCATTAAAGTGACCCCTGATTCATCTTGGTCTGAGTACAGGAAGCTTAGAGAGAAGACGGCTTTTCATCTTCAACGCTCTTTTGCACTTTATAATGTTTCCGTGATAGACAATGTAATAAAACGGCTGAGGGCGAAGCAAACAGGTTTTGAAGATGTACCAGAGTTTGAGGACGAATACGATGAGTTAAAGGAAGAGGCATTTAAAATTCTTGATCTTGTTGGATTACGAGACAAATGGAATCATCTATACACGATTTTGAGCGGTGGTGACAAACAAAGGGTCTTGCTCGCGCGGCAACTAGCAAAAGAGCCTGCCATATTGCTCCTTGATGAACCCGGCACGATGTCTGACCCTCTAACGAGGAAATATCTGCTTGAGTCTGTAAGACGGGTGAAAGATAAAGCCGGTATATCCATTTTACTCGTCTCCCACATGCCCGAAGTGCATGAATATCTTTGCGATCGGTTGCTCATGATGGATAAAGGGAAGATAGTAGAGGATGGAGAAACGAAAAGCGTGATTGATAAGTTCTTAACCCCTCTTGAGCCCGTAAAGCCTTTAGCGCCAATAAAGGATGAGCAGGACACGATGATCTGGATTGACGGTGTCTGGAAGAAATATGACATGGTCACATACCATACATTGATGCGAACGATAGAAATGCAAGACCTTAATATCCAGATTCCGAGAGGTAACATAGTAGGGATAGTTGGTCCTTCTGCAATGGGGAAGACGGTTTTAATGCGCTTATTAGGCGGTTTTGAGAAGCCGGATAGGGGTCATATTCTGATCAGGATAGGCACAGTGGACTTTGCTAATATTAGCGAGTATGGTAGTAGATCAATAGAAGCGCGGAGCAAATTAGGTATTATTCATCAGGAGTTTGCACTTCCGCCTTACCAGCTCGTTCAAGACCTTTTTGCACGACGGATGGGGTTGAAGAAGTTCGAGATGGTGAAACATGCGATGGAAAGGGCGGAGGAATTTGGTATTAGTGACGTCACACTCGATGTTCTTTTACGACTTGCTGACTTGCCGGAGGAAGAGGCTAAGGGTAGACTTCGGGAGATAGATCTTGATATAGGGCTATTGAATGAACTGTTCCCAATATATCCGATGACCGAAGCATTTAATGTTGCTAAGCCATACCTAAAAGCAGTGAACCTGCCTGATGAGATATTCAGTCGTTACATTTCGGAGACGAGTGTGGGTGAGGAGATAAGACTTGCAATTGCTGCCCTTATGGCCTCAAACTGTGAAATTCTACTATTAGACGAGCCTTTTGGTGACATAGACCCTGTTTCGTTGCGTATGGTAACGAATGCATTGAAAGATTTGAATCGTGAGTTCGGGACAACTATGTTGGTTGTGAGTCATCAGCTAGACGTGATTCGAGAGCTTACGCACGAAGCGATATTAATAGATGAGGGAAGACTTGTGTTGCGAGGCGATCCGGACGAGGTGTGTGATACATTCCTGGCGCAGAAGTTTAAAGAGCTGGAATAAATAAGAAATCGTTTTTTGCTCCGCTGGTGTAGTTCGGCCAAGCATGCGGGCCTCTCGAGCCCACGACCTGGGTTCAAATCCCAGGCGGAGCATATTATATCACGATTTGAACACTTCTCAAGCGTTTTCAAATTCCCCTAATTTATCACTGCCTATGTTAACATTAGAATCACAGGATATAAGAGCTTCAATTGATTGGATATTGAATATACTGTCTGAAGTATAATCGGCAATGCACATCTTTCCCTTTTCCGTTTCCCTTTTTAAAAAAGAAAAAGTGTTGTGTTAATCTTGTAAAATCTCGTGGTTTTTCTTACTTTCTTTCTATATCGCCAATCACTTTGTTGCTCTTTCTAAACTTTAATATCTCTCCTTTTTCAACATCCACATTATCGTGAATGAGGTTTTCATTATGCTTACTCACTAAATAGAAATTGGCATTTTCAATTTCTTTCTTAGCTCCAGATTCCATATGTTTCGGCCAGACAGAAAGAAAGCCATCTTGTTTTAAAATCATGTAAATATCAGCCAATAATTTCCTTCTATCTGCGGGTGATGGGAAATAATAATCATGAAAGACATCGTAAAGCAAGACTATATCAATAGAATTATCATCAAGAGGAATTTTAGCTCCTCTTGATGTATCCACTCTTATTATATTTTCCAACCGCTCTGATTCAGCTTTTTGCATCAGTTCATCTAACGCTTTCTTATCTTCATCTAATGCATATACAATTCCTTTTGAATCAACTATTTTAGCAACTGGAATAGTATAGGTGCCCGAACCACAACCAAACTCCAGTATTATCTTTCCTTTACTAATTCCTATTTGCATTAACGTTCCTGTGATTATTTCTTCCAAATCGTTTTTCATTTATTTACTAAACAGTCTCGGATATTTTATTTAACTTGGAAAAGGGAAATAACCAAAGAGGCTTTCAATCAGGATATACCTTATCTGATGAAGCCAGATGAATTAAATAACCCAATTGCCAAGTTTCAGGGTAGCGGTGAGAATCAGGTAGAGAGGCGTAAATATGAGGAGGGCGAAGAGCGGGTATACATTAACAAAACTCAATACTTCGAATGAATTGAAAACTATGATTGAAGAAGAAGTTATTGAATTTTCTATACAAAAAGCTCGGACAGAGCCGCCTTCCGCATTTCTTAAGATTAACGATTCGTTGTTATTGTTGAGCTATCCATAATGAGGGGTGTACGTACAATAGGCTCCTGGATAAAGGGTAGTGCCTTCGGCTATCCATACACTTGCTGTTGTGCCGTGGGTAGACTCGAAAGTCCAGTTTCCTATGTCCACGCTTTCATAGCTGGCTTCTAAGAAAGAGGGGAAGTAACTAACAGGTTTTAAGATGTTGGTATGTGTCGCAAATAGCAAAAAAACGTACATATATCGGAAAGTTTATATGCCGACCCGGCTAATAGACATGGTAAAAGGCTGCGATAAAAGGAAAAATGAAAAGACAAATTATAGCATTTTTGATAGCGTTGGTAGTGGTGACAGGTCTTACTGTAAGTGTGCATAGCGAAGAAACTTTTGACAAAAATTTAGGGAATTACGAACAGACTGTTATAGCGGAGTTAAGTAGTGCGTTAAAATCAATGGGTGATATTTCTGTTGTGAAAGATACCGCAGATAGAGGATGTTTAACCGCACTAACAAAACAACAAGACTCGGATTTTATAAAATGGTCTAATGATACAGGAGAAACACAAGTAGGTTATATAAATTCAGTAACATTGGCCCTTGACCTCTTTAATTTGGATAGTGCGGAATTTTGGTTTGGTGAAATGTATAGGGATGCCTCAGATAGATTGGTTGAAATCGACAAATTTGATGTATCTCCAGCGATGCAACCTGCAAAAAATGAGTTTAAATTAATGCTTCAAGATTTAAAACAGGGTGCTTATTACGGTGAGAGGGGAGTAAAAAACCTAGATACAGATGATTTAGATACTGGTACTACCTATTTTGAAAATGCTACTGAGCATCTTGAGAATTTTAAAAAACTCACTCCCGAAGATACAGAAGAAATCCCTGAAGATACAGAAGAAATCCCAACATTCCTTTTGGTAGATAATGTAAGTCTCTGCGATGCAATTTATATTTCAATAGGAAATGCCTCTGTTACAGATTTCTTGAATGCCACAAACATGACAACTGTTCAAGTCTATAACTTCAAAGGTTACAAGGGGGAAAATACATGGAAGGTTCAATGGTCTTTCTCAAACAGGTTGCTGGATGTATATATTAATGTGACAACAGGGAGTGTAGTTGGAATAGAAGAGAAAACAACACCAACACCAGCGCCAACGTCAACACCCACTCCAACAGCTACACTATTTGAAAAGATAGAAGGACTTACTGCGATAACTGTTGTTGGTGGTAGCTGGAGCTGGGATAATTGGGATGCAGACATGGAAAATGATGGATTTGTTATTCAGATAATGTATCTTGATGCAAGAGGAAACCCTATTATTGATGAAAACATTAAGAAGATGCCTATATCTGCCGATGTGAAGCTATATGTCACTGATAGTGTTACGGGTCCAAAGGATAAATTGGTATTCTCTGCTCATTATACAGAAGATGAAATAATTCTTGACAGTAAATTCAGTTGTTTTCCCGAGATTCGTATTCCCAAAGAAGAAATATCTGTTAATCCTTCTACGGATTATCAGTATGGTGCTGTTGAGGTGACGATTTACACTCCAGTACAAGGCTCTTTCGCGGATAGAGTCGATAGCATTAGACTTTATGAAGAATGAATAACCGAGAGGTTTTTTAAAAAGGAGGTAAAAGAAAAAATGAAAAAACAAATCGTAGCAATTTTAGCAATTATCGCAGTGATAACCACACTTTTTACAGTAAGTGCACTTAGTAACGAAGTAGGATATAAATTGAGTCCATGCGATGCAATTGACCTATCATTAAAAACTACCGCCGTTACTGACTTCTTGAACGCAACAAACATGACAACTGTTCAAGTCTATAACTTCAAAGGCTACAAGGGGGAAAATACATGGAAGGTTCAATGGACTTCTTCAGACAGCTTGCTTGATGTGTATGTTAATGTGGCAACAGGTAATATCGCTGGGATAGAAGAGCAAAAAAATCCTATCCATTCTGTTCAGGCTTCTGAAACACCGAGATGGCATCCTGTTATTTCGTTTAGCATGTGTTATGGGGCAACACAACCATTCACTATAAAGGGTGAAAAATGGCGAGTGCAATATTTATCAAGTACAACATATACAGCTAGGACAATGGCTGAAGAGGATGGTATTTCTTATTCCGAACTGCGGGTAGCCATTTACCCTAAAGATGAAACAATAGACCTTGTGAGTTTATTTCGGAGCAGTGATATCGACTGTAATAGAACACAATACATGTATAGAGGGGCGGGAAAAGGTAGTGATAACTATTATTTCAATGTGACTAAGGCATGGAACCTCGATTGGTGGCAGATTTTAGTAGAGGATTACTATTAATCCTCTTTTTTCTTTTTTGCTCTACCCTCTTTTGGTTTTATGTAACACTGCTATACAAGTTGAAACCATTTCTAAGAAATAAAGCGCTTTTATAGGTGTCTTCTAACGGGATGTAAGAGACTTGGTAATATCCCAGCACCTACAATCTTTATTGCTTACATTGAGCTGTGAGTATGGTTGTTCTAGGTGGAATTATGGAATCGACAAGCCGTTAATGTTAACCTAGCTTCTATCAAATACCAATATTGTCGTCCCCAATAATATTCATTCTATTTTTATCACAAGTATCCCCTTATCATACCCACTCATAAGGATCAAATTCAGAAGGCGGAACATAGATAACCTCAGCATATCCATCTCTTACCAGCTTCTCATTTAGATTTGTATCGTTTTACTAGTAAATCCGTGATAATATCCCAGGCGGAGCATATTTGTATTATATCAAAACTCATCCAACCTTTTGTTCCGCTTTCTGCCTTTGTGCTCAGAACACAGACCCGGATCTATTATGTGTATCACGGAGAGGCCATGCAGTTTGAGCGCATCCGCAATAAATCGGCGATGACAACTGGAGAATAAACGTTCCGCACACATGATCGCTACTCGTTTCGATCTTGCAAGTGTTTCAACATAGTCTAACCCCCTTCCAAATTCGCCGGTCTTCATATACTTCGTATATCCCCCTTTCCTGTAGCCGCCTAGTTCTGTAACGTGATGATATTCTATACCGCACTGATTCAAACTCACTTTTAGGTTCTCCTGCTTGAAGTGCTTGTGCCTTGACGTAGGGAATCGTCTCACATCTACTACTGCCTCTATCAGGTATGCCGCGAGCAAGTTTAAGAATTCATCTATACTCCGGTTACTTGTTCCAATAGTCCATATTTCCAATTCAGACATTTTCGAGCAAGTCCAAAAATTTTGAGCTGTTACGATATTAAGTTAAGTATGCTTCTTCTTCCGCTTCACACGATCAAAAACGCCCCGCTGTTCCATTATCTCCCTTGTCTCGCCGGTTATAACTAGCTCGGCATCCTTTAGATCTATCGTGTTTTTACAACCCGTTAAGAACATTGCGACTTTTAATTCCTCGCCAAATTCCGTTATTTTCGCTATTACCTTGTCTACGCTACTTTTTATGCTGTCGCTTTCCATTGCGGGTTTCAGAAACGGCAAAGCAGCACTACAGATATTGGAACCTAAAGCAATGCCCTTTGCAATATCAAGCCCATTTCTTATTCCTCCAGTGGCGATTATAGGGATAGTAAAAGGAAGTGCACTACACTCTACAATGCTTTCCACCGTGGAGATGCCCCAATTCCAACCGAAGAGATTGCCTAAATGTGCTCCTAACTCATCCCCTTCTGCATTCGCACGGTATATCTCAGCAGCAGCTAAACTTGTTCCGCCTAAGCCGCCCACATCTATCGCAGATACGCCTGACCCATGTAACATCTTCGCCATTGTATAACTAATCCCGGCACCCGTCTCCTTTACAATCACGGGCTTCTTTATCTCCTTGCATACCTCGGTTATCGCCGCTAAACAACCGCTTGCATCTACGTTACCCTCGGGCTGAATAGCTTCCTGTAAAAAGTTAAGGTGTATTGCAATAGCATCTGCACCTATCATCTCTATAACTCGCTCAACACCCTCTACCCCATATTCCTTCAATTGTGGAGCGCCTAAGTTCGCATAGATGAACGAATCGGGCGCAACGTCACGAACCACACGAAAAGAATCCTCTAGTTCGGTACCTTCCAACGCCGCTCGCTGAGAGCCAACACCCATACCAACGCCAAGCGTTTCCGCAGCTTCTGCAAGGACCATATTTACCTTTCTCGTATCCGGATGCCCGCCGGTCATCGAAGCAATCATTATCGGATATTGAAACGAAAAACCTAAAAACTCAGTCTTTAAATCTATCGCCTCTTTATCTAGCTCGGGTAATGCAACATGAACAAGCTTAACGTCCGCAAAACAATTCACTCCTGCTTCCACTTCCTTTTCCGTACATATCTGGAGTTGTTCTATCTTCCTTCTCGATGTTTGGTTCATTCCTACCCTTCCAATAACAATGCCAATAAGTATTATTTGTATGCACTAATAGGTAATATATTATCTAATGAATCTAACCGAATTATCCCAGGGCACGGCAAAAGTTTTTATAGATACTTTCGGCTGCACCGCAAATACCGGTGACACAATGGAAATGCGAGCGATACTAAGAAATGCCGGTCATGAGATAGTAGAAGAAAGTGAAGCGGATATTGTTATAGTGAATACATGCACAGTAACGAAAAGAACAGAGTTAAATGTGATAAAGAGACTGAATGAGTTAAAAGAGCGTGGTAAAGCGGTAGTTGTGGCTGGTTGCATGGCGGCGGCACAGCCAGAACTGGTAAAAAGCATTTTAGGTGATGATGTAGCAATGGTGACGCCCCGAGATATTCAAGCAAGTGAAAAGCAAAGGCTTGAGTTTGATGGTGTTATTGCGGTGATTACAATAGCACAGGGTTGCATAGGTAAATGCACCTATTGTATCGTGAAACAAGCGCGGGGCAAGCTGAAAAGCTACAAGCCGGAAAAGATATGCGAGGCGGTTAAGAGTGCAGTGGAAAGCGGTGCGAACGAGATAAGGATAACATCGCAGGATTCTAGTGCATACGGTTGGGGCAGCACCGATATAAAACTACCGGCGTTGTTAGAACAGATAACATCAGTGGAAGGCGATTTTAGGATAAGAGTGGGTATGATGAATCCCTTCACGCTGATGCCTATCCTGGACGAACTCCTTGAGGCGTTCAACACTGAGAAAATCTTCAAATTCTTTCACGTGCCCGTGCAATCAGGCTCTGACCGGGTACTGAGAGAGATGAGAAGGAATTACAAAGTCGCTGATTTCATTGAGATTGTAACAAACATAAGGGCGCGATTCAGACAGAGCACAATATCCACAGATTTCATCATTGGTTTTCCAACCGAGACGGAAGAGGATTTCTTCGCATCACTAAATTTAATGGATGAAATAAAGCCTGAAAAAGTGAACATAACACGGTTCTCACCAAGACCCGGGACAGAAGCATCAAAGTTAACGGACTTGTTGGAACGGGAGAAGAAGCGAAGGTCGAGAATATTCTCTACTGGTTATCACAATATTGTGTTCGCGAAGAACAAGGAATTAGAAGGGGCAGAACTACATGTTTTAGTAACGGAGACGGGGAAAAAGGGAGGCGTAATAGCTAGAGACGGGGCGTATAGGGCGATAGTACTGAAAGATGATTTGCCGCTCGGAGCCCATTATAAAGTAAGGGTAAAGGAGGCAAAGAGCACTTATTTAGTGGCTGATATTTTACAACCTTCGTTCAGAACTTCACCATCTGTGCATGCGGCACACCATCCACGAAGATCACATTAGCATTGTCGATAAAATTATTGTCTAGTGCGCATTTAATTGCCCTTTTACCTACCAGATTCGCTATTCTTGCGTGCTTCAAAGAAGCTATCACTTCTCTTTCGGTCGCTTCGTCACCTTTATAAAAACCTTCCGTGATTTTTAGATTCAGATCGCCATCAACAAAACGTTTACCTATTAATTCCGTATCGCAGACTGCCACCATTAGCCCGGAGTCAAGAGTATGTTCCTTAATATACATCTTTTTTTGCTTGTTCACGCATAATAAAATAAAAGATAAATAAGTTATTATAAAAATATTAATCTAGTAGTATAGATAATAGCCAAATAGTGAGCAGCTAAATGTACTCTCATATCAGGTATACGGTATTTGGTTATACAATACCCAATTAAGAAAAGGGCTCGTAGCTTAGCCTGGTTGGAGCGCTCGGCTGATAACCGAGAGGTCTGGAGTTCAAATCTCCGCGGGCCCATAAATAAAACGTTCTTAAGAAGAAAGTTTTATCAAAGAAAACATTAAAAATAAAAGCGGGGAAGAAAAATGGGGATTGAGACAAGAGTAATTTTAATCTCGCCTGATTCTGAGATAACACCGGAACAATTGAAGAGTAGGCTTTTGACTTTGATTAGCGAAGATAAAAGCATAGCCGGCTCAGACGTCAGGGTAAAAGAGACATGTTTTGGCGCTTTAATAGAAGGAGAAGAGCAGACACTAAGAGAGATTGTGGAAGAGGTAAGGAAAATAGATAAAAATGGCATCTTTTCTAAACCTCGAGGGTTTCCAATCGGCGATCCAAGGATATGTAGAGCGACAAGAAAAGGTGGACCCAGACCGGGTTTTCACCAGTTAGAACTCGAATCCCAGCTGCTACCTAAGGTAAGAAAGGCATTGGATAAGATATAAAAAAAGAAAGCAAATAGAATCAATACAAATGAGGATAAGATAACATGATGAATGTGGGTGAAGCATTGATAGGGGATGGAGAAGAAATTGCGCATATTGATTTGATGATAGGGGACAAATCGGGACCGGTAGGTATGGCATTCACAAACGCCTTGAGTCAAATGTCTGCTGGGCACACACCGCTATTTGCAGTGATAAGGCCGAATTTACCGGTTAAGCCATCTACGGTAGTTGTGCCGAAGGTTACGGTGCGGAACATGAAAGAGGCGGAGAAGGTATTTGGCCCCGCGCAGAGTGCAATAGCAAAAGCGGTTGCTGATTCGGTGGAGGAGGGCGTGATACCAGAGGATAAGGCAGAGGAACTCGTGGTGATTGTAAGTGTGTTCCTGCATCCTCATGCGGATGATTATAATAAGATCTATCGTTACAATTATGGCGCTACAAAGTTGGCGTTAAAACGGGCTATGGATGGGTTCCCGGATATAAAGAAAGTGCTATATGAAAAGGATCGGTCGCGGCATCCTTCTTTGGGCATGAAAGTGACAAAGTTATGGGACCCACCTTATCTTCAGGTCGCTCTGGACATCCCGAACTGGGGGCATATGGAGCGAGTGGTGAAGGATCTGCCGAGTAATGACCATCTTATCATAGAGGCGGGCACGCCATTGATAAAGCGATACGGAGTGGACATAGTGGCGAAGATAAAAGAGATAAAGCCCGATACATTCGTCATTGCGGATTTGAAAACGCTCGATACAGGCAACTTAGAGGTACGGATGGTTTCGGATGCGGGTGCAGATGCCGTGGTGATCTCGGGGTTAGCACCACTTCGGACGATGGAGAAGGCGATAGAGGAGGCGAGAAAGACCGGTATTTACTCGTCCCTGGATATGTTAAATGTTAAAAAACCGCTAGCGGTGCTTAAAGAATTAAGTGTAGGTGGGATGATGCCGGACGTGGTCGAGTTACATCGTGCAATAGATGTAGAACAGGAAGAGCGGCATGCCTGGGGCGATATAGCGGAGATAAAGCGAATAGGAGGTAAGATGCTGGTGGCGGTTGCAGGTGGCATAAAGGAAGATACTGCACCGGAAGCGATAAATGGTGGTGCGGACATAATTATTGTAGGGCGAGGGATAACAAATTCGAAGGATGTAGAGGGCGTGAGCAGAAGGTTCCTGCGGTTGTTGAAGGAGGAGATAGACCAATACAGGGTAATGACGGACTTCTAAATTAAATGTAGTGCCCATAGACCTGTTGCAGAGCAGACATGCGTGCATGCAGCAGGAGTGGGTCTATTGTGTTTTTGCATTTTGCAATTTGCAATTAATAGCTCGAAATGCACAAGATTTTGAGCTAAAATCAAATTAAGAGGGCATAAAACAATATAACAAATCGCTTATCTAACGTTAGCGACGAAAAACGCGAAATAATTATATTTATAGACTCCCAAATTCAGGTCATTAAGTGCGAAGTAGTATGCCGCTAAAAATAGCGACTGACATAAAGGAGAAAAGCCAAATATGGCCGATCACGCTCAAGCCTTAACGTTCAGCGTTGGTGCGATTATCGCTATCATTGTAATTTCCAATCCGAGTTCAACCTCCGCGATATTCATTATTAACGGGATCGAGGACATTTTACCTAACTTTATGGCTATCGTCAGCGGCTCTTAAAGAGCCCTTAACTTTTATTTTATTTTATTAAGGACAAGTTTATTTAAAATCAGGTCCATCAAAGGCCTATGCTACCCAAAGAAGAAAGAGCTCCAAAGAAATATAGGTTAGCGACGCTATTTAGAAATTCATTCAATGCGTTCAAGGTCTCTTTGTACGATACAATTGCGTATCAGGTTCTTTTTGCGATTCTATTGAATATAGTGATCCTGCCGATACTTTATATCATTTATGACTTCTTATTTGAAACAAAAGGTTACCCTGCTCTGGTCAATACAGATATTGTACCTTTTTTGTTCAGTATCCGCGGTCTTATAGCCATTCTGTTATTTGCTCTTGTAGCAATCGCAATTTTTTGTATAGAAAAATTCGGATTGCTGTTTATCACCGTGAGTTATCAAAATGGCAAAAGACTGCCTCCCTTTTCCGCTCTTAGACAAACAGTCAAAAAACTCCCTGCTGAGTTAGCTGTTGTAGCAATAAAGGCGCCATATTATGCTGCACTCATCGCCCTCTTTTTAGTGCCAGGAGTATTAACATATGTCTTTTTCTTGGATTCCTGGTTTTGTACCCCTGTGATAACCATATTAGCCCTATTAGGTATTGTCTTTTTGTTTTATCGGTTTATAACGTGGACTTTTGTAGACTATCAGGTGGTTATTGAAGGCAAGAAAGTTTTACAAGCATTCTTATATAAACTAAATAAGAAGCTCATTAAACAATTGGCACTAACATTTATAGTATGGTATTTATTGATCGTGTTGTGCTTCGGCGTTTTAATTATCGTATTTGGCGCTCTGTGCTGGTTAATACTTTATGCGGTCATAGATAACTCGCTATTGCTTGCACCTGTTTTTTCGTTACTTGTAGTTCTTTTTACTCTTATATTGTTTTTATTTTCCTTAGCATTTAATTCCCTGGATAGTAATTTCCTTACTGAGTTGTATTATCAGAATAGAGAACGAGAAATAGCGGGTTTGGATATTATTGTGCCAGAGCCGAAAGAAGTGAGTTATCGCAGTATGCCAGGGGTAACTAATAAGCATATTCTTGCTGTACTTATCATATGTCTGGTTGGAGTAAGTATTGGAACTATTCTCTTGCTTCCAGCAGTGCAAAAAGACATTGCTAGCATTGATAAACCGGTCTATGTAACGGCACATCGTGGTAGTTCCGGTCGTGCACCGCAGAACACGATTAGCGCTTTTGTAGCGGCAATCGAAGACAAGGCAGATTATATAGAGCTTGATGTACAGGAGACAAGAGATGGTGTCGTAGTGGTATTACATGATGCCAACTTGCATCATGTGGGTGGCGTGGACAAAAACATTTGGGAACTCAACTATTCTGAGTTACAGGCGATAGATGTAGGGAGTTCCTTCTCACCCGAGTTTGCGAGAGAAAGAGTGCCCACACTTGAAGAAGCAATTGATCTGACAAAAGGTAAAGTAAAGCTCAACATCGAGCTAAAATTAAATGGTCATGAGAAGAACCTGGTAGAAAACACAGTCCGGATAGTCGAGGAGAAAGGAATAGAAGATGAATGTGTGATCACATCACTGGATTACAATGCACTGAAAGAAGTTAGAGCGTTAAATCCCGATTTAAGAATAGGTATGATTATTGGTTATGTTATAGGCGATTATTCGGAATTAGGTGTTGATTTCTATAGTGTTGAGCCAAACTTAGTATTAACGAAGAAATTTATGCGCGATGCGCATGATGTCAATAAAGAAGTACATATCTGGACTCTTAACCCTAAGGCAGATGTCAGCGAGTATGTGGATTTGGGTATAGATAATATCATAAATGATTACCCGGTCATGGTTCAGGAATTACTGGACGAGAAACAAAATCGAAGCGAAATCGAAAAAGTAATCACTAAATTCTTTACCTTTATTGAAATACCCGATTTTGTGTAGATAACGTAAAGATTATGAATAGGACGGTAATTGCGGGATTTGTTTAGCTATGGTGAAGGTATGAAGTGTGAGTGGTCAGTATCCCAAGTCAAACACCTGAAACCTTAGACCGAAAACCTAGACACCTATACAAATAAAAAAGAAATAATACAAACTGTGGTCATAATAGCTATTACTTTGTAATCAAAGAAGAGCGTGTAGGATATGGGCAATGAAGAGGCTGTCTAACAATTCAAAAACGGGCAAAAAAGAAAGGATGACAGGGCTCTAAATCTAAAAAGAAGTGAATTTTTTGGTGTCAAAAACAATTGCGGGACAGCCTCTGAAGGGTATAAAAACGAGACTACCAGGTACTAAAGATTTTGACTATTATATATTACTTTCTCTTACAATTACGGTAGTTATTCTTGGTACTGTCGTATTCCATCTACTAGAAAAATGGAGTAACTGCAATTTGTGATATAAAGATATGATATGGTAAAGGATATTGGAATAGAGAGTTTAGTTTGTTTGAGCAAACATCCGGATTTTGCAGGGCGTATGTACGATATGGAACGGCTAGTAGCAATTCCGGATGAGGAGGGAAAAAAATGAATGAAATGAAAGGGATAGAGCAAGGTATTTTAGCACAGGAGTCGTGGGCATTAGCAGTAGAAGGCGTTATTGCCCTGATCATCGGCTTTTTGATTCTATTCTGGCCGCCCGCAGTGGTTTCTATAACCATCGTCGTGGGAGCATTTGCGTTTGTATGGGGTATCTTTGCTCTTGTCTCTTCGATAAAAGGGGATAAAGGGCGCCGCTGGGTGCTAATCCTTGAAGGCGTGTGTGGCACCATATTGGGGCTAATCCTCTTGGCATGGCCGGGTAAGAGTACACTAGTAATAATGTAGATTATCATGATTTGGCTAGTGGTTACCGGTATATTCAGGATAGTCGGAGGTTTCACGCTACCGAAAGGAGATGCTAGTAAAGGGCTGCTAATAGTGAATGGGGTTTTGGCGCTAATCATTGGTGTGCTGCTACTTAGTCTTCCGTTTTTAACGGCTGCGATTACCATGGCCATTCTAATCGCGTTTTACGCGATTTCCAGTGGCATAACGCTTATTTCACTCGCATTCGTGTCGAAGAGCGTACGGGGACAAACAGCAACATAAAGCAAGAGATAACGGTGATCAAAACTTGATAAGGGGTGGGGGGGTGAGCAAAAAATAAACGCCCCTCCCAAACATTTTTTTTGCTTTTTAGTTTATTTAGTGCCTAGAACTTTACTGAAACTGCTCTTTACGACTGATTACTGGCAGGTGATTCTGCTTCGCCCAAATAAGGTGTTCCATTCACGAATATAACTGGAACTACTACCTGGTATTCATAAGTAAATGTCCAGCATGAAGTACATGGTCCTGGCTCCAAACCCACAAACGTGAGGTTAGAAGGCGTTGGACCTGTATTATACCAGTCGGAGTTCTCAATAAATTCTCTGGCTATTTTCTCACTACTGTCATTAATCGGGCACTCACCGGCAGTCCATGCGCTCACATTTCCACTGCTACATGCCGTGCATTTGTTACTGTATGTTATACCATCATCCCCACAGACAGGGTCGTATTGTTGCGTACACACCTCGGCACGTTTCTCTTCCTCAGTGCAATTAATCCCGACGGGTGAGGGACACTCGCCGACTGTCCATGCGTTCACTTCGCCACTACTGCATGCCGTGCATTTGTTAGCATAGGTCTTGCCATTATCACCGCAGACCGGGTTGTAATCTGCCGTACACACATCCGCCTGTTTCTCTTCCTCAGTGCAATTAACCCAGATACTGCTTTGATCTGTTCCATTCGAGTCGGGCGCCGGGTCAGGTTCGTCACTGGTATCTACTCCAAGCGCGGCTACCATATAGCCCGAAAGGACGATGAGCCCTATGGCCAAAACTATTAGAAATTGCTTTTTCATTTTTTTCACCCCCTTCTATTATAACAGTTTGTTATTTACTTTCTAATTTCAGATATTATGTTTCTTTTTATATATAACTGTATCGTAACAGCGAAAAAAAAACAAAAAAATATGGAGAAGGGGTATTTATTTGCAACCCCTTCCTTTATCTTATCTAGTCTAGCTTGGAATCACTGTTCCAGAATTTGTTGCTTGTTGCTACCCTATTTGCATATGCTTGCGCTTGCTCCACTCCGCACCGGCGAGGGAAATAAGTATTATGCCGGCGATAACCGCATAAATACCCAATAGCAAGGCCAGATCTTCCAACCCTTCTAGTGCTGGGAGTGCGATCAGCAGCACGCCGACAACTAGCGAAATAATTCCAAGACAAATGTCTAGCCATCTACTATGATCTTCCGGCGGTTGCCGAATGGCATGCACAATCCTGTATATACCGTAAAGCACTAGCCATATCATTAGCAACCAAAGTAGTACCGCAGTAGTACCTATCGGCCATGCAAGGAAGATGCACCCTAATATGATACCTATCAGACCCCCGGCTATTAGTACTCCGCGCTGCCCTTTACGCGATCCAATCAGAGCGATAAGTGCGCATATTCCCGCCAGAAGTACAAATATACCGACGATCCAGGTTAGCGTAACCAGTGTCATTCCCGGCCAAGCTAAAATCAAAGCGCCGATAATTAGTGCTAGAATGCCTTCCGCTGCCATTGACCACGGCTGACGGCCTAAATAACGATCCTCTTCACTCATAACTTTAGCTCCTCCTTAAAACTTGTCACACTCTGCCCCATATCAGCTATACTAACATCAAAATCTGCTGCCGTTCCTCCCACCCCCAATACTATCCTATTTTTCATTCTTATATATCCCCTCCTGTGTTTTAAAGCCACTAATGTATTATCTGCGACTTTGCGATTTCTTCCGCATATAACTAAATATGTAACGTGTAGCTACATATAAGCTTTTCGGTAGTTTCAGCATCGAATGTGTTATTTTAGCCTAGAAGAGAAGCGAAACAGTAAAAAAAATCGTTAAGTTTTTATATACATATGCAGGTATGTATATGGTAACAAATAGGTGAAAAAAATGCCCGTGTGACGAGCTGTGAGAAGAGGAATGCGACGAACCGCACGTAGAACCAGTCGGCGTCTGATACGGCGACGTGCTGTGGTAGGTGGCATGGTGACCGTTGGTCTAGCTAGTGGCAGCATGGCTAAAATGAGCCAAGCAGATGCTCAGAAAGTTGAACGGGAAACGGGTAAGAAACTTGAAGACTTGTCAGAGGAAGAACTGGAAGCAGCCGAGGAAAAATTAGGGATTACCGAACAAGAAATAACCGATGCCGACGAAGCCGCTCTAACAACGTAAAATAAAAGACACATACTGGTTCGTGAAATAGAGGGTGCGGGATGATGTCCTGCACTCTCGCATTTTTTTATTATATACTTGTTCAGAATTGCGGAATAACTGGATATTTTTTGGGCTAGCTAACGCTAAAATTACTTCTGCCCTTACACCGGACTTAAACAGTAGGTAGTCCGGAAGGTAAAGAAGCACTTCGTCTCAAGTCCTGATATGCTCAGTCAATCAAATTTTTCACTGTCCCAACAGCTCTTTTTTCTTGGCTAGAAATTCCTCATCTGTGAGGATGCCCTTCTCATGGAGCTCAGCCAGTTTTTCCAGTTCGTCGAGATAATCCGAGTTATCGGCGACTTCCTGTCCTGGTGGCACATCGCCTTCCGGCTCTGAGCTTCCTTGCGTCATAGCAATTTGCCGTCGGGATGTCCGCCTGGCGGTCCGCCGGGCTACGCCTCTGAAACCTGCCATAGTATATTAGCTCCTGACAAACGATTGAATCACGAGGATAAATAACTTGTGGTATCTCTGACCATCCGGAAATTATAATAGGAGCTAAAAATCTGCGGTTAACTACTAATGAAGGGTAAGAAATAGTCCATTCTGAATTCCCATAGAGATACCAAAAAAAAAACCGAAAAGCTTTTATACTCTAAATATTCTATAGCTCTATTATGAAATTATCTGTGGGCCTCGTTATATCGTGGATACTAAAGGCACTTATGGTACTATTGATACTTATGGCTGTTGTGAGAGGGTCGTGGACCTGGGTCTTTAGCGGTATTATTGCCCTAATTCTTTGTATGGTACCAACAATAGTAAACTGGAAGTGGAAGGATAGCGTGCCGATGGCAATTGATATTTTGGTTACACTTGCGTTATTGATACATATAGGTGGCGAGGTTACTGCCGCATATTTCATATTGCCTCATTATGATACGGTTGCGCATTTCACTTCTTCTCTTCTTATTGCCTGTATTGCATTTGTCGCTATTTATGCCTTAGATCGATACTGGGGCGGACTCTCGATGGACATATATGTTATGGCTTTCTTCGTTGTCATAATGGCGTTGGCGATAGGTGTAATCTGGGAATTCATGGAGTGGGGAGCAGATCTATACACCGGAAGTTGGGCACAAAGGGGTAATCAAGACACAATGGGCGACTTGCTTGTTGATGCGCTAGGCGGAATAGTTATGGCTGTAATAGGTGTACTGCTAGTAAAAAGAGGCGAGATGGGCAAGGCGACAGAAGGTCTAGGTAAACTGATTGAGTCAAAAGGACAAAAGAAGAAAGAGTGATTACTGGCAGAAAAAAATTTCAAAGAAAGGGAGTAATTATTATGAAAAGGAGGAAAACGATTGTTTTTGCGGCAATTGCAATGGCGATCTTAGTGACGGCAGTGTCCCTGGGGTGCGTGGAAGGGCCTGGGAGAGATGTGGAAGACCTGAAAGATATGGGAAAAGATCTGGAAGAAATGGAAGAAGCAGAACAGATGAGTTTTGACGAAGCAATAGCGGATATCGAAGCGGAGAAATACGAGACCGTTGCGGTTTTTGACAACTCAATAGCGGTGATTGAAGCGACTAAAGATGAGACTGCTGAGGCTTATGACAACTTAATATATGGACTTATTGTGGCTAAAGATGATCTCGAAAGCAGTGGTGTTGATATTGATGAAATAAAAGCGTGTAAGCAGGTTGAGAATATAAAACGGGAATACAAAAGGGCTATACTACAAATAGTGCGAAATGCCGAAGTGGCTGAACTGGAAATCAACGCGGTAGCCACTGGGTGTAGTGGTCAAACAGAAAGCGTAGTCGAAGAGGCTGAGAAGCATATCACTAAGGATTTTGAGAAGATAAAAGCGGGATCTTGCAACTGAACTGAACCATCATAGATTGCCTATAAGGTACTCCACCATTCGGGGTAATCCTACTGTAAAATGTGCGGATGGTAACGCCCGCGTGTTAAGCTCGCAGGACAACGGAGGAAAATCTGAGAATGTAAGTAAACTAGAATTACAAAAGCAGTAATTGCCTTTTTAATAGGTTTACGCTCATTGTCAAATTGCGTATTAATATATATCCGTATTGATATCCCAAAATAGTAAAAATAACCGATAACCTTTTATATAGCACCATCCCTTTCTCTTTGCTGCATGTCATAGTCATAGAAAAAGTAAAACAAAACAAAGGGAAAGCGAAACCAAGATGAAAAAAGGCAAAAGTGCAGAAGGGGACGCGAAAAGTTCTTCCATGAGCTGGGGCCCTCTTATAGTTCTATGTATTGCATTTTTCATTCTTGTCTTTGACACAACAGCAATGAGCGTTGCAATAAATGATTTAGTTGTAGATCTGGATACTACTATTAGTACGGTCCAGGCAATAATGGCTATTTACACGTTAGTAATGGCATCCACTATGCTGATGGGTGCTAAGCTTGGCGATATGTACGGCAGAAAGAAAGTTTTTCTAATCGGAGTGGCAGTATATGGAGTTGGAACGATGACGGCAGCATTAAGTCCTAATGCGGGTGTTCTTCTCACTGGCTGGTCGCTTATTGAAGGATGTGCCGCTGCACTTATGATGCCTGCAACAATGGCTCTTTTAGCAAGCTCTTATCCAAACCCCAAGAATAGGGCTACCGCTTTTGCGATCTATGGCGGAATTGGAGCGGCAGGTGCTGCCGTGGGTCCTATGTTAGGCGGTTTTATCATATCGGCTTTAAGCTGGAGATGGGTCTTCGCAGGTGAGTTGATACTGGTAGTGGTTATCCTGATCTGCTCACGTATGCTAAAAGAAGTAGAAATAGACGCTTCAAAAAGACCGAGCATGGATATTATAGGTGTTATAATTTCCGCATCAAGTTTTGTATTTATCATTCTCGCATTCTTGAATGCAGGATCCGGCCTTTTAATAGTACCCGTCATGTTAGTGCTTGGCATCATCCTGTTCGTCTGTTTCAAATTATGGACCGAGCGAAGAAAAAGGCAGAATAAAACGCCATTGCTTGATTTTGAGATGTTTAAAAGCAAGACGTTTTCCTTTGGCAATGTTGCACAGTTGACATTTAATCTGGCATTAATGGGCACTCTGTTTATTTTGCCTGTTTATATGCAGCAGGTCCTTCAGTATACGGCAGTGGAAACCGGTATTTATCTCATACCCTATTCTTTTTCTATTTTATTTATTTCTTTTGTTACAGGTCCTATAAGTCAAAAGTACAACAATAAGTATCTACTAGTATTCGGTATTATCATTGCTGCTATTGGTGTTTTCGTTCTACAGAATTTGTTCTCAGGTCCGGAAATAGTAACCGGATCTGATTTAGCCATTGGATTAGTTATCTATGGTGCTGGTATAGGATTTGTTTTAGCACTTCTTGGCAATATGCTTATGTCTGCGGTTTCTGACGAGCAACAAAATGAAGGAGCTGGTATGATTAATACAGTAAGAAATTTAGGCAATTCAATGGGGACCGCATTAATTGGTACTGTGCTTGTAGCATTTATGTTTAGTGGCATTGCAACAGGAGTAATGACTTCTGATGTTATACAGGTGGATATGCCAAAAGATGAGCTAGTAGCAGAGCTGCAAGATTACGCAGAAAAAATGGAAGGGGAACATGCAACGATAGATCTTTCCCAATATCCGGAAGAGAGAGTGAATGAATTTAAAAGCATTGTAAATACTGCAACACAAACAGCAATGAAGCAGTCTTTTTTGGTGATTTTTATTATTTTAGTGGTTACGTTGGTATTTGCGTTCTTTATACCGGGTAAAAAGAAGCGGTGAAGTGCTTCAAATATATACCAACAGACCTAATTTGACATTGTCAAATTACTCCAGAGATTACGAATATCACGGTAACTAATTTACCTAGTGGCGGTGTTAGATCACCATAACCTATCGTTGCTAATGTGATTCTAGATAGTGAAATAGAAAGAATCTATCCAACTCCATTTTTCTAGTAATTACAAAGTAATAGAGATTATGGCGATGATGACGCCTGTGCCGATCACGCCAGTAATGTTCTTGAAGTTGAGCACCAGCATCAAAACGATCAGCGAACCGGCAATGTCCATCCATTGGGTTCGCTTGAGTCACCAAAACAAAAGATCATCAAGATCAAAGACAAAAAACCCCCTCTTTTTTAACTGGTCCTTGCCTTCTATCTTCCTTGCCACAATACCGAAGTACTCTTTCCTCTTACCATTATTCCAGTCAACAAAGCCCGATTTGCCCATCAACTCACGTAAAACACTTTCTGCCTCTTTTAGTCTTAGATCGCTCCACTTGCATTCAATAAATAATATCTCATTGTTTTGTTCATTCAAACCAACTATATCAATTTCCTTATCTTTATGCCACCACCGCCCTATTTTTGACAATGAAAGATCGCATGGGATTTGCCGTTTGATAAAAAGCTCCAAGGTAAGAACCTCAAACATATGCCCGCAATATCGCGGGAACTCTTTTTTGATCATAGCCAGAACCTCATTTTCCCTGTTGGCTTCCAGGTCAATCCGGTTTGGATAAATGTATCGGAACCAGAAATTAAAGTACTGGTCTGAAATGAAATAGAGCCGTTTTTTATATTTTGAAGACGCAGTAACAGGGGCCTCATCTTTTAATATATGCAGTTTGCACAGTACATCAAGGTATTTTGAGACCATGCTTTTATCAAGTCCGGTGTAATTGCATATCTCGCCAAGCCTATTATACCCCAACGCAATAGCTTTAAAAATGAGTTTATAGTTCTTCGGTTCCTTGAATTCCGCATTCAAAAGATATTCGATCTCTTCGGATAGATATGTACCTTTTTTTATTACATTGTTTTGCACATTATCCCATAATGTCAATTTAGCATCGAATTTTAACAGGTATTCGGGTACTCCACCAACTATAAACCAGGTCATCATCAGATCTTTTTTGGAATATGGTAAGAATTCATTGAGGTATTTTAAATCCAGTGGCTGCACCTGCCACTGTCCTGTTCTTCTTCCATATAATGGACTTCTATAGCCCAGAACTTCCGACTCCATAACACTTACAGATGATCCTGATAATATCAGCATAACATTCTCGTTTTTCATATTGAGTTCCCAGATCTTCTGAAAAACCGATGATATAGCTCTATTGCTGTGCACAAGATAGGGGAATTCATCGATAACAATAACGACTTTTTTAGTATTTGCCTGTTCAATGAACCATTTGTGTCTGAATAAACTCTCAAATATTGTGATCCAGTCCGGGAATTCGATCTTTTTAAAATTATCGTCACCTATCATTCTGCTTATCCTATAAGAAAAGTCCTTGATGTTGGATCTGTCACCTTCTTTTGAAGCTAGATAGTATATCCCTTTCTTATTTTCCATGAATTTCAGGATAAGTTCTGTTTTACCCACTCTTCTTCTGCCGTATATTACTATAAACTCAGGCGATCCGGTTGTGTATCGAGATTGAAGAAATTTCAGTTCATCTTTCCTGTCTATAAATTTTCGTTGATACATAAGTATTATACCTCCATATCAACATAAAAAGTTATCCCTTTATATTCTGTATCTTCACTCGTATAAACCGTTATCATGTTTTTCAGAGATGATTAATTAGCCACAGAGACCACAGAGGGCACAGATGGGAAATAACTTGGTGCTCTCGGTTATCCTGTGGCAGAAGAATTGTACGTTTTATACAATAAAAGCTCAATACACTGCTTTAAATCTGTGTTAATCTGCGTTAATCTGTGTCTTAAAAATTCTTGAAAAAATGATACTTTTCTGGTAAATTATTTATTTGTATGATTTGTACCAGCGCTCATATTCTTTATCTCCTCGAATGAGTGGGTTTTAACCCTGCCCCGCCTCTATTTCCTCCATCTCAATCTGAACTGCCTTGTGCACCAGCATGAGTTCTTCTCCCTCGAGCATCCGTTCATATGCTAGAATAGCCTGTCTTATGACCTCGGTCTGGTTTCCGGCATAACCTTTCTCGATAATCTTCTTTATCCTAAATGTAATTATAGAATAAATATATGAAAATAAACTACATATTAGATAAGTCAAATGCCCATCAAAAAATGAGTGTTTATGAAAATCTTGAGTAGGTGTGTTTTGAAATGACTGATACGACCGGAGTAACAGGAGAGAAAAAAAAGGATCCACGTGGACCCAGCCCTTTACATTATTTCGGCCGGCTTGTGATGAAAATAACAGGCTTGTTATTCATTCTTTTGGCTGCGATTACACTCGTTTTCTCCTGCTATGAGCTAATAAAATTCCTTATACATGGCGGAATAAATCCAATTGCTATGTTTGTTCATATTGCCGAATATTATTTAATCGCCGTTACTTTTACCCTCGTAGGACAGGCGGTCCTGAATCTTGGTCGCTCCCCTGATCCAAAAACAGAAGACCTGGGAACATTAAAGGAGAGTCTGCTTGCAATGGTCGTATCAATTTCCGGTGTCGTATTCATAGAGATGATTCTCGAAAACAAGTCACCAGCAGAGTTGGGTATAGATATTCTCTATGTGGGCGTGGCAATTGCAAGTGTTGCAATTGGACTGGGCATTTTTATCCGCCTCGGTATGCATAAGAAAGTAGAAGAGGAAAGGGAGAAGGAGTAAGGCGAAAAAAAAAACCACGAATTATTATATATATCTAAGGTGTCCGAAATGAAGGAAAAAACCGTTAATATTATTCTAATTGCCGCAGTATTTATTTTGATTTCATTTTCAGCCGGAGTTAAAATACATTCGATATCCACTTTTTCTGACATAAGCGATTGGAATTATCAGCAATTGGATCAGATAAATAGCACAGACAATAACTTTTCATTTATTGTTTTAGGTGATAATAAGAATTCCGTAACAGTATTTGAAAATCTGATAGAAAAGGTAAATAACGAAGATGCAATCTTCGCTATTGATATTGGCGATTTAGTTTTTAATGGTGAGAAGCATAGATTCAACTTTTTTATGAATCAAATAAAGGCGCTAAACAAACCTTTGTTAACTGCGATTGGTAATCACGAGTTAATGGACGAAGGTAGAGGTAATTATTATGATATGTTTGGCAGATTTTATTATTCTTTTACTGTTGGCAAAAATTATTTTATCATTCTCGACGATGCAGATTCAAAAAATATTGACCCCTGGCAGATGAATTGGTTAGAAAACGAGTTACAAAAAAGCACAAAATATAGCAACCGTTTCGTATTTATGCACGTGCCTCTTTTTGATCCTAGGAACGGCGAACGTGCAGAGGGGCATAGTATAGATGATTTAGAATTTGCAAATGAATTGAATGGCTTATTTGATGAGTATAACGTAACTATACTTTTCTGTTCTCATATACATGCCTATTATAACGGGACGTGGGGCAGAACTCCTTATATCATAACCGGTGGTGCAGGAGCGGAATTGGTTGGAAATGATCCGAACCATGATTTTTTCCATTACATTAAGGTGAATGTATCAGATGATGGAATCAAATACGAGGTTGTAAAACTAAAAGGCTCTGAGTTTGAAATAATGGCCAGATGGACTTATACCATCTGGCTATACATTTATGCTTTTTTCGACATCAATGGCATATATCTTATTATAGCTTTGAGTTGGATTTGTTTAGCATATTACATTATCTTTGTAAAAAAGAAATGGTTGATTTGGAACTATAGAACGAAGAAGTAAGGGTGATGACACAAAAGGAAGAGAAAATGGAAGAAGGGCGTGTGGAAAGCAAAGATGCAATAAATAGTTTGGATATCCTGAGGCTATGAGCAATGACGGAAAGAATAAAAACGAGACTAAAGAAAAGAGGAAGTGAAAAAAAGTAATATACATCATATACTCAATTATGCAATACTCGTCTGTGAAAAGCTTTATATATACAAACTATATATATTACATCTTTGGTAAAGTGTTTAAAACTTTTTGAAAGCTTGCAAGGGTTTGTCAAGTTATAGCTGAAAAAAGAGGAGATCTAAAAAATGGTGTGGACTCTTATAGCAGCGATCATATTTGTGATAAACGTTATTTTCGCGATTGGCATTATCTTTTTTGAACGAAATAGAAAGAATATAGGGGCAACCTTTGCGTGGCTGGCAGCGTTATTTTTCATACCGTTATTAGGGTTTGTTTTATACCTGATCTTTGGACAGACGTTCAACCGTGAAAAAATGTTCAAAGTCAAAGCCGAACTCGATGCAAAGCAAAAATCGCTACTCAAAGGGCAGTTGGAAGAGTTACAAGAATATAAAGCTAGTTCCTCAGATGACGAGTTGAATAAATACCTTGCTATGACACACATGCTACTAGTCAGTGATATGGCGCTAGTGACTGAGAACAATCAGATCCAGGTGTATACTGAGGGTAATGATAAGTTCAACGCACTGCTGGACGCGATAAAAAACGCCAAACAGCATATCCACATTGAGTACTACATCATAAGGAATGACGATCTCGGCCATAAAATCGTTGCCGCACTGGCTGAGAAGGCGAAAGAGGGACTAGAAGTGCGTTTGATCTATGATGGTCTGGGCTGTGCGAAACTACCACGAAAATTCTTTAATGAACTCACAGATGCAGGCGGGCAGGTAGCCGGCTTTTTTGAGCGCAAGATTCCAGTACTAAATATACGTGTAAATTATAATAAGAATTATAGAGATCACCGTAAAATTGTAGTCATTGACGGAACTACCGGCTTCGTGGGTGGATTTAACATCGGCGATGAATATCTGGGCAAAGGGCCGCTGGGTTATTGGCGCGACACGCACCTGAAACTTAACGGTTACGCAGTCCACATGCTCCAGGTTCGGTTCTTCCAGGACTGGAGCTTCGCAGCAAAGGAAGTTCTGGACGCGGAACCCAAATATTTTCCAAAAGAACAGGACGTTACCGGCGATTCCGCCGTGCAGATCGTTTCTTGTGGCCCTGATACGCAGTGGGAGCCGATAAAAAAAGGATTTATTGCACTTATTAATTCTGCCGCGGAAACAATATACATCCAATCACCCTATTTTGTGCTTGACGAGAGTGTAATGGAAGCGCTGAAAATTGCCGCTCTTACCGGTGTTGATGTACGGGTCATGATACCCTGTAAACCGGATCATCCGTTTGTGTACTGGACAAGTTATGCAAATATTGGCGAGCTTCTGGCTGCTGGGGCCAGGGCATATACATATGATAATGGGTTTATCCATAGCAAAACCGTTGTTGTGGACGGACTTGCGAGCTCTGTCGGCACGGCAAACTGGGACGTAAGAAGTTTCAGGCTGAACTTTGAGACAAACGCATTCATTTACGATCGTGAAATAGCCGCGGTGTTGAAGACCGCATTTGAGAATGACATCAAGAAGAGTACGGAAATAACGAAACAACTGTACGCCGAGCGGTCCACCAAGATAAGGATAAAAGAATCTATTTCACGTCTCTTTTCGGCTGCGCTATGAGCGGTAACAGTTGTAATCTATAGAGTATGAAGAAAGAGAGAAGGGAATTTTTCAGAATAAAGAAGCGATTACAGAAGCTGTTCTTTTAGCTCGTGAGGTTCTGGTGGCCCATGCTGAAGATTTGACGCTGGGGCAGGTTAGCGTATGAACATATTGGATGAAAAAATGTTTAGAAGGGGCGCGTATTTATTTATTTTCGCTTACCCCTCCCCTTATCTGTTTTTGATCACCGTTATCTCATGCTTTATGTTGCTGTTTGTCCCCGTACGCTCTTCGCTACGAATGCGAGCGAAATAAGCGTTATGCCACTGAAAATCGCGTAAAACGCGATTAGAATGGCCATCGTAATCACAGCCGTTAAAAACGGAAGACAAAGTAGCAGCACACCAATGATTAACGCTAAAAACCCATTCACTATTAGCAACCCTTTACTAGCATCTCCTTTCGGTAGCGCGAAACCTCCGACTATCCTGAATATACCAATAACCACTAGCCAAATCATGATAAGCCACATTATTACTAGTGTACTCTTACCTGGCCATGCCAAGAGGATTAGCCCCAATATGATGCCACACACGCCTTCAAGGATTAGCACCCAACGGCGCCCTTTATCCGCTTTTATCGAAGAGACAAGAGCAAAGATACCCCATACAAATGCAAATGCTCCCACGACGATGGTTATAGAAACCACTGCGGGCGGCCAGAATAGAATCAAAAAGCCGATGATCAGGGCAATAACGCCTTCTACTGCCAATGCCCACGACTCCTGTGCTAAAATACCTTGCTCCATCCCTTTCATCTCATTCATGTTTTTTTTCCTCCTCATCCGGAATTGCTACTAGCCGTTTCATATCGCAAATACGCCCTGCAAAATCCGGATGTTTGCTCAAACAAACTAAACTCTCTATTTCAATATTCTTTACCATATCATATCTTTATATCACAAATTGCAGTTACTCCATTTCCCAATACCCTTTTCCCCTCTATATTTTTGTCTCGTACCTCCTATTTATCGCTTGCGGGAGTTTCCCGCCTGCGAATTAGACTAATAGTATTATATTTACGAAGGTATATATAAGGTTTTTGGTTTTCTATTCTTCGCAGCTATTGTCGCGATCTCGCGTTTCTTCTCTTTAAACGCTCGCAACCACATAATTTTATTTTTCGAGTGTTATAATCTTATTTTAAATCCGATTTATTTTACTTCATGGAGGCGGTCCAACAACACAATTAATAGAACTTTATGGTACATAAAGACAATGACGGTAAATAGCTAAGACTATCTATTTTGAAGTCGTATTTGCAATTGTGGGATTGTTAGCTGTGGTTTATTTACTATGGGAAAGTAAACAATAATATTATATTAAAGTGCTAACAACTAAAGTAATATGACAGAATCACGATGGACTTTTGTAGCTCATGTATTGAGAATAGCAATAGTTTTTTTCCTGGTCGTAGCAATATTAAATCACGATTTGCAATGGACACTCGAATGTATTTCGGCTATTATAATATTTTCGGTCCCGATTTTACTCAAACGTATTTGGAACTTTAAACTGCCCGTGATTATAGACTTCTTGATCGTATTTGCATTGTTTTTGCATGTCGGCCTGGGCGGTGTATTTGACGTCTATTATGCCTTTCCGGATTTTGACATAATCACTCATTTTGTATCTGCGGTTCTTATCGCGTTCTTGGCATTAATCGCACTCTATCTATTGCATGAACACTGGGAGGGTCTGTTCATGCATACATATGCAATAGCCTTTGCCGTTGTAGTTATTACTATGGCTTCGGGCGTTGTATGGGAATTAGGGGAATGGACATCGGATGCTCTTTTCGGACTAGGGGCACAATGGAGTCTTGATGACACAATGACTGATTTACTTGTTAATACCATAGGCGGAATATTTATGGCTCTCGCAGGTATAAATCTGATAAAAACTGGTAGACTACAAGAGATGACAAAGGATATGGAGAAACCGGTTGACAGACTGATAAACCATAAGAAGTGATCTGGGAGATGGGAGACGGGAGATGAGAGATGGGAGACAGGGGTACGATTTATGGCTAGATCCCATAGCATATCTTTACTTGACTAGCGGATTCCCAACTCATTATACATCTGAAAATACAAACTTTATATTATTGGATAAAAGCGAAAGGCTTTTATACTGATTAATATAAAGCACTTCATATCATAGTTAGTTGGGTTAAGAGAGAAGATGGGAAAGGGAAAGCATAAAGAGAGTAGTAATAGTAAAGAGGTCGGACTAGGCGATAAGGTCATGGGCGAGAAGGTAGATCGGTTCGTTTTATCTCAGGAGTGCTGGGCAATAACACTGGAAGGCATTCTCGCCTTGCTCTTTGGTACTTTCGTTTTAATCATGCCAGGGATCACGATAGAGTGGTTACTCATCTTTTTCTGCGTATTCGTATTTGTGTGGGGTATATTAGAAGTGGTTGCCTCGTTTCATGCGGATGAAGGGCGTCGCGGAATACTAATCGTTAAGGGCGTGAGCAGTATCGCAATTGCAATCCTCGCCATCCTTTGGCCGGAAATCAGTCTTGTTGTGCTACTTTATTTAATCATGGCTTGGCTACTGATTAGAGGTATCTATAAGCTCGTATCCGCTTTCCGACTACCGGCGGGCGATAATAGTAAATGGTTAGTCTATGTGGACGGATTTTTATCGCTGATCTTTGGCGTGCTGGGTATCGTTCTCCCAGGAATAAAAGGATTGGAGTTCATATGCCTTCTAATTGGGATTTACATGATCCTATTAGGCTTTACGCTTTTGGCTCTCGCCTTCATGGTGCGGCTGGACAAGCAGGCGAAAGCACGCAGACGCAAACCCGGTAAGCACAAAACACGATAAGATAACTAACTTGACATTGTCTGTCAGATTAACCGCAGAGTTCACAGAGAGCGCAGAGGATATAGCGTGGAGATATCTCCTTTCATCTCATTCACAACCTGAACAAATATTATTACCCTTTGATATGTTGCTAAGAATTTAGCAATACCTAACGTTTGAAAATAACAATCTGCACATACATGTAACTTTCCCTGCGAACTCAGCGTTCTCTGCGTGCGGTAAATGAAATATTACAAAGTCACGTTAGAATTTATCATTCTTTATTGTGCAGTGCCCTAAAAAAAATAGAAGAGCAAGGGGTAGTTATCCCCTTATTTATGCTCATTGCTGCGACAACTGAAAGGTACTCATGCTGGTTCTTCTATCAGTGGACATTCGTCCAGTGGATTGCTGTCTTCACTCCCGGCAGCGCCTGGTATGGTGTAATTGCCCCCTGGCGGTGGAGACCAGTAGTTACTCGTCCAGTTATTACCTGTCCCGTCATCTATCGCTTGTGGCTCATTGTCAATGAAGCAGTTTTCATGTATCTCCGTGTTTATAGCGCCGATATCTATGCAAACACCCACAATGGTGTTATTTCTGATAATATTACCTTTGATCGTGTTGTTACTACCTGATGCAATCAATATTCCCTCTTCGCAGTTTGTTATCTCACCATTAGAAATCGCATTCCCTGATGAGTTAAAAACCGCGATGCCGATAGCGCTGCAGTTTCCCATGACTGAAATGTTCATTATAGTACTGTTTTTGATCACACAATTGCTTGCATTGTTCATATATATGCCTGCCTGTAGAGGACATGGAGTTAATATCGCATCTATGTATGCAGTTTCGCCACTCGTTACTTGTATCTCTTCTGTCCAATTCTGATAGCCAGCAAGAGTGAGTTTTATTGTATAGTTGCCAGGAGATACTGCAGTATCTGTATGTGGCGTGTCGCCTATATAGACATCACCCAAATACGTCTCTACATATATCGCTGCACCAGACGGTGTAGAAGTGACTGAGGCAGACCCGGAAATGGGAGTCAATGTTGCATCTATCCCTACCGTTTTGCCAGCCGTTACAGTTACCGCTTCTGTCCAATCTTGATAACCATCGAGAGTGAGTTTTAGTGTATGGTAGCCAGGATCCACATTTTGTATCGTGTAGGGTGTTATTCCACTTATAGGTACTCCATCGAATGATATACCTGCACCCGCGGGCGTAGAAGTGACACTGATAGACCCTGTCGCTTGATCCAAAGTTGCATCTATGTATGCCGTTTCGCCACCCTTTACCTGCACCTCTTTTGTACAATCCTGATATCCAGCAAGAGTGAGTGTTATTGTATAGTCGCCAGGAGCTACCGCAGTATCTGTATATGGCGTGTCGCCTATATAGACATCACCCGAATACGTCTCCACATATATCGCTGCACCAGACGGTGTAGAAGTGACTGTGGCAGACCCGGAAATCGGAGTCAATGTTGCATCTATCTCTACCGTTTTGCCAGCCGTTACACTTACCGTTTCTTTCCAATCTTGATAACCCTCAAGAGTAAGTTTTATTGTGTGGTCGCCTGGTTCTACATTTTGTATCGCGTAGGGTGTTATTTCATTTATAGGTACTCCATCGAATGATATATCTGCACCCGAGGGCGTAGAACAGACACTGATAGACCCTATCGCTTGATCCAAAGTTGCATGTACGTATGCAGTTTCGCCACCCTTTATCTGTACCGCTTTTGTCCAATCATGATAGCCCGCAAGAGTGAGTGTTATTGTATAGTCGCCTGGAGAAACCGGAGTGATAGTATTTGGCGTTTTTCCTTTAGTGCCTAAATACGGCTCTACATATATCGTTGCACCCGAGGGCGTAGAACTGACACTGATAGACCCTGTCGCCGGAGTCAATGTTGCATGTACGTATGCAGTTTCGCCACCCTTTACTTGTACCTCTTTTGTACAATCCTGATATCCAGCAAGAGTGAGTTTTATTGTATAGTCGCCTGGAGGTACCGCTGTATCTGTATGTGGCGTTTTTCCTATATAGCTATCCCCTAAATATGACTTTACATATATCGCTGCACCGGACGGTGTAGAAGTGATTGTAGCAGACCCGGAAATGGGAGTCAACGTTGCACTTACCTTTGCCGTTTTGCCAGCCGTTACACTTACCGTTTCTTTCCAATCTTGATAACCCCCAAGAGTGAGTTTTAGTGTGTGGTCGCCGGGTTCTACATTTGGTATCGTGTAGGGTGTTATTCCGCTTATATGTACTCCATCTAATGATATACTTGCACCAGAGGGCGTAGAACTGACACTGATAGACCCTGTCGCTTGAGTCAAAGTTGCATGTACGTCTGTAGTACTGCCACCCGTTACCTGTACCTCTTTTGTCCAATCCTGATAGCCCGCAAGAGTGAGTTTTATTGTATAGTCGCCTGGAGAAACCGAAGTAATTGTATTTGGCGTTTTTCCTTTAGAGCTCCAGCCCAAATACGTATCCACATATATCTTTGCACCCGAGGGAGAAGAAGTGACTTTGATAGACCCTGTCGCTTGACTCAAAGTTGCATGTACGTTTGTAGTGCGGCCACCCGTTACCTGTACACTTTCTGTCCAATCTTGATAGCCCGAAAGAGTGAGTTTTAGTGTATGGGGGCCAGGATCTATGGGCATCGTGTTGGGCGTCTTTTCACCGATAGACCTGCCATCTATTGCTATATCTGCACCAGATGGTGTAGAAGCGACAGCGAGAAACCCGGTGATTGTGGGGGTCGGAATCAAAGTTGCATGTACGTCTGTAGTGCTGCCACCCGTTACGTGTGCACTTCCTGTCCAATCCAGATAGCCCGCAAGAGTGAGTTTTATTGTATGGGGGCCGGGCATTAATGGTGCCGTGTGTGGTGTCTTTTCACCGATAGGTCTGCCATCTATTGCTATATCTGCACCAGATGGTGTAGAAGCGACAGAGAGAAACCCATCGATTGAGGGTCCTTCAGGTACTGTAGGTTGTGTCTGTGCTGCCAAAATAGAGACCGTTGTTTGGCTCGTAGCATTAACATTCTTTGTCGTGTTTAGTGCAGCAGTTGCATCTCGTATAGTGAATCCGTCCAGCGTAATGTTCTCCTGGTCTGTTATGTTGAACACGTGCATGTCTGTTCTATTTGACTGTACGATTGTAACAGCGGAGCCGTTAGCCGAACGTATCAGTATATTTGATCTGTTCACAACTACATTTTCGGTGTATGTGCCATTGTGCACGATGATTGTATCGCCGGGGTGTGACATGTTTATTGCTGCCTGGATTGATTCGCCCTCGCGGACCTGATAATCTGCCGCACTGGCTGACGCAACTGCGAACACTAGAATCATCATCATCAATGCCGCAGCTAAAGTGTCTTTCTTCCGTAAAGAAATCTGCGCTGAAGAAACTTTCTTTCTGTTTTCATTTAAATCTTCCTTTTTCATTCTTTCACCTCCTATATAACGTTATAATTCCAGATAGTTTCGTTTTACATATAAATATTAGTTATACCAACTTTTTGTATGCTTCCAGAACTATTGGTCATCCAGCCGTAGCTAAAATTTGTGGATCTGCTCAAAAAAGCGATCCGCATCGAAATACATGATTGCATTCTTCCGACACACCGCTATTCTAGCCGCTTTAATGCCCACGTTCTGGTATTTTTAAAAGGCGGTTTCACACACATCGACATAAAATCGTAAAAACATTTGAAAATAAAAAAAAGAATTGAGGACGATTGTTCCCCCGCCTCATCTTCTTTAATCTTCTGCTTCCACCTGGTATACCAGTGTCCTGTTGTCATCTGTGCTGAGCGTGAGCTGGTTTTCCGCTATTGTGCAGGTCGTTACGTTACCAAGCATTTCCAGGTACAGGTATTCCTGCTGCATTACTTCTTCCGGCTCGCAATACATCATTGTTGAGCCCAGAGGCTTACTGATATTGATCTTATTGCCATCAATCGTATAGCCCCCAAAGTAGTTGTTACACCCTGCGTTACCGGTGATGCTTCCGTTCTCAAAGTAGGCTGTTATTGTCGTATTTTGGATGGGCGATTGCACCTCCTCTCCTGCTATGAACGAGGTGAGCGTCCATGTGTTCCCTTCCAGGTCGAATTCCGGCGCCTCCGTAGCATTGTACACCAGAGACACGTTGTCATCTGTGCTGAGCGTGAGCTGGTTTTCCGCTATTGTGCAGGTCGTTACGTTACCAAGCATTTCCAGGTACAGGTATTCCTGCTGCATTACTTCTTCCGGCTCGCAATACATCATTGTTGAGCCCAGAGGCTTACTGATATTGATCTTATTGCCATCAATCGTATAGCCCCCAAAGTAGTTGTTACACCCTGCGTTACCGGTGATGCTTCCGTTCTCAAAGTAGGCTGTTATTGTCGTATTTTGGATGGGCGATTGCACCTCCTCTCCTGCTATGAACGAGGTGAGCGTCCATGTATTCCCTTCCAGACTGAAGTTGGATGCCGGCAACTCCGTAGCAGAGCCAACAGACATCACCATAGTCATCAAAAAAGAGGCTATTACTATACCTAAAATCCCTCTCAATACTTTATTCTTTCCCTTCATTTTTTTCCTCCTTTGTATTAATATCATATATGGCCCGTACTTAAGTACCTGGCCTGCATATAGGCACGAGTGCCTATGACTTAAACTATACTTTTGTCATAGCATTAAAAAAGCTTTCCAATTTTTTTATTTTTTGGGGTATCACTTCCTATTGTTACATATATAGATTAGGCGTATAATAAAAGCTTTTTGATATTAACTTGACATTGTCAGATTAACCGCAGAGTTCACAGAGAGCGCAGAGTTATTTACGAATCACTCGTAATTGAATTTCCTTTCGCTCAGCATTCCCTGCGGTACATGGAATATTACAGACTCACGTTAGAATTTATCATTCCTGCGACAACTGAACTATCAATTAAAGGCGATCATACTCATCCCTTTAAATACTTCAAAACATCTTTGAGACTCATCTTCTGCCCATACATCAATATTCCGGTTCTGAATATCTTTGCAGAAAGCTTAATCACTATGATAACGGAGATCGTGAGTATCGATAGGCTCGCAACGAGCTCGTAAACCGGAACTTCGACCAATGAAATCCGCATTAATGTCGTTACCGACGCGGTATATGGTATGTACGTCAGAACCTTTGCGATGATTGAATTTGGTGCATTGATGATGATTGTGAGCAGGATCATCGGCAAGATAGCCAGCATTGTAAATACCGTTGCGCCCTGTTGTGCATCTCTTACTGTACTCGCAGGCGCTGCGACACAAGCCATCGAGCCTGCAAACAGGAGATAACCCAGAATAAAATATACAACTGCGAGAATTAAAATCCAGGAGACCTGAATATCTTGAAATAGCGCGGATAATGGTGTTACCGCAATTGCTACCACTAACATGCAACTCCAAATTAGAACTTGCAGCAGTCCTGCGGAGCCGAACCCTATAATCTTACCAGTGAGCAGTTCGTCCGCGGTAAGAGAAGAGAGCAAAATCTCCACCGTTTTACTTTCCTTTTCTATCACGATCCCCTGCATCAAATACCCGGAAGAGGTCATTATCGCGAGCATCAGAAGAATTGCGAGTACGTAGGGTATGAAAAATCCTGCCCCTGTCTGCTCTTCGACCTCGCCCTTATTATTCAGAGTAATACTATTTTCCTTTGCGGGCTCTTGTATTCGCTCTTTTAACGTTTCGTCTATCTTAGATTCCTCCAAAAGACTGTCCCTCAAAAACGTCTCTATCAAACTGGTAGGGGGAGAACTGAATAGCCCTACCTTTGAATATACCGTAACATTTCCGGTTTCACGGTAATTTTTGTGAATAACGAAGAAGGCGTTTATCTCATCATCCAAAAGAGCACTCTTTGCGTTCTCAGAGTCCCTGAATTTGGTAAAATTATCGTTTGCTTGCAGTATTCCCACCTCATCTACGAACCCGATATTTCGCGGTGTTTCAAGAGCCATCTGCGGAATAAAACCCATTGCTATCACCATCGGTATAAGTATTAATAACGGTAAGATCAGGACGAAAATAAAACTTTTCGTCTTTACCGTTGACAGAAACTCATGTTTCGCGATTATGAATATTTTACGCATTCTCTACCACATCGATAAAGATCTCATTCAATGAAGGCGCCTTCAGCTCAAATCTCAGGACTCCCACAACCTCAACTAACCTTTTAAGTATCTCCTGCGGGTCGGTGTCCTCTTCCAGACTCAATTCCGCATATTTACCGTAATCGTTTACCTTCCTTACGCCTTCAACTCGCTTCAACTTGCCTTCATATTCCACAACTACCGATTCCTTGTAATTGCTCTTGATTTCCGCGAGTGTGCCGTAAAGAACTCTTTTACCCTGATTTATCATCAGAATTCGGTCGCACATCCGCTCAACCTGATCCATCTGATGTGTACTCAGGATAATCGTCTTACCCTCACGCTTCAGGTCGACCAGAATATCTTTAATCAGTTTTGTATTTAGTGGATCGAGCCCGGAGAAAGGCTCATCAAGAATTAATAGTTCCGGGTTGTGAATGAACGCAGCAACGAGCTGGACTTTTTGTTGCATTCCTTTGCTCAGCTCTTCTATCTTTTTCCTTTTATAATCATAGAGCTTTACCTTATGCAACCAGAAATCTATCTTATCATCTGATTTCTTTACCTCTTTTAGTTCTGCGAAATACTTCAAACACTCGAAAACCGTTATTTTTTGATATAAGCCACGCTCTTCGGGAAGATAGCCGATTCTCGCTTTGAGCGCATCATCAAATTTACGTCCAAATATGTCTATATCGCCATGATCAGCCCTTAAGATGTCGAGGATTATCCGTATCATCGTTGTCTTTCCTGCACCGTTCGGGCCGAGCAAACCAAATAGGACGCCCTTTCCAACGTCAAAGCTGATGTTATCAAGAACTATCTTCGTGTCGAACCTTTTTGTCAGTTCCTTCACATCCAAAATTTTTACTGTCATCATTTACCCCTTTATTTTTGTATACTATGCAGTATAACATCTACCTATAAATTTAATTTGGGACGCAGATTCACACGGATTTTTACTGATTTAATTTCTTCTGCCTTAATCGGCGTTAATCTGTGTCAATAGCTATTGATTGCCCATATAAGAGCGAAAAACGGTTATGTAAGTGAAGAGATTTAACAGTATCTGAATTCAAAAATATTGCATTTCCCCGACTGGTCTTCGTAAACCTTTTCAAGCTGTTTACAGTATTCAAACTTCTTGAGACACTCCGGTGCGTTCTTTAGTTCTTCTTTTCCTACATACACGTAGCTAGCATCATATTTCCGCAGCACGGCAAGGGTATCAGAGATATTACCCTTGTAAGCACGTACTACATCATCATCTCGCTCCCAAAAATCATAACCATGACCATAAGCCCAATTCGTATATCCAAGCACTCTCAGTCTTCCGCCGATCATGGTCACTGGTGTATGAATGGAGCTCCAGGTTAAGAATACAGATCGCTCCGGTGTGTTTTCTCGTACCCACAGTCCAGTCTCATATTCGCCTACGGAAGCGCAAGAAGAGCAGGTAGATAAATTCCAGGTCACAACTAATGCGGAAGTGAAAATAGAGAATACGAGCAAGAGCGTAATTGTGGCGCTGACTAATAGCTTACGAAGCTTTGTACTTTTACGGCTAAACGTAATATCGGCGAGGAAACAGCCTCCTGCGAGTGATATTGGGATCCAGGCATAGTGAAAGAACTTATACATGTCCCAAACATTTGGTGTAAACGAGCACAAATTAGGGATTGCAAGCATCATGAACATCCAGGAATAGACAAAGAAACCGTGTGGCTGCACGGATTTCTTGTACATACTGCCGATAGCGAGTAAAAAAGGCAACCCCAAATTTGCGAGATAAAACCAAAAAGGACCGTCTTTAACGAAATAGAAAGCCCAGGGTGGTTTCAAATCAATGAAACCGGTGCCCTGACCGATCCCCGCAACCATTTGAATTACGTAGGGTGCGATAAGCGGCAGGAAGAATAGCAGGAAATAGAGTTCATAATTGCGGTTGTTCCGTGAACGAGTGCCCAAAATCTTCTTTAAGTAAATCAGAGCGAAGAGAAGGAATGCAGAAAGACTTGCAACCATGTGAAAAGGGAACAGCAGACCTGCTAACAAGCCGGCCAACGCTAGTTCTCGTTTACCGTCGCGCGTGTCGGTGTCCAAACATGATTGTGAACCGCGATATAAGAAATACGCCGAAGTAGTGAGCGTTGGCAGTCCCAGAAGCTGAGGGCGCTGCTGTAACAGATTATCAAAAATAGGTGGTAGTGTAAAGAACGTGCCATATTCATATGCATAATTTGTACTGAGTTCTAACTGTCCCGCGAATAGAGCGTAGAAGAAGAGCAAATAAGAAAAACCGCCACCTAGCGTTCCGAGCAATACAGTATAAACGCCTGCTCGTTCATTCTTCAGATATGATGCGAAAACGTAGAGCGAGAGTGCGAATAGGAAAACAAAAAATGCGTTTGTAAATACGACTAAGCGTGGTAAGAACGCGCCAAACGCTTTTTCTAATATCGCCGTGTGAAAATCGACGAAGTAATGATAAGTCATGTCAACGCCCGCGAAATAAGGCATCTGAGGTGGAAAGTTGCCGTTATTTATGCTTTCTATTATGCCATAGTGCATTGGCGTGTCTTGCCAGTTAGAACCGGTCAAAATGATGCGGCTATTATGCCAGACCCATACGGTTTTGCTGAGCACGAAATACGCAAAGAGCGCAATTCCCGAACTTAACAACACACCCTTTTGTGAGTAGTGCAAATGTAAAACCCGCCTTTGGTGTTCCGGTTTAGTATTACGTAAGAGAAAGAGTAGCAGAAACACGAATAAAATGGTAAATCCAATTAGAATCGTATGCTGCGAATAGCCAATAGCAAGAGAGAGGAAGTAAATAAGGTGTGTGGAAATCATCACGCTGAGAAGTATATACAACAATATTTTCTCTTGCATGTTCAGGGCTTTGAAGTAATACTCGACTATTATGTAGCCCGGGACGAAAAGAGTGAATATAAGTGCGGAAACGAGTGCTGCATAGGGCGAGAAGAAAGAGGCTATTAGCAATAGGAAAACAGGAAGTGCTATTTGTGCTATCTGCTTTAACATCGAACTCATCATCTTCTATTGAGTATTCTTTTAAGTAGTTTGCAAAGCAAAAACGTTTATCTTGACACTGCCAAAAAAGCACATTTTTTAGGGCTATTATTCCACCGGCAGTGCATATTTAGCTGCTATTTCTATGAACGCCTCACCCAAATACCGTATCTTGTTCCAGCCCATGCCATACGTATTGAGCTTCCAAACCCTTGTAGAACCTGCGAATTCGCCTACAATTCCTCTTCGTTTCAATTCATCGCTGAGGAAGAACCCTCTTCGCTTATGCGTCTTCGCAATCTTGTCAAAGCTATCTCGTGTATCCACCTTCGATAGCGTATGCTTACGCGGATATTCACTTGAAACTTTGTTCCCTTCTATACGCAAGAATTCCCGGATGAAATAATTTGACTTCTTCACTTCCTCGTCCCAGCACTTCACACGTTCCTTTACCTTCGGGAAAGAAGCCATCATGGAGAGCACAGTACCGCCCATCAGAGTGCAACCCATCATCTCCGGCTCCTTGTTCTCGAACCGCCTGCCGGTAACATCTCCAACCATCTGACTGCTTCTGAACACTTTTGGCGCCCATTCGTCAGTAGTAGCAAGAATACCCGATGGTGCGACCGCAGCCATACCTTTATGGCCTGAACCCACAATAAAATCGGCACCTATCTTCTTACCGTTCACTGGCACCATCCCCACGGAATAAGCGCCATTGTAAAGGAAAGGGATACCATATTCTTTCGCTATCTTACCAACGCCATATACATCATGCTCGTTCCCGAAAAGGTAATCAAAATGCTCGATAATGATAAGTTTTGGCAGTTTTCCCGTGGCTTCTTTCACACGCTCTATTTTATCCGCAACGGCATCGCCGGTAATTATATCCTTTTCCGTTGACGGGACTTCGTTAACTATGCCGCCTGCAATTTCCACCGCTAAGAATTCGGTATAATGCGCTAAATCAGAAACTAACACGAGGTCGCCCTTGTCTAGCAGTGCGGAAGCAACCGCCTGGAAACCGCGTCTCGCCCCTGGCACAACCCGTACTTCGTCCATGCCCACGAAGTCCGCTAACTCAGCATGGAATTCCGCTACCGGCGGTTTTCTTATCTTATCTAGCCTGCCATTAGGGCATTTATCACAGACCGAATAGCCATCGCCATATGCAATGAGTGCTTTTCGCGCTTCGGGCGTCAATCGCCCGCCAGATTGGATAGGGTTTATGTTTATGTACTCTTCCTCTCTCGTCCTCAGTTCAATTTTGTCATCAACATACTTGATTGGGTTGCCCTTGCCCTCTTTTAATTCTCTTATGATCGCGTCTACACGAGCGATGCCTGCTGTGAGCTGCTCCGCTTCTCTTTCGTCAAGTCCGGTGGGTAACGCCTCTCGGAATATCTCTCGGATGTCTTCAAGTGCAAATTCCGCTTCGTATATCTTCCTTACCCGTATGTCCATTTTTATATCCCCTCTTTATGAAAGAAAGGTTTGTTATATACTTCCTGTCAGAACGTTAAAATTATTTTCTGTTATTTTACCTGTCGCGTGTACGAACCAAGCTTCCTTCTTCGTAGAATCCCCCCGCATCCTTCATCGTGACTATACTAAAAACCCTTTTCTTAAAAAGAAAAGCTTTACCAAAAGAATTTTTTAAAAAAGAAGCGTTGGTCAATAGGAATTTCAAAGTCGGATGCATAGAGCTAAGTG
>PRCZ01000020.1 GCA_009903405.1 Candidatus Methanophaga sp. AG-394-G06
TAAATGCCAAAGGAAATCTCTTCTTTAGAAAGATTTTCGCTTTCCAATGCTTTTGTGGGTGTTGTTAGAGCTCTGTTCAAAAGTAGTTCCCAATCGCCATGAATCCAAATAAAAACGATTTAAACAAATATATTGAAATTGTTGAAAGATATATGTCTCTCAATTCTTTTACTTTTGAAGAGAAAAGAAAGGAGATATAAAATGTAAATCACAAAGGATAATTATTTAGTAAAGCTTTTTGCTTTCCAAAACGTTTGTAACACTTCCTATAAAAGTTTCAAAATGATCGGAAAAGAAGTGGTCGGCTTGGGCGCCTTGAATTATGACGTTCTGTACATCGTGGAGCGAATAGCAAAGGGCGGAGAAGAGATGGGTATCTTGAATGTGAAGAAGGCGCCAGGTGGCTCTGCGGCTAATACTATCGTTGCATTATCACGATTGGGCATTGCCACAAGTTTCGTGGGACTTGTAGGCACGGACAAAGAAGGCGAACGGATTCTGGAAGAGTTCGTGAAAGAAGGTTTGGAGACAGAGATAAGAAAAGAAGCGGGTTATACAGGTGCTGCAATAGGGTTTGTTGATGCAGAAGGCGAAAGAGCACTTTATATCTATCCCGGTGTGAATGATCGGCTCGGCATGGAGCACATAGATATGGAATTGATAAACAATGCCCGATTCCTGCATACCAGTTCATTTGTACACACGGCGCAATTGGAGCTGCAATGCGAATTGGCACGTAGAATAGAATCGAAACTCAGTTTCAGCCCAGGTATGCTCTGTTTCAAATACGAGCTTGATGACTTGGCAGAGCTAATAGCGCGCAGTGAAGTGCTTTTCATCAGTGCTAGTGAATTAAAATCGTTGATGTTGAGTGAGGACTATGAAAAAGGTGCCACAAAACTTTTGAATATCGGTGCTAAGAATGTATGTGTGACTCTGGGCGAAAGAGGCAGTTATATCGCTAATAGCACCGGTGAATCATATCTGATAGATGCGTATCCGACGGATGTGGTGGATACGACAGGTGCAGGTGATGCGTTTGCAGCAGGGTTTTTATATGGATTGCTACACGAAAAGGGAATATATGAAAGTGGTAAACTAGGCAATTTGGTGGCCTCTTTTTGCATTCGTGAATACGGCTGTCGGAAAGGGCTGCCAAACAACTTTTCTTTAGAAAAGAAAACTTGACTAAAGAAACAAGGTTTTTTTCAAGATAAATGAAGTACGAAGTGCTGAAAGAGATGCAAACTGCCCTATTTCCTGATGAATAAAACATAGACATTCATTAACAGTCCCGAATATTTATCTACCTCTCCGAGCGAATTCAATTCCCTTTCCAACCACTCGAGATCAACCGCCTTGAAATTGCTGACTGCATGGATTTTATCGAACCCTTCGGACGTAAATTCTGCTATAATACACTTCTCCTTTGCTACGCGATACGCCTCTTGAATGAACTTCCGTCTTTTGTCTAGTTCAATGTGATGCAAAACGCCGTAACTGATTACCACGTCAAAACTCCTGTCCGGATAAGAGAGTGAAGTTGCATCGCATATCTCAAATGTAATTCGTTCTGATTCGGAATCTCTCTCCGCATCCCGCAACGCATCCTCGGAAATATCTATATTCGTTACGGTGCAATGGAAATCCCGGGCTGCAATAGTCGCAAGCGGCCCTGCACCTATGTCAAGCACGGTCTTATCTTCTACCGCCCACCGCTTCAATATTTCAGCTCGTTCTATCAAACCTTCTGCATCTTCTTTCAATCTCTCTTCTTGCATTTTAGCCTCGCGATTTTAATATCTCTGCGGTATTCCAAATAAGTGCAGGATGTCTTATCATTAGATTGTGCATACAGATATTGCTTGTTCCTCTAATTTCATGGTTTTAACTCACAATTCGTTTAAAATCATCATCATCATCCCAGAAATTTTTAAAATCATCGTCACTTTTAGCTTTTTCTTTAGATTTAGCATCTAAATCTATTGCTTTAGACAAATTTTTAAGCGCGTTTTCTTTATCTCCTTTTCTGGAATATGAACAAGCCTTATTGTACCATGCTAGAGCCAAATCAGGAGGTTTTAACTCTATTGCCTTATCAATGGCTTTTAGTGCTTCTTCGTAACGACCAAGTTTGTCAAGTACAAATCCTCTGTTATTCCATGCAATAGCATAATCAGGTTTTAACTCTATCGCCTTATCAAAGGCTTCAAGTGCTAATTCACATTTGTCTCTCTGATAAAGGTCAACTCCACGATTAAAGTAATCCTCAGACTCAAATTGAACTCCAAATGCCTCCAGGAATTCTATTTTCTTTCCATATTCATCTAATAACCTTTTTGGTCTTCTGAGAAAGGTTCTGAAAGGGATGGCAAATGCTTAGCGCGTTCTCTAAAAGTATCAATCGCTTCTTCTGCGGCTTTATTAGCTTTGTCTGCATCTTTCTTCGCCTCTTCAGCACTTTTCTTTGCTTCGTTTGCATCTTTCTCTATTTCTTCTGCATTTTTCTTGGCTTCGTTTGTATTTTTCTCTATTTCTCCCCTAAGTTCTTTCCAATACCTAATTCCGGTAAATCCCCAAGCGCCAAATATTACAAATATTAAGGCTAATAATCCCACCATCACCCCCATTAGGCTAGCAACGGTATTAAGAATACTTATAGACCTATCAAGACTCTTCTGCGCGTGGTTTAGAATATCTTCGTGTTAAACGCACTCTTTGCTAGCGATGGAGGGGTAACATTGAATGTGTCATTCTCCTGTCCCCAGGAAGTATGAGTCAAACAACAGATAAGAACTATTATTAGTACTAGCCGTATTAAAAGTTCTCTTCTCTTACCTATAGTATTTACACAATTTATAATGGTACGTTGATAAATAAAAATACATTTTTATTGTTTCAGTGGCGGCCTATCCCATAAGCCCAATATAAACTCGCCTGGTATCTGCCTCAGGGGCTTCGGATTTTTCGGATTGCAAATGAATCCAGTGACTGCCTCAGTCCATTCTCCCGCTCGTGCAAGTGCAGAAAAGACTCTGTCCGTGACTTGATCACTTGCTGGGCAGTAATTGTCAACAAATGCTCCGATTATCCGCTTCTGATCTCCGATATGCAGTTTCTTTATCGTATCCTCATAAAATCCGATATTCACATGAGCCAGAGACTCAAAGACAGGAATTCCGGCAGACAAGGAGATGTTTTCCCGTAAGAACCTTATCTGCATCATCAACCCCTCACGATTGAGTTTATATATCTCCTGGCATTTCCTTATGACGTCACGAATACCGCCAAAGAAGAGGTCTATATCCCGGAATCTCAAGCTCTCTTCACTAAACAGCGCTACTTCTTCTGACATAACTTTTTCTTTTATCACCGGAATCTCATCCCTATATATCGCATGTTCATAGTCTATCAGGTTACCATTAGCGTCTATATTCCCGGGATGAGTAAAGCAATGGTAAATCCCAAGCTCATGAGCTGTTCGCAGTACCATACCAAATCTTGCCAGGGCATTGGACAGCAGCTCAATATGATCAACCCCCTTCATTATGGCGAGCTGACGTACTATTTGGAAAAGGTCAAGCCTGATAAAGGGGATATAATCGTGCCCCCATCTTCTCAGAACTCCGTAACGGATAATTTCGCCATCTTCTGCAGTTAGAGGTCTCACATTTATCTTCGACCCTTCTCGTTTAAGTGACGCTAATCCAACATCGAAATACTCTGCTTTGACATTACCGCCGTTTTCGGCTATATCGTTTAACGCGCTCGCCTCTCGTTCGCCGTGCTCCTTCAAAAGCAATCCCCGTGGTTGACCACTTGCAGGCACTATCTCATCACTGTACGGCAAGGTAAGCCCCTTATATTCGTTGAGTTCGTTGTTCTCAACGATGAAATATGCCCGTTGGCTGTGGGATTCAAATGCCTGCTTCTGTAACAGCCTCCTCCGGACATCCTCAGCGAGATAGTCGATATGTGAATATGCCATTTTTGTCTTCGGATCGAAATACGCTATCCCTTGCGCTAATGGTCGTACACGCTGCCACTCGGTCATGTGATGTCCATACAACAAAAAATCTTCTTTTTCCTGCGTCATTATCCATTCAGCGTACTCTGCTGCCTGCGGGCACATCTCTATCAGGATGCAGCAGAATCGGTTTTCCGTTTACATCTACTGCTAAGATCATTCCCTGACTCTCAACACCCATGAGCTTTACAGGCTTCAGATTCGCTAAAATTGGTACAAGTTTACCAATCAAACTCTCGGGAGTATATTCTTCTGCAATTCCGGCAACAAGCTGTCGCGTTTCAGCTCCTACATCTACTTCGAGCTTGATTAGCTTCTTGCTACCTTTAACTCTCTCGGCATTCTCTATCTTTCCTATTCGCAGGTCGAGCTTTGCAAACTCGTTTATATCTATTATCTCTTCCATTTTATCACCTTATATCGTTAAGAAAGCATTGGAGCCATTAAAGTTTCTTGTTTTTGACCACCAATTTGTTCAGATGATACGCGGAATATATCGCGCCAAGCGGGTTATGGGCGAGAACGCGATCCTTTACAGCAAGTGTTGTTACCGGCGCCTCCGAGTATTTTGTAAACAAAGTGTCGTGTCCTATACACAATCCCAGGATGATGTTCAAGTCTGTCTTTTCATTGTTTAAAATCATTGCTTGCCCTATTGGATTGCACATCGCCTCTTCTTCTGCATCCTTGTGAAGACGTTCCAGCTCGAAATATGATTTGTCAATCCCACATACCTTGCAACAGACTGAAGACACATCGAAGTATTGCGATAGAACATCACATAATATCCCCGCCTCTTTTTCCATGCCTATGCAGAAAGCAACGCCTAATCTCTTGTAGTTCATCTCTTTTGCATATAAAATCAACTCCTCTATACGGTTTTTCTTCATATAATACCGCGATTCTATACGTGTAGAAACTCTAAGCGAGTTGAGGGCATCGCCTTTGTATGCTATTTTGACATCTTCTGCAATTTTAGTGCAGTCCTTGCCCTTATAGCACGTTTTCTCTTTGCAACTTGCGCAATTCATAATATATCTTATATATCCCTCATGATAATTTTGTTGCTACAACATCGGCAATTATAAAAGCAGCCTCTCTTCTCTCTGCCATCATCATAGTTCCATGTGCACAAAATAAGCCACATGCTAATCATATCACAGTTGCGATTACTACTCTTTTTAGGTTCATTTTATCCACTTAATTGATCCCGATCCATTTCTATCTCCTGTTATATTGTGGTTCCTTCTAATATATAAATGCAATGGCGTATAACGTCCCGAGCGTATACGACGTTGTGACCGAAGGGAGCAATGTCCCGAAGGGCAAGAGCGTTAGCCCGTAGCGTATATACTGATGGTAGTAGAACTCTTTTTCTGAATAAATAAATGAGTGCTTATTACCATATAAGCACTTAGGAGTGGCTAAAAATGGAAAAGGAGAACCTATAGGGGGGAATAGATACACACAAGGAAAATTTTGTGGGATATATTAGACTTGTTGCGAAGCTTGTCAGTTGTTATTTGCATTCGCTTAATTCCGCCGATAGCATGCTCTAGCCATAGCGTTATGCCTTTTGGGAATATCTCCGGCGGAAATAGGCGTTTAAACATGCCATAATCGTGCTTTTTACCTTCTTCTGGAGGGCTCAAATAGCCAATCCATCTATTTATATCGCTGATGCGTATATTTTTTCCTATTTCTGGACCAAAACGCTGCGCCAGTTGATTAAATTCTGATGCGGATAGACCTATTGTGGCTCTTAGTGCCCTGTCGTCCATCAAAACTCTCTTTTACACTGATTTAATTTCTTCTGCGTTAATCTGTGTCAATAATTTATTTTTTCATTTTTGACCACTATTTTGTTCAGAGGATACGCAGAATATATCGTGCCAAACGGGTTATGAGCGAGAACGCGATCCTTTACAGCAAGTTTTGTTACCAGCGCCTCCGAGTATTTTGTAAAGAAAAAGTCTTAAACCTTTTTGCTTGCAAAAATATATAGTAGCAGAAGTGATGGTTTTCGCTTTTGACACAGGAGGAGATGATAATTAAATACAAAAAAATGCACAATCCCAGCCAAAACACAAAAACCGCAAATATTGGCGTTGTCCTAACCGATCCGGACGACTGGACAGCGAACGCCTTCTTGAAGAACATCCGTAAAAGAGGTGCGAACGCCATACCTATTAACCTCTCTACGTTAAGCGCATCCATCTCCGCTTCCGATTTCGCTATCTTCAATACCGATTTAAAAGACATATTAGAACTAGACGCAATCATTGTCAGAGACGTTGGTATCAGCTTCGCTCTGGAACAGATTTCTTTTAAGTTCGATCTGCTTCGGCTATTTGAAACTGCGAACATACCGGTTATGAACTCGCCCACCGCAATCCAGAACGCAGCAAACAAGTTCTTCTCGTTCTATCTCTTCAAACAGGCACAGCTACCTATTCCGCACACAGTAATCACTTCCGATTTGGATGTCGCACTGAAAGCAACAAAGGAACTTGAAATTGCAGTCGCAAAACCTATCTTCGGCAGCCAGGGTAAAGGAATAGTCAAGCTCGAAAGCACTCAGCCCGAGTTGAAGTTGAAACTCGCAGCGTTACTGAAAGAGCGGGGCGTGCTTTATTTACAGCAGTTCGTGCCTAATCCCGGACGCGACATAAGAGTATTTGTGGTTGGCGAGGAAGCGTTAGGTGCTATCTACCGGATTTCGCAGACTGGGTCGTTTATTAGTAACTTGAGTCAGGGCGGCACAGCACTCAAGTGTGACCTAACAGAGGAGATGCAAGCACTTGCTGTAAATGCGGCAAAGGCGGTAAGTGCGGACTATGCGGGCGTTGACTTGATAGAAGGTGACGAAGGACTGTTTGTGCTTGAGGTCAATGCGACACCTTCAGGAAAAGGTATAAAACTCGCGTGCGGTATTGACGTCACGGAAAGGATAATTGAGCGCATGTTTGAGCGGGGGTTAGGGAGTTTGTGAGTTTGGGGATAAGAATTTATACCGCAAGCTATTGAGCAAATATCTAAAAAATCGTTTGGATGATATTTGAGTGTTGAAATACAGTTTTGATGCTATCATAGTTTGCGGCGAGCTCTGTTTTATGATCTCATTCTTCAGATCGGAAAGGAAATCGACCGGTTTTATGAAATATACCCTGGCATTTCCATATCTAACGTAATAACTCCGCCTCTACTTCTTTGCTAAACGCATAATAATCTTTCTCACGTAAATCCGCGATAATTCTTTTTATCTCTTCTACAGGAATCTTTCTTTTTCTTTTGCCTCTAAGCAAAAATGTTGGAATTGAAATTTTTAAAAAAAAGCTGAAGAAGTCCGTATCCATTACGATCATAACTAAGTTTTCAACTCTCTTAACTCTTCTTCCATCTCATCTATTGTCTCGGCACCTCGCCTGAGTTTTATGCCTTGTTCCACCAGTATTTCCTTTATTCTCTCGATATCAACACCTGCTATCTCCATCGCTCTACCAAGCGATATCTTGTCATTCTTATATAACGCGCAAGCAATAGCTACACGCAAATCTCTTCTTGCATCCATCAATGTCTTTACAGCATCCTCAAAAAACTCTGAAATATCTCTGTAATACTCTGTATCTGGAATGGCTTTTAATTCCATTTCTAATCCGGGGGATACAACGAAACTTATTTTTTTATTCTTCATACTATACGCTAATTGTTTATTCGATATTAAACGTATTTTGTTTTGCTCCTTTTTATAACCTTTCCGATTATACCGATTTTCACGAGAAACATTTCCTTAATTTCCGTTTATCCCGCCTCATCGCCTTCCCATGATTATGTATAGCACGATGATTATTGCTGCTATCACTAATGACACCGTACCTGCATCCACTATTGGTGCAACCTCTTCAAATAACCAAAAACGTCCCGATCTCTGTGTTTGGTATTATCTCTCCCAGATCGAGGTTATGTACCGAAACCGCCTCCAACGTTAGAGCGCTCGTTGTGCCGGCATCGCCTATCACCTCAAAGGTGACGATTGCTACTGTGCCATCGCCATTTATACCGGACGAATCAGCCAGCGCGATTATAACTTCGCCGTCTCGCGCGGTATTCGCCTCGATTAACGCGTTTTTACCGAGTGCGCCGGCTTCGACATCCACTGCGCGTAAGACATCAGCATCATAAGTCAAAACGATGTCCATACTTCCGACTTCTGTGGCACCCTCAAGATTGATCGGCACTTCTACTGTACTTCCTTTTGCTCCTGTTGTGTCGCTCACGCTGACGGTCAAACCTCCACTTTCCTCCGTGCTTATAATTATAACTCTAAACAGCCCATCATTGATGGGAATCGTCAGAACTTCGTAATCTTCAGCTCTGTTCGCTGCAAGTGTAGCAATCTGAAGAGGTGAGGTTGAATCCGCAGCACCAATCACATTGAATGTGACGTAAGCAATAGTACCATTGCCACTAAATCCTTCCGCATCAGCCAGGCTTATCAATATCGTTCCAGCCATAATATTGTACTCAAACAGCGAATCGGATGTTAAATCTCCTTTTGTAACTGCTGTTGCTTCTAAAACAGATGAATCATAGCTCAAGGTTATGTCCATGTTGCCGATTTTATCTTCGATTCCCTTCAATGTCAATGGGATTTGCACACTGCTTCCGCTTGGTTTGCTGTGGGATTCGAAGGTTAGACCCTCCTTTTCCTGACTTGTTTTCATAAAAAATTGGGGCCCTGTCCACCACAGATCCAGTTCGCTGATATTGAAAGTAGTTGGAGCTGACGGGGTGCCCGTAGGATCAATCAACGCCATTTGCCCTGATGAAAGGGAAAGGGACTGCCCTATACCCTTGTAGTCAGCTTTGCCCTTGATGAGATAGATAATGGTTGTATTATCAGTTCTAACCTCGATTGTATATTCGCTCCCGAATTGCACCGCTCCTTGAGGTATCTGTATGGTGAGCGGTATGACATCACCCCAAACTTCTCCCATATTTAGTACCAGAGTTTTTCCCTTCCAATCGAAATCCGTAATAGGCTTCATTCGTATGCCCGTTTCAACACAATTGTAAACTACACGGGCACTGAAACCGTGGCAATTCCATTGCTTTGACGTACCATATTCACGGTCAATGCCTTCCATCTTCTCACTGCAGTCGTTGTCAAAGTGGTAAGTTGGAGGTGGGCACAATGTCTTCTGTAAACTGTAGTTACCTCTACGTGGCTTAGGCTTTTTCCCCTCGAGCAAAATCTCCGACATATATTCGCTACTCCCTGGTATGTGTGGTTTGTGCCCCATTTCTATCTGCCTGTTGTTAGACAGCATCACCGAACTATGTGCAATTCCTCCTCCAGGCACCTTACTCCAGAATTTGACCGATCCTGGAGGTGGATCACCTTTCTTGGGGCACGCACTTTCATCGTATCCTTGCGAACGTAGAAATTTTTCCAGATGCTTCGGATTAATAAACCTTGTTGGCTGTTTCTCTTCGCCTTCTTCATCCTCTGGTTTTTCTTGAGCGTATTTGGCATAACAGTTATCGTAGCACTCGCCTTCAGTTGGAAGCGGCCTCCTGAAGCAGCCATACGCTTTACAGATACAGGGTCCATTGCTCAGATCCCTGCATGACGGTGACCATCCCCTGTCTTCTGTATTATAACAGCATGAAAATTGGCCTCCGGGGGGCTCTAAACAGCTACAAAGACAATCCAGTAATTCCTTGTTTTCCTCTGGCTCGTCGCCCGACACGACACCAAAAGCAGAAGTCAGTAAAATGAGTACAATAACTCCGAGAGCCATTAACCTTTTGCTTTGGTCCACGAAAAAACCAAAAATCTTCATGGTAACTTCTCCAATCCAGCGGCAATTCTCAATATCTTCTTTGCATCATCCCATGTTACGCTCCCATCTCCAGTAACATCCATAACCAGATCTTCAGCTCGCTTACCAACAGCCATGTGCAAAGCACAAAGAGCATCTACCGATGTTATTTTCCATCTCCGTTACAATCGCCCTTACCTGAAGTTATGGCGGGTGTTGGGCTAGGAGCAGGTGATTCTTTCCCCACATAAAGAGCTTTGATTTCACCGCCGGAAAGGGCATGGTCATAAATTCTAAGGTCATCTATAACCCCTCTGAACTATTCCGTACTCCCTGGTGGGTCACTTCCTATAATAAGTTTAGAATCCGAATTTGGAAGCGTCCCTACCCATTCTTTTGTATCCTTAAGCTCTCCGTTAATGTAGTACTTAATATCCGCCCCATCCCAGGTCACTGTAAGGAGGTACCACTCGCCAAAACCCGTTTTTGCAGTTGAGCCTATCATCTCCCTGTAATTGTTCTTTACTAGACAAATTGAAGGGTATTTTCCGTCATATGAATGAAGCAGAGCATAGGGTGAATTGCTATCCCGTGCAGATGTATCACCTTTTGAGAAAACAACTGCCCAGCCTCCGGTACCCGCATCTTGCTTGTATAGCCATACCGAGAAAGTGAGTGCATTTGAAAGGTCAAGGGAGTCACTATCGCTCACCTCTATCCAACTCTTACCATCGAAACTCGCACCTTTGCCTAGTTCTGCATCAGCGAAAGCCATGCTTCCTTTCTGAATTCCATCGTTATCATTTCCGGAGTAGTCTTTATAGTCGCCATCAAATGGGTAGTGGGCTACAAACCCTTCCTCCGCGGTAGGCGGTGGGGTTGCTGGTGTTGTCCCCTCTTGCACCGTAACAACATTACTTCTGGCAATATCAGTATAGCCATCGTCCTCAAAGAGTCGAAACTCATAACCGCCTGGCTCATCGGGCGCAGTGAAGCTTAGCGTACCGCTTTTTTCTCCTGCTAAGTAGTACCCCATATCATATTCTTCTTCATTCGGGTCACCCACTTTATACATGGCAATCCAGTCCAATTCAAAGCCAGGCGCACCAGAATACGTCACTGTGATTTCATCGCCCGGGTTAACAATACTCGGATAAGCGGAAATATCTGCTGAAGAATCACTTAATCCGCAAACCGGAACCACACACATAACAAAAAAAGTTATGACAAATATCTCTAAAAGTATAACAAATTTCTTATTTGAGTTCATGGCATCTACCCCCTAAAAGTTTAGCTACAAAGAACTTATGTGTATTGTTATTCTCACTCAGAGTTTAAAAGCTTTTCAGTTTTCTTTTTTAATAAATGCTTGTAATGTTTATTACTTAAGAGCGAGCATGAAAGTCGTATTTTCTATAGGCGGCATCTATTTCGCAGATGCAGCGCGCATAAAAGAACTTGCTGCGGTCTTAGATGAGCTTGCGGAATCATGCACCCTATATGTAGTCACCGGCGGTGGTGCGATAGCGCGTGACAGTATAACTATAGCACGCGATTTAGGCGCGAACGAAGCCTGCTGCGATTATATCGGCATAGCGGTGACGCGAATAAATGCGAAATTGCTCATCACTGCGTTAAAAGATGCGTATCCGGAACCGTTTCACGATTATAAAGAAGTGGCTGCGGTGCAAGAAGGCGATAAAATAGCAGTAATGGGCGGTGTAAGCCCCGGACACACAACAGATGCAGTAGCTGCGATCCTCGCTGAATACGTATATGCAGACCGACTCATAGTTGTGACCTCAGTAGACGGCGTCTACGATTCCGATCCGCATGTTTATCCGGACGCGAAGAAATACGACCGGCTCACGGCAAAGGAACTCGTAGCGCTGACAATGAAAAAGGTGCTAAAAGCAGGGTCGCAAATTGTTGTAGATCCCGTTGCCGCGAAGATAATAGAACGGAGCGGAATAGAGACTATCGTTATTGATGGCCGCAACCCACATAATATTACCGGTGCCGTTCACGGCGATCATCATGGCACTGTGATCGCGTGAATAGCTAGCGCACAGTCCGTTATTCGGATGTCGCGAGTCCGACATGTCGCATAGGATTAAGCACTTTAATACCAAGTGCAGCAGCTTTCTCTTCTATCATTTCCCGTTTCCGTCTCCCAACTGTTGCTGCAATCCGCACAGCTACTTCATCTATTGGATCTGCCTTAGCGAGGTCATTTGGATTGAAGATAAGCACTTCGTGCATTCCTGACGGATGCAATCCGCGATCTTCCTTTCTCCTTCTATACCCTACTTGCACCCATGCAGGTTTTCCACCTCTATGCTCTCGCACCTTGTTATCATGGCCACGAGGCCTTCTCCAGCTCTTACTCAGCTTCTTCTTCTTCCACCAGCCATATCGTGCAAATTTTACCCTTCTTCTCTTTATCATTTTTACAGTTTCACCAACTTTACATCTATTAGGTTCTCTACCTTCATTATATCTTCTATAATATCGTCAGCAACCGGATTGTCCACATTAAGCACCATGACCGCTTCGCCTTCTATCTTCTCGCGCCCTACTCGCATCCCGGTTATATTTATGCCGCGGTCACCAAGAATCGTACAAACAGGTCCTATCACCCTCGGTTTATCAATGAAGGAGCATATAAGCATGTGGCCCGAAGGAGACGCATCCATCCAGAACCCATCTATCTTCACTATTCTCGGATCGTCTTTGCCGAATAGCGTGCCGGAAATGGTCGTTTCAAACTCGCTTTCTGTACGCAGGGTAATGCTAATCAAGGAGACGAAATTTTCAACGCCCTCTGTCTTACTCTCCGTGACTTTAACCCCGAATTTCTTCGCTATTGCCTCGGCATTCACATAGTTCACACCATCTGTGAACCACGCTAGGAAGTTCTTCAGTAGCGCTACGGTTATCAATCTTGTGTTTTTACCTATGCCTGCTTCTACCGCGCCTAATTCGCCTTCATAAGAAACGTTAAACTGCTCAATTCGACGCGATTTCGGTATTAGTTGTGCACCGAGTAATCCTAGTTTCTCGGCTAACACTAAATACGGTTTTACGGTATCCATTAACTCCTCTTCGACATATAGCATGTTAAGCGCATTTTTTACCGGCTTGTTGCTTAACGCCCCTATCACCTCATCGGCAATGACAACAGCAGCAGCTCTCTGCGCTTCGGTTGTTGATGCACCTAAATGAGGCGTAACGATCACTTCTTCTAACTCCAGCAAATCATCATTATTGGGGGGCTCTTGCTCGAAGACGTCCAGAGCAGCACCTGCTACTTTACCTGCCTTTATCGCTTCCTTCAGTGCATCCTCATCTAATATACCGCCACGAGCACAATTTATTACACGAACGCCGTCTTTCATCAATTCGAACTCGCTCTTACCTATCATATGGTGCGTGTCCTTTGTGTGTGGCGTATGCAGAGTAATAAAATCAGCGGTGGAAAGTACCTCCTTAAAGCTCAAAAGCGTAATTCCTAGTTCTTTCGCTTTATCCTGTGATATAAACGGGTCGTATGCAACTACTCGCATTCCAAACCCTTTTGCTCGCTTCGCTACTTCACTCCCTACCCGTCCCAGACCGATTGTGCCCAATACCTTGCCGTTCACTTCCACACCCATGTGCTTCTTTCTTTCCCACTTGCCGGATTTCAGCGACACGTTTGCAGCCGGTATTTTCCTCGAAATGCTGAGCAGCATCGCAAATGTATGCTCCGCAGCAGATATGGTATTTGCGTCGGGCGAATTAACTACCAGAATTCCCTTTTCCGTCGCTCTTTCCACATCTATGTTGTCCACACCGACACCCGCTCTACCTATCACCTTTAAACGTTTACCGGCATCGATTATCTCTTTCGTCACTGTTGTGCCGCTTCTTATCACCAGAGCATCATAGTCGGCAATGCACGCTGCTAAATCCTCCTTGCTTAAGTCCCGTTCTACGTCAACGTCTCCAAACTCACGCAGCTTCTTTATCCCCTCTTCTGAGATATTATCGGTTACAAGCACTTTACTTGTTGTTCCTTTTTCCATGTTCACACTCATCTGGGATTGCCTACTCCCTCTCTTTAAACGTAGTGATATGAATAGATGATAGATATAAGATAAGTAAATATAAATAAAATCATAAAAATGATAATCGGTGCCTCTTTCCTTTCTTATACACAAGCATAAATAATAACTGCATTGACCTGATTTATGTTGTCCTTGAACCCTAAATCGCCCTCTTATACGCTCCGCTCGCCTTCGCCAACGCAACAAGCCGTCTATAACACCCTTCGCTTTCCAGCGTATTGGAATCCCCAATTAAAACCAACTTCCGTTTCGCTCTCGTTATGGAGACATTAAGCCTCCTCAAATCCTTGAGAAATCCTATAGTCCCTGATTTGTTACTCCTCACAAATGACACAATAACAACTTCCTTCTCCCTGCCCTGAAACCCATCCACCGTCTTTATCTCCAAGCCCTCTACATGGAGCATCCTTTTAATGAGCGCTACCTGGTCATCATAAGGCGAGATAACCGCTATATCTTCTGGTCTTATACCCCTGTTTAACAGTCGTTCGGCAACATCCTTAACCAATTTCGCCTCACCAGGGTTCTCTCTCGATGTAGAACCTTTTCGTACACGTTCCTCAAGCTCATCGCAGGTATCAATAAACAAAAATGGTTTTACATCTTCACTCTCTTCATCTACTGATTCCGGGAGTATATCCCTAAGAGTACGCCGTTTTACCTGTTCATCTGCTTTCAGCTTACCATCATAGAACTCCCGATTCGGAAATTCTGCTATCTCTTCGTTCATTCTATACTGCACATCAAGCATAACCCGTATTTTATTACCATGTAGCGCCAGAAGTCGCTCGAAAAGACTCTTGGTGAAACTCCTGCATGCCGCCTCCTCGTTCAAAACAGTAGGTGGTAGCTGCTTGTGATCCCCAGCCATGATAAACCGCTTCGCCTTGAGCACGGCAATCAATGCTGAAGGTTCAGTGGACTGAGTAGCCTCGTCAATAACGGCAAAATCGAATTTTTCGCCTTTTAGTATCTCCGAGCCCGCAGTGCTGTTCGTTGTGCAAATTACTGCAGCAGCCTTTATAATTCGCCTTATTGCACGCTCTTCTAGTTCACGTGCATCACCAAATAACATATCTAGCTCATGTTTCAAATCAAGCCATTTCTTCATGCCCTCTATTTTCTTCAGTGGTATTCCCCTTGTTGTCGCCCCTTCACTTGCAAGCAGCATTATCTCTTCATCACTTAATCCGCGTCTCCATCGCATTTCTGGCATGATATACCGTTTCATGTCTTCCTTTAGCTCGTATGCTCGCTTCCTGAACTCCTGCGCTTTTCGATAGTCCGGTTCATCTTGAACAAGATAATCAAGGCTTCTTCTTCGTAAAGCGGGTATTATTCGTGCCGGATGCCCTATTCGTACCACGTTCACACCTATTCTGTCCAATCGTTCTACTAAGTTATCCACCGCCACGTTGGAGTCTGCTGCGGTTAATATCCTATTGCCGCGCTGAATAAGCTGTGCTATGACCTCAACGCAGGTTATCGTCTTACCCGTTCCCGGCGGTCCGTGAATGAGGAAGAAATCACGTGCCGCCAAACTCCTTATAACCGCTTCCTGTTGGCTTTTGTTCAATTTCGAATTGAAGAATTCTATTTTATCCGCCTGGGTGAACTCAGGGGCCGCATTACCGAGTAATTTGTCCTTACGCCAGCGCGGCAATCTTTTAAATTGCTTTAACGCTTCGATCATCCGTTGAAACGTAATGTCATTGACAAAAAGGTCAATTCTGAGGTCTTTACGATATACAAAACCGGGTGGTGCATTATCAAATGCAATTGTGATAGCATACGAAGTCTTCTCTGCTACCGTACCCAGCGGGTTCTCCTCATCCCACAGGCTTGTTTTACTTATCAGTACGAGATCCCCAACTTCTATTTCACTTTCTGGTAATGTGGTACCGACCGTTTGTTTTCTAAACTTCACCATGTGCTTTCCGCCCAGTCCCAGGTCCTGAGATTTTCCTTTCATCATTAAAAAGGCTCTACCCCTCTCTTCCCGTTCCCGACCACTCAACCGCCGCATCTCCTCTTCATGCCGCCGCATCTGCTCCTCGCGTTCCAATTCCACGAGTTCTGTAAAATGCCCTATATATTTGTTATCATCCATTTTTTTTTAGTCGTGTCTCAAGCTTAGTTAGTTTAGTTTGAGTGAAGATATTGCTTTACATCACCCTCCTGAGACAATTCTGATAATCGTTACCTCGCCCTTATTTAGACTCTCCAGTTTTTCATCTTCCGGCACGGGCTTACTATTACGAAGTACAACAACCTCCACAGGATTTATTCCAAGTTTCTCTAATACATTCTCGTATGTAGCATCATTCGAGACTTCCAATCTTCTCTCTTCTTCTTTATCTGCAAGTATCTTCACTTTAAGTTCCATGGCCCTTTTCCTTTCTAAGAATGGTTTTTTATGCTTAATAAAACACATTTTCACCAGAAATTGCAAAGATGCAAGTCAAATCGGCATCCTGTATCTTGCATCCCTTCCAAAGATCATTTCAAAGCGAGAGCGACCTTATCCACTCGCCCTTCGCATCCCTTGTCGTACCCACGACCAATCTCAACTCATGCTTTGTGCGCTCTATTACGCCACGAGCTTCTATCTTTTCACCTGCTAATGCTTGCCCGACATACGTATGCGTAAAAGAAAGAACCTTGCTTATCTCTGGGTGTTCAATTTCGTATATCGCGGGATTATCAAATGAAAAAGAGGCGTCCTTTACTTCCGCTGTTATCTTTGCATAACCTATCCTTTCGCCTATTTCATAATTTCTCATGTCCAACTGCTTTATCTCTTCTCTGTCTCGCGTGTATAAAATATCAAGGTATGTGTCCCCGATTGCACCCCTATTCTTCTTCCTCTGTTCATGTGCGACAAAACAATTGTAACTCAATTCCGGCTGCCTTTTAATATATATCCGCCGCCACACTGCATCATTTATCTCTACGAGTATGCCTTCTTCCACTGCTGATTCTATAACCTCTCTCGCTATGTTGAAGTTCGGCAGCCCATAAAGGACGAAATCAAGGTCTGAATTATCGCTGTTAAGACCACATAAATAGGAGCCGGTAATCCCTATCCGATCTCTTTGGATACGGTTGCCAAGAAGCTCAAAAATAGTCTGGACCTGCTCTTCCCGCTCGGCAATTAACGGGAGCTCATCATCTGGTCGCAGGATTTCTATTATATCCTCTTTTGGAACCACCTGCATACCACCTTTAACATATGTAGGGCAATGTCTACCCAAGAATACATATGCTTCGTAAAAGTCTAATTTCCTGTATCGGCCCCTCTCCGCGACTCTTTCGCCTCTATCGTCCGGGATATAACGCAAGAGGCATTTCACTTCCTCTTCGCCTAAGTCATAAGAGACAACAGAGAAGATCCAATTTTGCTTTGTTATAAAAAAATCTCGAATCCTTACTATCATGCTCTACTCGCTCTTCTACAACTAAAGAGATATTATATTATATCTTTATGTAAAACCTTTTCTTAGAAATAAAATAAATAGATGCAGATAGATAGATAGATAAACGAAAATGAAGCTTTTATTACGGTTCCCCCGACCAGGACACAAAACGCCGCGTACTGCGGAAGTAATACTCGAGACAGGCGCGAAAATAAACATAGATAAGGCGAACGTGGATGCGGTGAGTGGTGAGCTCATTGTTGACGTACCGAGCGATAAAGTAGATAGTGTAGCAGAACATTTCAGGGAAAAGGGCGTTGAAGTACGGAAATTAATGAAACTGATCGCGTGGGATGAAGAGAGATGTATCCATTGCGGCGCTTGCATTTCTATCTGTCCTACAGGCGTGTTTAAGTTCGATCCATCGTGGCAGATAGAGTTGGATGAGGAGAAATGTATTCGGTGTGAAGTGTGTGTGAACGTATGCCCATTTAGGGCTTTGGCTTGTGTGGACTAGAGAATAGTATTAGAAGAAATGAAGAAAGTAGGCATTGCAGATACTACCTTTGCGAGATATGACATGGGTGCAGCGGCGATAGATGAGCTGAATAAGCGAGTATCTGTTAAGATAGAGCGGTACACGGTCCCGGGGATAAAGGACCTGCCAGTAGCATCGAAGAAGCTGATAGAGGAGAGCGGATGCGATATCGTGATGGCTTTGGGCATGCCCGGGCCTGAGGATATAGATAAACAGTGTGCATATGAAGCCTCTCTTGGTATAATAGCAGCACAACTGCTCACTTCCAAGCACATAATCGAGGTTTTTGTGTATGCAGATGAAGCAGCGGAGGAGAAAGAGCTTGCGTGGCTTTCCGACCGTCGTACGCGGGAACATGTCGAGAACGTGATAAAACTGCTATTCAAGCCGGAAGAGCTGGAACGTGAGGCAGGAAAGGGAAAGAGGGAGGGGTTTAAAGATGCGGGTCCTTTAAGTGTATAAACAGTAACTAAAAGAAATTGTGCAACTTTATTTTGACTTTTGCAATTAATTTAATTTTGCATTGTCCTGTCAAAAATCATTGAATTTTGAGCATACGTGTCACCATCCGCGCACTTGCAGCAACTCCTCTTCTGCTAGAGTACTCACTTCAATACCTTTCATTGGTGATCCCAACCCCTTAGAAATTGCCGCCAGTCGTTTTGGATTATCATAGTTATTCACAGCATCCACAATAGCCGAAGCCATCTTTTCCGGATCGCTCGATTTGAATATACCAGAGCCTACAAAAACACCGTCTGCTCCGAGCTGCATCATAAGTGCGGCATCTGCAGGTGTTGCTACACCGCCCGCGGCGAAATTAACCACCGGTAACCGTTGCAATTCCGCTGTCTCTTGCACTACTCCTATTGATACTTTCAACTCTTTTGCGGCGTCTTTTAACTCCTCTTCATCTTTACCTTTTAGCGATCTTATCTCACCCATAATCAATTTCATGTGTCGAACAGCCTCCTTGACATCTCCCGTGCCAGCTTCACCTTTTGTCCTCACCATCGCTGCCCCTTCCTCTATCCGCCTCAATGCTTCACCTAAACTGCGGGCTCCGCATACGAAAGGCACTGTAAACTTTCTCTTGTCCACGTGATGCGTGTCCACCGGTGTTAGGACCTCTGATTCGTCAACCATATCAACACCCAACGCCTCCAGTATTTCCGCTTCTACAAAGTGACCTATACGGCATTTCGCCATCACCGGTATCGTAACGGTATCAACGATTTCTGAGATGACTACAGGGTCTGCCATTCTTGCTACACCGCCCGCCTTTCTTATGTCCGCCGGGACTGCATGCAACGCCATAACAGCAATAGCACCCGCCGCCTCTGCAATTCCGGCTTGATCTGCACTTGTTACGTCCATTATCACACCACCCTTTTGTAAGGATGCGAAACCATTCTTCAAAAGCTCTGTTCCATGTCTAAGATCTTCGATTTCTATCACCATTTTTCATTTCCCCCTTCTATGTCATAAAATTTATTTTATATATTTATACGTATATTCTAAGATAGTTTTCTTTTGGTAAATAACCACAAAATTACACAGATTTACACGAGAAAATAGTAATATAGATCAGGCTTAAGTACTCTGTTGGCTCTTTTATCCCCTGTTAACCCCCAAAATCTTGTGTAAATCTTGTAAAATCCCGTGGTTTTTTAGCTTTGCTAGGGAACTCCCAGTAAATAGTTTACCAATTTTGATAAATATCATACAAGGACACTGATTTTACGGATTTAGACAGACGCTACTCTAAAGTCCTGATTATTAAGTTTTTACGGGTGCATAGAATTAAAATTAGAAAATCAATTATTGCACTACTTTAAATCTGTGTTAATCTGCGTTAATCTGTGTCTTAAAAATCCTTGGAAAATGATACGATACAGTTCGGGTAAATTATTATTTGTGAGTTCCCCTATATAAATACTAAAGACAAAAAATGTTAGTTGCTTTTGAACTCTCAGGTGAGCATGACACACTGCCGAAAGCAGAGGTTTTAGCGTGTTTAAATGCGTTAGGTATCGTTTACGATACGAAAATGTTCTTAAACGGTATACTGGTGATTGATGCACAAATCAGATCGGAAACTTTTGCGGTTCTATCTAATCGGTTGGGGATGACACACAGGATATACGAAGTGAACGGCATGTGTGAGCCGAAGGAGGACGCGATACGGGCGATGGTAAAAAACGCAGATGTATACAAGTTCATGGAAACAGGTAGCACATTCGCTGTTCGCGTGCCGAAAAACAGCTCTTATCCAGAAAAGAAAGCTATAATAGAACAAGTGGGGGCGATCATAAAAGGAAAGGGTTATAAAGTAAATCTATCTAATCCCTCAAAGACTTTTGTGCTGCTGTTAACAGAACAAACCTGCTTTTTCTGTTTGTTATTACATTCAACGGATAAGAAGCGATATGAGGCAAGGAAACCTCAGTTCAGACCTTTCTTCTCGCCCGGCGTCATACTACCAAAAGTTGCGCGTGCTCTGGTTAATCTCAGTGGCATAAAAGAGAACGAGCTTTTTCTTGACCCGTTCTGCGGCACCGGTGGGCTATTAATAGAAGCAGGCATGATCGGAGCGCGTGTACTTGGGATAGATGTGCAGGAGCAGATGGTGAGAGGAACAGCAGAAAACTTGAACTTTTATGGATTGACGGGTGCTCTAATGGTAGGAGATGCTGCTAAGACGGCATTAAGGGGTAATTGCATTGATGCGATTGCAACAGACATGCCTTATGGCCGATCTTCTCTAATAGCCCGGTCAGGTTTTGCGTCGTCATTAGAACGCTTATTCCCGGATGCTTTAGCTCAAATACATCGTTTGCTTAAACCAGGCGGGAAAGCGGTTATCGTATCCAATTTCCCGTGTTCACGTTCTCAAGGACTTTTTTTCCGTGTCCTTGAAACGTATGTGTACCGTGTACATAAAAGTTTAAACCGGTACATCACGGTACTTGAAAAACCTTTCTTTTGAAAAGAAAGTCTTACCAAAGAAATTTTTAATATACTTTATCTAGTATAAATTTATATAATCAGGCATTTATAAAAGGGAGAGAAAGGGTGGAGAAATTGAAAGTTCGTTTACCAAATGGGAGGGAGATAGGAGCGATGGATGTAGACTTTGAGACGATAAAAGAGGATTGGAATGAATATACGTTGGAAGACGGCACGGTATTGAAGTTTAAAACGGTAGTGAGCAGTATTATTCGTACTGAGGATTACGATCCGATGACCGGTGATCCGGTCTATCATGTCCGTTCCACGAACATACTGAGAGTGAAGGTGAAACCGGAGATAAAGCGGTTGCCTGCTGCGAGGAAGCATGATAAAGCGGGAGAAGGCGTGGAAGTGGGTTAGCTCTTTTCATTTACCACTAACTAACCTTTTTAATTACTTCTTTACCTCGCCTCTTAGGTACTATTTCCATCTCAGCGTGTGCGAATTCCCTTTTTAGCTCTTTGCCGCGTTGCAAATGGTCAAGAAACAAAGCCAAAGCAGCTACTTCTGAATGTGGCTGATTTGACATCGCGATGTTCCAATCTGCGGCATCGTAAACACTGTATGGTACTTTTTCTGCACCCACTACGACCATAAAACGCGCTTTATCCTTTTTCGCTTCTGCCCTTATCTCATCGATTACGTCAAGAATGTTCTCACCGTACATCGTCAGATGACACACTTTCCCGCCTTCTTGCTTCCATCTCTTTAGCTCGTCGCTCCATTTCACTCCTGTTTGTACAAAGAAATCACCACCCCACCTCTGCGTGACTTCATTTATACTTCTCGCTATGCCCCTATCTCCAGATGCGAGTAGCATGCCTTTCGCTCCTAATGCTCGTCCAACTAATCCTACATGTGTGGTTATCCTCTTATCCCTCTCCGGGCGGTGTCCTAATCTCAGTATTACGATCTCCATGAGGTTAAAATTCCGTAGCTCCCATTCCCTGAAAAAATATAAACCTTTTGGTATATTTTTATACCTTTTGGTTTAATATTTCTTTGGTAACGCTTTTAAAACTTTTTGAAAGAGATGTTATCCACCTCGTAGCCTACCTAAGGGAACTCCCAGTAAATAGTTTAGTTTACCAATTTTGATAAATATCATAATTTGACACGGATTTCGCAGATTTACACAGACGCTACTCTAAAGTCCTGATTATTAAGTTTTTACGGGTTGAATCAATATAAAAAGCGTAAATGAGATAATAACAATATATAAAAAATGAGATGATGTGGGCATATGCAGGTCTTACACGCAGCGTGGGATGGGGACAGGTTTTATCTCTGGGCTGAATCATCCACTATGCCAATGACCGCACTGAGAATACGGGGTCGACAACCGAAGAAGCCTAAACCGAGAACACATCCTTTTTCTCTTGCGGGCAATGAGGCGGTGGAAACAGAGGTAGGACTACCCATAGTGGAAGTGGAAGCAAAGGGCTGGCTTGACGATATGGGGCTGGGCAAGACAATCGAGTTAATTGCTCTCCTTTTACATGAACGAGCAGGTAAACGAGTAAATAAGTTAGCGCCGACACTATTAATCTGTCCCATGTCGGTGGTCGGCAACTGGCAGATGGAGGTTGAACGGTTTGCACCTTCACTGAAAGTCATGGTCCATCACGGCGCCGATAGACATAGGGGCAAAATCTTTGCTCGGGCAGCGAAAAAGCATGACCTGGTTGGTCATCAGCACTTACGTATTGGCGCATCGGGATAAAGAGACGTTATCAAACGTCCGCTGGCGGCATGTCGTGTTGGACGAAGCGCAGAACATAAAAAATCCCGCTGCTAAACAGACACAGGCGATAAAGAAGTTTGTGGCAGAACACCGAATCGCACTTACAGGCACGCCCGTAGAAAACCGACTGTCCGAGCTGTGGTCTATCATGGACTTCCTCAATCCGGGCTACCTGAAATCAGCCGAGCATTTCCGTACTAATTTCGCATTACCCATCGAGCGAGATCGTAGAAATGAGCGTGCCGAGTCTATTATCGGTGCTGGTGAGGCAGGGATAACTGAATTATCAACAGATCAGCTTAAGGAGGTGTTCTCATTGAGTCCGGATGCGGTGGAGCCATTGGACTAGTGTATTCGTTCTTGTTAACCACAAGATTACACAGATTTACACAAACATTTTCTTAAAAAGAAAAGCTTTACCAAAAGAACTTTTTTTGTTTTTTCTTTTAGCACAGGTTTTCTTTTTGTAAAAAAGAAAAATTATAGTGTTGTGTTAATCTTGTGGAATCTC
>PRCZ01000021.1 GCA_009903405.1 Candidatus Methanophaga sp. AG-394-G06
CATCCACTCCTTCTGCATTCAGAAGAATCTTTCCCTGATAGACGCCGGTTTCCTCCGGCGCTGGAATGACACAGCTCACTTTGTTGTCTCTAACATCTATTCCCATGTCCCATTTCTGCCAGTTATATGTTTCGACGACCACACTAACCGCTTTGCTCTCCGTTTCTCCTCTTCTCTCCAGGCCTATAAAGAGCCCGTCATCTGTCCTTTCTCCTGGATCATGCATTCTTGCTTCTGACGTGAAACCTGACCCCCATTCACCAATTGCTATGGATTCAAGCTCTTCCTTCTGGGTATTATTTAGGGTTATTCCCTCTTCAGGTCCTGCTCTGCTGTCATTGTTCAGGTCTCTCCAGTTATAAAGATATAGTATATAGCCTTCATCTTCTTCTAATTTTGTATCCTTTGTATTTCTTGGATAATAAAATGAAACTTTCAGCAGATCGCAATTCAATAGCTCGTTATCAACAGGAAAAAGGATGCTTTCATTCGTCAGGTCTAAAGAAAAGGTTTTAGTCGCTTCTTTTATCAGCCTTTGCGGATTCAGAGCAATAGGTATGTCAGAATAATTTGAAATAGTAAACTCAAAATCTAATGTAGAGCCTGCTTCAACAGGCGAAGTAACAAACAATGCAGGTTCGATAAGTGCTCCACCTCTTCTCGATGCTATTTCTACCGCTCTTTTTGCATTCATGATGCCCGAACCCTGAGCAAAGACCTCTTCATTAATATCCGTGGCTGCGGACATCAATATATCTCTTGCTTTTTCTGATGTTGGAAATTCTCCTTCTGTCGCTTTATACGCTTGATATATCAATGCAACCACAGCAGACACATGAGGTGTTGCACCGCTGGTCCCCCCTCCTCCTCGTGCAGCCCATGCAGCCTTGCCATCATGAGTAAACCATAGGGGCCGAGATGCTGGTGTAAAGTACCCCGTAGCGAGTACATTTGGTTTTACCTGACCAAGCGCATTTGGTCCCCGGGATGAAAAACAGGTTACGTCTCCTCTATAAGAAGAGTTGTCCCACCACAGGTCATAGATTGCGCCCACGTTTATCACGTGCACACTTGAAGGAGACCCACATGTACCGTATCCTGAGCCAAAATTTCCATTTCCATAGACAATAGTTGTATAAGGAGACACTTCAGTGGTGAGATATTCTAAAAAGACAGAAGTTTCGTCTGCGCCTTTGTTGAAGTAGGGCAATGATGCACTTACGCTGATAATGTTTGCCTCATCTCCTGTATTTGCTATACCATCGTAACCCAAAGAGGCAATGAGACAAAGAAGCATATCGTTCTCACCAAAGGTCCTAACAGGTATCAACCTGGCACCTGGGGCAATGCCCTTAACATTTTTACCCTGTGCTGCAACTATTGAGGCACACATGGTTCCATGAGTCCGTGGATCGAAATGAAATGCGGCCAGTTCTCCATTTTCAGGTATTCGTGCTTCTTCGCCATAGAACAGTTGAGAAAATGGCAAAGGCGTGTTACCATCTGCTATAAAATAGATCATACCTCCAGACTCGTCTGGATAGCTATCGTTATCCTTATCCCAGTACGAGACCTCATCACCCTTTCTGCAAGGCTTGTCATCGCTAAAATCATGATTATTGTTCAGATCAATGTACACCGTATCGTATACTTCAGCTTGTTCTTCATCAGCCACAAGAACCTTTACCGGCGCACCATAATACTTGGTAAGATGTTCATCTGGGTGGTCTCCGATATGGTAAACACCACTTTTACTGCTTCCTGTAACAATATAGCCTTCCGTATCCGTGGCTGAAGTATTTGCATACTGATATTTATCTGGGTATGGATTATTTTCCTGATATTGGGAAAGGGATTTTAAATCGATTACAATAGGCCAACCATAATAGGGAGAATCTTCATTCTCAATACGAGCTTGAGTTCCTATAAGATCTGGTGTAGCGAAGTCTATGCCAAAATCTATTATTGCAACTTTTACTTCTTTTCCTGTGTACCCCATTTTCCATGCATCAACTACACCGAATTCCTCCAAACCCCTATAATCTTCATATAAACTTTCATTACCTACCCCAATTATATGCTCTGAATAAGGGGAATCTGCTATACCTATCTCAATTCCAACTAACAAAATAATAGCTGTCAATACAACTGCCCAAGTCGATCTTTTCATTCTTTCGCCTCCTTAAGATTAATGTATACTTTTATCTTACTTATGATATTTCAGAGTATATAAAGAAATACCAAAGGTGTCAAAAACTACTACTTGAATGAACTGAAATATTACTCCACAGATGAATGCCAGGCCTACTAATCCAAAGAGTCTACAAAGGAGATTCTTATTTTTCATCATAAACATGGTAATTTTTTGTATCTATAAAACTTGCGATAGCTACGAATCAAGTTGAAGTTATGTTCAGTCATAGCACATCAAGCTTCGTGCTAACTTAACCGTTTGCCAACCCTCTTTTAAAGGAACTTCATAGGTGAAAGGATCAGTAGGAGTTGAGCCAACACTAATGTATCTTAAGACATTGTTTATTCCATCATCCATCGATAATCTTATGCCTAAGGTTGCATTTGCAGTTGAGGCAAAGACCCATACTTCATAGTCATTTCTGTTTATTCTCTGGAGCATACTGAAATTGTAGCTGTACAACCACTCATCCCCTTCCTCCCAGCCCTTATACCCACATTCCTTTTTAGCAGCCAAAACGCATTTCGCTTTTGTGCGCACTTCTAATGCCTTCCCATGCGCAGTATCCACGATTTCCCAATCCGCTGTTCCATCAACCACTTTTAACTCGTTCATAACATCTGCAACTTCTCTAATTGATTCGTCTATGGGAACGGGCAGAAAGAATGTTGTTTCTTCTTCCGATGTGCCTGTGTCAAGCCTAACATCATAGGCAACTTCAGTTTTCCCCATGGGACCTGACAATACCGAAGCGCCGGCGATAATAACTCCGGCTGTTAAAATCGCTATGCTGAGCCACAATCCTTTTATCTTCCACCTTTTTGGTTTTAGTCTTAATTCACCTGGAAGCTTCCTTATCCTGTTAATCCTCAACATGGCAAACATGGAGAGGGCGCCCAAGACTATGCCAATACTTCCCAGAATAAACGGAATCCAGAATAATGGCTCCAGTAGAATTGGTAGAATATCTCCGTAACGCAAAACTGGTATTGTGAAATGGGCAGTAATAATCAAACTAGGACTTAGACACATCAAAGTTATGATTACTCCTATCGAAACAGGACATACAACCTCGTCTGATGCTTTTCCGTAGTAACTCAGGTGCAGATAGGAAAACAGTGTAACCAGTATAATTCCCGTGGGCAAAAGAATCGCTTGAATTGGCAAATATCTAAAAGTGCCGGGAAAAAGAAACACGAGCAAAAGATAGGTGGTTACTGTGATAAGGCTAAGGAGACCGCCGTATATGTTTGATAGTTTCAATATCCTTAAATGTGATTTTTTGTTCTTCTCTTTCATTTTTCTTTATCTCGATAGCCTTCTTGGAACTGTTTGTATAAAATAATTCGACGTTCACCCCTTATACTCAGTACTAAAGACCCTTTTAATATGCTCCGCTGTTTTCTCACCCACGTTCTCAACCTCCATCAATTCCTCCTTCGAGGCCGCCATAATGCGTTCAATAGTCTTAAATTTAACCAATAATTTCCTCGTCGTCATGATCCCAATATTGGATAATGCAGACACGAAATATTCCTGCTGCTCTTTCAACGATGCCGTAGATTTTTTACCATGAGGATTCACCTCCGTCTTGTTCGGCATTTGCTCCCGCTTTGCTATAACATATATTAACGATGCAGTGTCTGCTGCATCCCGCGTTTGTATTATAGGGACGGAATAATCAAGAGCTATGGACGCCATTACTGCCCTCACCACATTTGGATGCACGTTCCTCTGCCCATAGATTGAGTCGCCCTCGATGACGAGCAAGGGCTTCTCGTACTCGTTCTTCATCCGATGAATCTGCTCGAACAAATTCCGCCGTTTATTTATCAGTGTATCCAAGAAATCCGTTACCGTTTTACGCTCTATGCAAACCTTATCAGAAACAATGTAGTCGCCAATCTCCAAATTCTGCAATTTCAGGTCCACACCCGCTTTCTGCAGAAACCGCGCTATCCCTGCCCGCGTCTCTCTCGGATCCACAAAGATGGTTAATTTTAGCTCGTCTTCAAAGTCTGTTATTCTGCTCTGATCCTCGTCTTCCGTATTTTCCGTTTTATTTCCCGTTTCTGTCACTGTTTTTTCTGTTTCTATCTCGATCATCCGCATTTCGCTTATCCGTTTTCGCATCTCGCGCTCTTTGCTCCTGCTTAGCCAGTAATAAGCTTCGTCCTTCGTACCTTTTGCAATAAGCACTATAACCTTTCCTACTTTCTTCCTCGCAGTTCGCCCTTTACGTTGGATACTCCGTATCGCAGAAGGGATGGGCTCGTAGAAGATTACGAGGTCGGTTGCAGGGATGTCGAGTCCCTCTTCCGCCACGGAAGTAGCAACTAAGACGTTGTAATCGCCCGCTTTAAATTTAGTTATTATCTCCACCTGCTCCTTTTGCTTCAAGCCTTTATCCTCTGCCTTTGTCGCCTGCCCGATGAACTTAACCGCTCTTATCCCTTCTTCTTCTGCGTTCCGGTCCTGCAAACAGGAGATGATCATCTCCGCAGTATCACGATAATTGGTAAAAACTATTATCCTTGTGTTTGGATTAACACGAAACTCTTCCTGCAGTATCTGTATCACGGCGTTCAGCTTTGGATGCTCCCCTTCGTATGATGCTGCCATGTTCATTGCATCCACAAATCTGTCATCCCTTAACAACCTCTTCGCCGCCTTACTCCCATCCTTTGAAAGTGCTTCGTTCTTCAATCGCCCAAAATATCTATTCACTGCGAAAATGCCCTGTGTCTCTATCAAATCAATCGCATGTTTTATCTTCAACACCTCGGCTTGCAGCGACAGCGCCTTGTATAAGTCTGCATGTTTCTGACTCGCCAATTGCACTGTTATTATCTCCCTTAACTCCAAAAGCTCTTTCTTTGTTACATCCTTGCCCCTTCTCTTCCTTATAAAGCCCAGCTTTTGTAATTCGCCTATTCGCTCATCTAATATGGCATCTAATATCCGCTTCTGTTTCTTTATCGCTACGGGAACGTCTAAGGTGCGCCATTCAATCTCCTTTTTGTGTATGTAGGGTGCTACGTCTGTGTCGTATTCTGTCCTGCTTTCTACCTTCTTTACACCTAAGGAAATGCAAATTTCCTTTATCTTCTCCTTATCACTACCCGGAGATGCGGTCATTCCCAATACCAATGGCTCTATCGCTTGTTCCGCGTACTTCTCCGCAATGTACACATACGAGTAGTTCCCCACTGCACGATGGCATTCATCGAATATTATCAGAGAAACGGTACTGAGGTTTATTCTATTACTCAGCAAATCATTTTCTATTATCTGCGGTGTGGATACGATTATTTTTGCATCATCCCATAATTTCGCGCGCTTATCTGCCAATACATTGCCGGTGAGCGTTTGTATAACGGAAGGATCAATGGTCAGCACATCGTTTAAAAACGCCGAATGCTGCTCAACTAGCGGTCTGGTCGGAGCCAGGAACAGTACTTTACCTTTTGCCAACCGGTTGATTAGAACAAATAGGGCTATGGTCGTCTTGCCCAAGCCGGTAGGCAAAACAACCATTAACGATTTCTTCCTTGCCACTCTCGCGATAGCTATTTGGTATCTCCTTCGCTCTACTACTCCCTCTTTCAAAAGTGGATGCGATATGTATTCGGGTGTATGATTTGTGGGCATGCAAATAGATATAATGATGCGATAAATAAATAACTACGTAAGTGCGCAATATCCTCTGGACTTATAAATCCAAAACGCCTAATACCAAACAAAATTTCAATCACATTTTTTCCACCAACCCATCCTTCATATAAATAGCCCTATCAACATATTTCTTATGCCAATCTTCGTGTGAAACCATCAATATTATTTGTCCTAATTCCTCGTTTAGCTTCCTAAATAACTCTAGAGTATGTCTTGAAGATTCCGTGTCCAAATTAGCACAAGGCTCATCTGCAAAAAGTATTTTCGGTTTGTTAATTAACGCTCTTGCAGCAAAAAAGGGCAAATATGGAAACACCGTTGCAGGAGACGATTGAAGCAGCTTCACAGATAGAAGAAATTATTTCAAAGGAAATTCCAACTGCACCAAAAGCTAGAACGTTCTGGACATCCGCAGTCGGGATAGAAGATGCTGTTGAAATGCTAAGATTAAATTTTGAAGAGGCGAAAAAAGAAATTTGTATTGTCTTACAGCATGCTTATCTGGACGATGAATGTAACTTAAAAGATAGTGGAAACACCGTATCCAAGGAAGTAATTAAAGCCACAGAGAGAGGAGTAAAAATAAGAGCACATGTGAATACAGAGTGACGTTGAGATAAGAGCGATGAAAAAAGCAAAACCTTTTTTGAGGGTTTTTAATTTGCCTTCACGATCATCGTCAGATTCAAATCCTTATTCACTATCTTCTCATATTTCCCTTTTATATGCGGCTTTATCTTCTCCAGATCCCATACCCCAGATATTATCTCCCCGATCAACTCACCATCATCAAAAACTCTCACCACGCTGTCTCTCTCTGAGACCACTACTGCAACGGCATCGGTTTCTTTTGAGATGGAGGCGGCAGCCATGTGCCTAGTGCCAAAACCCATTGGGATGTCTATATTTCTGGATTCTATATGCCTTGCTGCGGAAAGGACATAGCCATCGTTGCTGATGACAAAAGCGCCGTCCAGCTTTGCCAGTTCTTTCATTGTTCCCTGGATGTTTGCATCCCTTATGTCCTTTACCTCCTTTGGGTAATTAGCAACTGGGTCTAAGATTAGAGGCCTTGATCTCTTTAATACTTCTTCTTCATCTCCAACCACAAATAGTGCTCCCATACTCCTCATCTGGTCTACACTCTGTCGTACTATTCCCACTGCTATTTCTATCACCGTTTCTAACACCTCGGAGTTGCATCTCCTCTCTCCCCTACAAATTCTCGCTGCCATTTTATTTTATTCTTATATAAGCTATATTCTTTGTTTCTGGTAAAGCTTTCTTTAAACCCTTTAAAAAAACCACGAGATTTCACAAAATTATGTTTTATAAATAAAATCGTAGAGGGTATACGAAAGAACAAACTAAAATCAATTATTGACACAGATTAACACAGAAAAAAATAAATCCGTGTAAATCCGCGTCCTAAATTAAATGGGTAGAAGTTATACTTTATATACAATGAAAAATCGCGGATCTTTTGATAACGCATTTAAGAAAGGTTTTGTAAAGGCGTATTCTCCTTCACATATCACCGGCTTCTTTGAGATCTGTGATAATAAAAATCCATTGTATAAAGGCTCTGTTGGCGGTGGCCTTGTATTAGACTCAGGTTGCGTAACTGACGTTTCGCTCACTAACCAGATGAAGATAGAGATAAACGGTATAGAAGAAGATGCGAATACCACTAAATATGTTCTCGATAATTTGGCGGCTGAGTCAAAGATTACAGTATCAACGGACTTTGAAGTGCCAATCGGATGTGGATTTGGCGCAAGTGGCGCCGGTGCACTCAGCACAGCCATCGCCTTAAACGAACTGCTATTGCTTAACATGACGCTGAACGAAATAGTGCAAGTAGCACACCGTGCCGAAGTGGAAAACAACACGGGCTTAGGAGATGTAATTGCAGAGGCCTATGGCGGTATAGTAATAAGGAAGAAGCCCGGTCCCCCTGGGATAGGAGTGATTGATGGCATACCGCTAAGGGAAGAGAAAATAAGTTATGTTGTGCTTGGTAAAAAACTGACAAAGACGATATTAGAAGACGGGGATGCGGAAATAAAGAGAAGAATAAACGAATATGGCCGTGAAGCGCTGAAAGAGCTGATGCGAAAGCCTACATTAGAACATTTCATGCTCGTATCAAGGAATTTCTCCCTGCAAATCGAGATAATAAGTGATAAATGCCGGGATGCGATAGAGGCTGTGGCGGCAGAGGGCAAGGTAGCCAGTGTGGCGATGTTAGGTGACACGGTATTTGTTATTGGCGATAGTGAAGCATTGAGTACGTTTGGAGAAGTAAAAGAAAGCAAAATATCCTATTCCGGTGCGAAAATCATTTAGTGACATAACTCCCGCCCAACTTTAAATGTGTGACCTACCATTTCAGATATATGGTACGAGCAAAGCACAGATGCACGGTTTGCGGCAAACCCGCAGCGTATAGATGCAAGTACTGTGGCGATACCCTCTGCAAGGATCATCTCTCTCCTGATATGCACTGGTGCGTTGGACTTGAAGATTATAAAAGAGAAGAAAAGGTGGCACCAGTAATTGAAGTCGAAGCTGACCATAGAAGTGGTGGAAAAAAAAATGTTACAAATCCCCTCGGCATCTTATCCGGTAACTGTTCGTACTTACTTTTAGTTCTCATATCCGTCTCGTATGTTTTACAATTATTGATACCCGGCTATACCGAGCACTTGATGCTCGTTCCAGCTTTTTTACGGGAAAGACCCTGGACATTGGTGACCCATATATTCCTTCACGGGAGCCTCACGCATTTCCTTTTCAACATGCTCGTATTCTTCTTCTTCGCGCCAACGTTAGAGAGGAAGATAGGGAGTGTGAAATTTCTGCTTATCTTCTTCCTATCCGGAATTGTTGCTGGAATCGGCTGGAGTTTGACTACCGCAAATCCCATGATTCCCGTAGTGGGTGCAAGCGGTGCAATATACGGCATTCTTGGGACTCTTGCAGTGCTAATGCCAAAAATGAAAGTATACATATTTCCGCTTCCTATTCCGATAGATATATGGATTATAGTTATTCTATTAGCACTTTACTTTGATGTTTTGCCAATTATGATGGGGTCGTCAGACATGATTGCACATACGGCACATTTATCCGGGCTATTCTTCGGCTTATTTGCTGGCATGTATTTAAAAAGGTCGTGAACCACAAACCTTTATATATTCAGCTCCCTATTTGTGAGATATATCTCAAAATTGATGGGGGCGAAAGAAAGATGAGTGGGGATATAATACTCTCGTTAAGAAAACTTGCTTTGTTTGGTGCCATAGAGCAACCTATCAAATTATCCTCAGGTAATTTTGCAGAAGCTATTAAATCAAGCTTGCAAACCGCAGCAAGGCGACTCCAAGAGCTTGAAAGAGAGGGGCTCGTGCATAGAAGAATAACCGCGGATGGCCAATGGATAATATTAACAAAAAATGGCGTAGAGCGATTAAAGAGCGAATGTTATGAATACCAGGAGCTATTTTTTTCCACGCCGCAAATCGAGGTGGAGATCGGTGGACGGTTGATCTCGGGACTTGGAGAAGGGCGATATTATACGACACTTAAAGGCTACAAAAAGCAATTTGAATCCAAATTGGGTTTTGCTCCCTTCCCGGGCACTTTGAATCTCTGCCTTGACTTGCTCTGTATCGTGGCAAGGAAGAAGCTGGAAGGGCGGATAGGCATAGAGATGGCCAGTTTTGAATCAGAAAATAGGACCTTCGGCGGTGCCAAATGTTTCCCGTGTAAGATCTTAGATGACAGAGCAGAAGGGGTTAAGAGTGCTGTTATTATTCCAGACCGCACACATTATCCTGAGGATATTCTGGAGATAATTTCGCCGGTTTATCTGCGTGGCGAACTCAATCTGAAGGACGGAGATGAGCTAAGAACAAGGGTGGTGGTCTGAATATGGGCGGCATAAATATCCCGGAGTCGGTAAAACAGGGCATAGAGCAGGTGAAACAGGGTAAACTTGTATTGATATACGATGCAGAAGATAGAGAGGGCGAGACGGACTTTGTAATACCTGCCTCTTCTGTGACTCCAAACGAAGTCGCGTATTTTAGAAATACTGCCGGTGGTCTTATCTGCATTGCTATTCATCCTATTGCAGCAGAGAAGTTGGGTCTTCCACTATTGAGCGATATTTTGATAAACGTGAATGATAACTTCGCATTTCTAAGAAGATTAGTGGAAGGAGAGGGCGACCTTTCTTATGATAAACGGTCTTCTTTCTCGCTATGGGTAAATCATCGTGATACATTTACTGGTATAACCGATAGGGACCGGGCATTGACGCTAAGAAAGATAGGCGAAGCGGTGGATAAAGTATTAAATGCAGATGACAATACATACAAGTTTCACACGGAATTTAGAACTCCGGGACATGTTTCTATATTACGGGCTGCTGATAGATTGCTAGACGAAAGAAGAGGTCAGACGGAACTTTCCGTGGCATTAGCGTTGCTTGCAGGTATATCTCCGGCAATGGTCATATGCGAGATGCTAGACAACGAGACAGGCGGTGCACTTCATAAAACGAATGCGAAAGCTTTCGCATCAGAACGGAACATCATTTTCATCGAAGGGAAGGAGATAATAGCGGCTTTTCAAGCTGTTTTTGGATAATACCCATTCCCACGATCTTAACACAAGGTGTATCGCCAATGTAGCTTTTTGCTATTAAATCGGTACAAAATTAACTATATAATGTCAAGAAAAAAGGCCGCGTTTGAGAGGCATCTTCTACCTTGCTGAATTTGCCTATCTATCCACCGAAAAATGGTTCCTCGCGGTCATCGAGGCAAGCTCAGTCCCGAGAACAAAAATGGCCTGCTTGTGCTCTTCTTTGCTCCGGTGCACCTGGAACGGAGTAATACCTAGCCCATTGTACTTCTCAAAATTCCAGCCTAACTCGCCATCCTCACAATATTTCTTCAATTGAGCCAATAACATGTGCAGATGCACTAGCTCCTCTTTTTTCATATTGATCACGTGATATATATAATATCAGTAAGCCTATTTAAAGGTAGTTGTGCCATTACTGTGTGCTTATGTCACTTACCCGCCGCCTATAGCTCTTACTTCCACTGCCCACTTTTATAAAAACTTTAATACTCTTATATGGTTATTTCTAAATGCCGCTGTGGCTTAGGGGTAGAGCGGCTGATTCGTAATCAGCAGGTCGTGGGTTCAAATCCCACCAGCGGCTTTCTAAACGATGCAATCCAAAACCGAGAACAAGACCTTATTAGAAAAGGTAGATAACTTTAGTGAATGGTATAATGAGATACTGAAGCGTGCGGAGATATTAGACGTCCGGTATCCGGTGAAGGGCGTGTATACCTGGTATCCCTATGGATACAAACTGAGAAATCTTACTTATTCTATATTGAAAGCTCTAATGGATAGAGAGCATGAAGAAGTGCTGTTCCCGCTCTTGATACCAAAAGACGAATTGATGAAGGAGAAGGAGCACATAAAAGGGTTTGAAGATGAGGTCTTTTGGGTGACAAAAGGAGGAAGCACAGACTTGGATATCCCCCTTGCTCTCCGGCCCACTTCAGAGACCGCGATATATCCCGTGTTTAAGGTCTGGATAAGATCGCATCGCGATTTACCTATCCGTATATATCAGGTAGTGAACGCTTTTCGGTATGAAACAAAGCATACGAGACCCCTCATTCGACTGCGTGAGATAACCTCTTTTAAAGAGGCGCATACTGCACATGCAAGCCGAGCAGATGCCGAGAAGCAAATAAAAACCGCTATTGCCACATATCAAGAATTCTTTGACCTGCTTGCTGTCCCATACATAATTACAAGGAGACCAAACTGGGACAAATTCCCGGGATCTGAGTATTCTATTGCTTTTGATACGCTTATGCCCGATGGTAAGACGATGCAAATCGCTACCTGCCATTTGCTTGGCGAAAGCTTTGCAAGAACTTTTGATATAAAATATGAAGATGATGACGGCGCTTTAAAGTTCGTAAATCAGACGTGTTATGGCATTTCGGAAAGATGTATCGCCGCTGTAATAGCCCTTCATGGTGACGATCATGGCCTGGTGCTGCCCCCTAAGGTCGCACCCATACAGGTTGTTATCGTACCTATTGTATTTTCAAGCAAGGGAAAAAGTGAAGCGGTGGAAAAAGCTTGCAGTGAGGTGTATGAGCGCTTGAAAGAAGTGGGAATAAGAGCTTTTTTGGATGACTCCGAGGAAAGACCTGGCGCGAAGTACTACCGATGGGAGATGAAGGGAGTACCTTTGAGGATAGAGATAGGACCTCGGGATGTAAGCAGCAACAGTTGTGTATTTGTAAGAAGGATTGACTTCCAGCGGATGCAAGTTCCACTCAGCGATGTTGTACCCGAAGTAAATAGAGCAATAAAAGAGATTCAGGAGCTTATTCACAAGCATGCAAAGGAAAAATTCTTCGCTAATATCCATATAAGCAAAGGTGCAGTCGAAGATAAAGAGGGAATGGAAGAACTGAGAAGAACGGCAGAACATAACATCATTTCTCTATTTCTATGTGAAGACGAAAGATGTGGTGCTGATTTAGAGCAACGTATTGGCGTAACTGTATTGGGCGTGGCAATAAACGGGAATGAAGAGGCGGGCAAATGCATAATTTGCTCGAGGAAGGCACGTAGAGTCTATGTGGCGCGAGCATATTGAAAAAAAAAACCGAAAGTAATAAAGAAGGGTATTGATTTTATTCTTTTGATTCATGGCATCAAATAAAATCAGCGGAGGGATCGGGTATATTAGTGGCGTAATGAAGAACATTCATAACATTGAGCTTAGTCAGTTTAAGCCATTTTACGACGATCTTGAGGCCGCCGATTGTATCATTCTCATAGGGGAAGGAAGATCGCAAAGTGCAATGTACATTGGTATGGGACAACTGGACAAATGGGTAAGGACATTGATTGACATTGACTTTCCAGGTAGAGACCTAGTGGATGCGGCGCCGGTGTTAGAGGAGAAGTATGATAGGATAGCACTACTTGTTAATTCCGGAAGTGGTGAGACATCAACTCCAAAGATAATGGTTAAACAACTTTCGGATTATATCGAGCGAGAGAAAAGTGATACATTTACCATTGATGCAGTTGTTTCGAACAAGAAATCTTCGATAGGGATGATAGGCGAGAAAGAATATGGTAACGTGGTCGAGCTGAAAGGGCGCGTTAGGAGCCCGAAATCCACTAATGGCTATCTCAAACATGGGATAATGAACGATGTTTATGAATTGGGCTCTTTGTTGCTATTTCAGAAGACAAAGGAGGCGCTAAACGAGAAGAAGGATTATACGGCCGTATTTGAAAAGATGGATGCGGAATCAAAGATATTAAGCAAAATAGTAACTAAATTTGTCAAGTCTGATAATTACAAAGATATTATTGACAAGCTGGAGACGAGAAGTCGAATAACTATGGGTGGGCTGGGACCTGCGAGGAATGTTGCGAAGATGACCGCGATAAGACTGCAGCATGTTAAAAGAGCCATTGGCGATGAAGCTTATTTATCTGGTCCTTTCGCGCCAAGACCACGAGCTGGGGATATTTTATTTATGATCTCGTACTCTGGTGAGACAGAGCCCCTTATAGGGTGGTGTAAAGAACAAAAGGAATCGGGAGGGTATGCTTATTCTATTGTAGGGAATGAATCCACCTTATCGAGAGAGTCGGATAGTTTTATAATAGAATCAACACCCACGACGTTCTACGAGCGTGCGACATTTGCACTCAGTCCACTACCACTGCATTTAGTGAAAAGACTTAATCTTCGTGGACTTAGGCTGCCAGAGTACATTATGGAATGGTGGCAGCACTCGGTGACGGAGTAGACAAACGTCATTTATTCGTTATTTGTCGCTATCGCAGTCTTCCTGCACTTCACTTTATCTCCTATTTTCACCAATATCTCTAAACTTTCGGGTATGCTCACATCCACTCGTGAGCCGAAACATATCTTACCTATTCTTTCGCCCTTGTGTATTTCTTGCCCGCCCGTAACCTCGCATTTTATTTTACGCGTAAAGAATCCGGCTATTTGCACTATTTTTATATCACCATATCTCGTCGCCTCTTCTATTGTATTCCTCATGTTGAAATCACTGCTGCGGAGAAAAGCGGGCTTGAAAGTCCCTTTCACTGGCGTTGTCTTTTTAACCACGCCATCTAGAGGTGCAGCGGTGATATGCACATTATGGAGATGCATAAATATAGTGATAGTTCTGCTTCCTTCGTCTATCCATAGTATCTTCCCACTAGCCGGCGAGAGCATATATTCTGCCATATCTCTTCTAAATTATTAATTATTTTTTTGCTTTAAAAATACTTTGCGCTTATTTATGATCTTCAGCGGAAGCCATATCGCCCTCTTAGAGGCACGAAAGCGACATCGCATTTTTTCTCCCTCTCTACCCCATTTCTCTTCTTTACTAGATACAACTCTTGCATGTATCGTCCAATAGGTATAACCATTTCGCCATTGGTTTTCAACTGTTCAAGTAACGGAGGTGGCACATCTGGAGCAGCACATGTCACATCTATTTTGTCGTAAGGCGCATGTTCCGGCAGTCCCAGTGTCCCATCACCGAGACTCACCGTCACGTTCTTATATCCTGCACGTTTTAAGTTACTCATCGAAAAATCAACCAGCCACTCTATCCTTTCTATGGTATATACATGTCCCTCTTCGCCTATTATCTCTGCAATGACTGCGGCATGGTATCCCGAGCCAGCGCCAACTTCAAGCACTTTATCGCCTTTTCTCAAGTCCAGATAATCGCACATCATCGCGACCATGTGCGGTGCACTTATTGTTTGGCCTTCTCCGATAGGTAGCGGATAATCGTTGTATGCCTGATCACTAAGATTAGGCGGTACAAAAAGGTGCCTCTTGACGCGCATCATTGCTTCTAATACCACTTCACTGACGCCCTGTCGCCTGAGATGTTCAACCATTCTTTTCCCCGCTTCCTCATATCCGCGTTCTGCCATGATTAATTCACTCGATATACCATTTCCTTCCTTCTGTCTCAGCTCGCCTTTTCCGCTCTAAGAAGGCGTAAACCGAGCTGTGGGGTGCGCCAGTTATTAGCATCTCTATGGCATCATGTGCAGCTTTTATCCGGTGGTAATGTCCGATCACGCTTATAGTCTTCCCGTAGATAGTGATTTCAACGCCTGCAAGGTCCTCTATTGCTCTCCTTGTTCGTCCATTTTTGCCTATTAGACGTCCTTTTACCCGTTTTAACGTCTTTTGTGTGAGATGAGAAAGGGGAATAACCTCAAAGAGGAGTAAAGGGTCATCAAGCAGAGAAACGGCAACCTCGGGTGAAAAGCCCCTACCAATTGCTTTTATCATTTCTGCAACTCGAAGTGCCTTCAAGGGGTCTCCGTCTTCTGCTCCTTCTATATATGCCTCCCCTTCATTACTATCTACTGTTATCTTGCACTCTGATCTTTTTTCTATATCCCATTTTACAACGCCTTTATGCCCTATTAGCACACCTATTCTATCTTGAGGGATCTTAATTGTTATCTGCTCTGGTATCATCTTTTATAGCCCCTTAACTTCATATCGTACTTACTGATTGATTCTATATTACTTTTGTATTTTAATTCTCTATAATATCTCGAATGACCTTCGCTAACACTTCACTATCAGCCGCATTTTTTATTATAATTTCTGTTTTGTGCACTTCCACTCCTTTAGGGCATTCATCAGCCGCATCTATGACAAGCAGATCTAAAAAATCCGCGTAGCACTTGTATACGCCATAAGGCGAGACTTCAAAACCTTTTGCGTGCATGAATTTCCCCGCGGGACCGCTTATCGGCCCAGTTCCTACGATAGGTGAAATCGCCACCACCCTTTTCCGCTTCAGTATCTCCCGTATACCTTGCAGGCTCAATATAGGCCCTATGCTTGTTATCGGATTACTCGGTCCTATTACCACTACATCTTCTGACATCAACGCAGTTATAACGTCTTCAGAAGGTTTCGCTTTCTCTATCCCATCGAAATAAACGTCTGATACTTCTGGCTCGCCCATTTTCGATACCCAGAACTCCTGAAAATGTAATTCGCCCTCGGGCGTAATAATCTTCGTGCTTATGGCTGCGGGTTCATCAGTCATAGGCAATATCCTGGTCGTGATGCCAAAGTGTCTTACAAGCGAAGAAGTAGCATCTGTCAGACTTTTCCCCTGCCTTAGCTGCTCGGATCTGATTATATGCGTTGCTCTATCTTTATCTCCGATTGACATCGGCTCCTCGTAATTCAACCTTTTCAATGCGGTATGTGTATAAAAGCTCTCATCCTCAATGCCCCACCATTTTTCTTCGTCTATCAAACCTGCTAATGCGTAAATTACCGAATCTACATCCGGGCAGATTAAATTACCGGAGACCCAAACGTCTTCTGCAGTGTTCACTATTACTTTCAGCTCTTCTTCTCCAAATACTCGCTTCAGCCCCACTAACAGTTTTGGTGTTCCCGTGCCACCTGATAGGATTATCATCTTCTCTGGTTTATAGTCTTTTTTTTAGGTCTGTAAGCATATTGTATATAAGAGGCTTTTGAGTATTTAACTTAGACCGTAAAAGATATAAAGTCAATAGGATTCTAACATTTCCAGTCTATTTCAAATTTTTGGGGCTGGATTAATACTTTGATTAAACTTGCAATTATGAATAGTAGCCATAACGGTGAAAGAATTATATAAAATATGGTGAACTCTATCGTGTTAAACCGATAATTAAACTTTCTCGCTGCGAAATAGTAGAATATAATGGGAATGCCGAAGCCTACAAAGAAAAACAATAAGTTCTTCACTAGCACCATTACACCGAAGCTGAAAAATGTTAGAGGAATCAGGAAGAAGAGAGTTGCAAGGAAAAGGGTTAAAGGAGGAGACACTATAAACAGTGAAGGTATTATGGTTCTTGGAAATTTAACGGTGATTTTTGCTAAATCCTTGTAATATTTTTTTATCCACAACGCTACACCTAAGCTCCAACGTTTTCTTTGTATGTACCATTGCTTCCAGGTAGGTGGAACAGCGGTAAACACTTCAACTTCCTCTGTATGCTTAAATCTATAATTTTCACGGAATGAACGTATTCCAAGGTCTAAATCCTCAGTAACCACTCTTTGAAAACCACCTAACTCCTCGAAAAACTTCCTTCTTATCGCAAATGCAGCGCCGTTAAACGCTAAACATTTTCTTACATTCGTAGAGAAGAGCCAGTTACTAATGTTGTTACATAAGTAGTGGTAGTATGTGATTTTGGCAAGAAATGAATCTCTGAGCGCTTTCTTCTTTATGTCCAGTAGGTCGGTTTCTTCCATCTCAGCCATAATCCTCTCTAAAAAGTCATTTGTGGCTATTTTAACATCTGCATCAAGAAAGAGGATTATATCGCCTTCTAAAAGCCGGGAAGCTTCGTTTAAAGCGTTCACTTTCCCTTTTCTATGCCCATTAAGTATAAACCTAATTTCATCCTTCATCCGCTCAACAATTTTTAAGCTCTTTTCTGTTGGATCATCCAGGATACAGAGGACTTCTTTTGGTTGATAGGAGTCTGCTATTAAACTTTCAAGGAGAGACTCGAGTAATTCGGATTCCTGGTAAACCGGTATGAGGACACTTATTTTTTCTTTTTTCATCTTTGGAGCATAATAAAAAGAGTTTAATACTATTTAAGTTTTATGATATTTTATGAAATAGAGATAGAAAGTGGAGAAAAAAAAGCAGTGGGAAATTGTATCCGTATCAGCACTTGTATTCGTGTTTTTGATTTTTGCCTCTCTTAATTTAGGCTCTGTCGAGATGCCTTCTTCATACTGGCAGCCATCAAAAGCGGGAGTTGCAGACGTGGTCACATTTGATTTCGGTAGCGTTCAGCAAGTAAAAGAGCTTTATATCTTCGTAGGTGATGCAAACCGAACGAAATTAGATGTTTATGGCGATAACGATGAGTTTCTTTCATCTTATGATAATAACCCGGCAGAGCATGTGCACTTCTGCTCCTGGGAACGGATTAATCTAGGGCAGAGGAGTACCAACTCCATCAAGTTCGTCTTTGGACCGGAATCGCGGGGTAAAATAGGCGAGATTATTGCGATCTCTACAGATAACAAAAAAATAGCGCCCGTGAATGTGCGTGGCGAAGCTGCTACGAGATTAGTTGACGAGCAGAGCGCAATAAAACTCCCGATTACACAACGGTATGGTGCGTACTTTGACGAGATGTATTTCGTGCGAACAGCGCAGGAGCATTTAAATCTTGAAGAGCCGTATGAGTCAACACACCCACCACTTGGGAAGCTTATAATAGCCCTGGGCATTTTGTGCTGCGGAATGAATCCACTGGGCTGGCGTATTGTAGGCGTTATTGCCGCTGCAGTGATGATACCGATATTGTTCCTCTTTGGTAAACGGATGTTTAAAAGCTCAGTAGCGGGCTTTTTCGCTGCGTTCCTATTGACTTTCGAGTTCATGCATTTCTCATTGGCTCGATTGGCGACGGGAGAGATATATATCCTCTTTTTCACCTTATTGATCTTTTACTTTGCATTCGATTATTTCTCTAAGCAAGAAGACGGAGCTAAAAAAGGCGCTTCTCTTTTCATCTCTATTATCCTTATTGGGCTTTGCTTCGCTGTGAAATGGACTGCCGCTTTTAGTTTAATTGCAATTCTTATCCTTTTATTAATCAGTAATATAAGAACTAGAAAGCCGATATTTAGCGATTATAAGATAGTTTTTGCTGCGCTGTGCGTTTTTGCAGCTATTTATATTGCAACTTACATCCCTTACATGTTCTCTGGTATGGGGCATGCGCTTTTCGATATTCACCGAGTGCCTTTATATCTGAAATACATCTCGGAATACCTGGCTGTGGGCAATGTGAGTATTACTCCGCCCGCACCATTAACCGTTTTTGATTCGCAACTGGGCATGTTCGGATACCATGCCACGATTAATGCAACGCATCCTTTCTCTTCGCCCTGGTGGTCATGGCCACTTATGCTAAAACCGCTTTGGGTCTATTCTAACTCTTGGGACACAATGATTTCGTCAATTGTTCTGATGGGTAATCCCGCGATATGGTGGGGCAGTATTCCGGCATTGGTTTTAATTGCCGCGAAGTTAGTGCGAGATAAAATAAGAAGAGAAAGAGCGGATTTCGTGTTACTCTTTATTCTAATCCCTTTCTTACTGCTATGGCTCCCATATATCCTCATCTCAAGAATCCTGTTCATCTATCATTTTGCCCCGGAAGTGCCATTTATGATTTTGGCAATTACTTACTGGTTAAATAGATTATGGCAGGATCATTCACATCGTCACGAGAAGAAGATCGTGGTCAATAGGATTTTAGTCATTTCGTTTCTCATTCTTACCGCTATTCTTTTCTTACTCTTCTATCCTGTTCTATCAGGTTATCCCGTATCGTATGAGTATAAAGAGAGTTTGTGCTGGCTAAGTAGTTGGATATTTTGAAGAAGTGGAATAAATAGAGGGTAGGAAATCAGGTAGGGTCCTAAGTTTCATGAGGTATCAGACACATCAAAAAAGCCTTTCCACATCTACGGATGTTTAGTAATAGCACTGGTAGAGACCTAGATGATCGCCCAACCTCTCCTTGCGTTTCGAGATCATGATGATCTGTCCTTCCGTAAGGTGTTTGTTGTAGTATACCGTGCCTTTAGTCTTAGGGAATCTCACACTACAGGCCTTGCATTTGAACTTCTGGTTGCCTTTGGCATTGAACCCTTTCTTGATGATAGAATATGCTATCAGACCAGGTGCATATAACGGTCACGGTTTATTTTGTAGACACTGCCCTATTTTTTAATTGCGACTTCTAATAGGTCCCCGATAAACGTGCCAATTATGAATATGACCACAAGGATTATTACTGTTATGAACATCCCGATTGCAGTCGCTGCTGAGTATACGAGTCCACCAATAAAAAGCCCGATAAAACCAAATATTATACCAAGAATAATACCATATATAATTCCCTTTTTGAAAAGCTCCCATCGCTTTTCCTTTCCCGGTTTCACGTATCCGTATATCAGCCCAATAATAAACGCAAGTATCTCAAATATCATTTTTTCAGCTTCTAATATTCTAAAAGTGTAGGGGTATATAAATTTTTCTATTTATCCGCAAATCATAAGCAAGTTATTTTCTCACCCGATATACCTTATCCCATTTGTCTAATCAGATATATCACAACCAAGACACCAATTATAGCGGGCAAAATTTCAGCCGGGTGTAGACGATTATGCGGGTGCGGATATGGTAAGGACATAGTTCTCAAAAGGCTTCATTAAGGGATGATCATCACTTTCATCTTTTTTTGAATCTATGCTGTAATGTGTATCTCCAATTCCATCACCGTCTGCATCGGTTTCTTCATAGTCATCCCAGTAGTTGCCGAGGTAGCTTTTGCATGTGCTGCCGTTATAGGTGTAGGTTAATTCTTCTGGTGAGTGCCAAGTGTTAGTTGAACCCCCAGAATCAACATTATAATAGTTATTTATGAAGTTGTTACAGTGGATGAGATTGTTATTTGAAAGCCAGATGAAAATGCCTTCACCGTTGTTTGAGCAATTGTTGTTAGAGATACAGTTGTTTGTCGAAGCTTCGAAGATGAGAATGCCATTCTTGTTGTGAGAGCAGGTGTTGTAGGATATGTTATTGTAGGCGGAAGATTCGAGAGCGATTCCTTCCTTATTGTTAAGGCAAGTGTTATCTAATATACTGTTTTTTGTCGATTTATATTCTAGACACAGCCCTTCATTCCTATTTACGGAACAGTTGTTGCTCGTTACGTAGTTGTTTGAGGAAGCCCAGAGAGAGATGCCTCTGTCGTTTTTTGTACAAGTATTTTTCACTATGCTGTTGTTGTTGGAATACCCGAGGTCGATACTATCACTCATGTTGTCTTTGCAGGTATTGTTCATTATGCTGTTGTTGCTGGAATCCCTGAGGTCAATGCCACTATCTACGTTATGAGAGCAGGTATTGTTAGTAATTCTGTTGTTGCAGGAATACCCGAGGTAGATGCCGTTTTTGTTGTTGTTGCTGGCATTGTTGCCTGTTATGGTATTGTTGCTGGAAAAGTCGAGGCAGATACCGCCATATTTGTTGTTGCTGACATTGTTACCTGTAATTGTGTTGTTGTTGCTGGAATAGCGGAGGTAAATAACTCTGTTGTTGCAGAAATACCCGAGGTAGATGCCGTTTTTGTTGTTGTTGCTGGCATTGTTGCCTGTTATGGTATTGTTGCTGGAAAAGTCGAGGCAGATACCGCCATATTTGTTGTTGCTGACATTGTTACCTGTAATTGTGTTGTTGTTGCTGGAATAGCGGAGGTAAATGCCGTCATTGTTGTTGTTGCTGGCATTGTTGCCTGTTATGATGTTGTTGTTGGAATCCCCG
>PRCZ01000022.1 GCA_009903405.1 Candidatus Methanophaga sp. AG-394-G06
ATCTTACAGAAAAAGGTATAGACTTGATGGGGCGATTAAATGCAGTGCAGAAGATGCTGCGATGAACCTTAAATTCTCTTTTGGAACAGATGCTTCAGAATGAAAATCCAAAAATGTAAATGTTTTTATACTTACAAGATAGGGTATTTATACATGATACTAATAAATGTATATGGCAGGGGTAAAGGGATAGGGCAGAAGGAGAGAAGAAGATGGTAAGAATAGAGCCGAGAAGCAGATGGGAAATTATCTTGGATATATTAAAGGTAATCGAGGTAGGAGAGGGTAGAGCGAAGAAGACACGAATTATGCAGAATGCATATTTGGATTGGAGAAACTTCCAACGGCATTTTGGCTTTCTTCAGGACCAAGGTTTTATAGGAGATCATGAAGATTCTAAAGGTGGGACAAGTTACTACCTTACAGAAAAAGGTATAGACTTGATGGGGCGATTAGAGGAAGTGGAGAAGATGCTGAAGTGAACCTTTTCTTTTGATTACTACTATACTAAGCGTAAGCGAGAGTAAAAAGAGAGGGGGAGAAATTGTGAGCAATACAAAACATAGAAGCCGATGGGACATCCTGTTTGATATACTAAAGGCGACATCCGAGGAGGAAGGAGTGAAAAAGACACACATCATGCAAAAGACAAATTTGGATTGGAGAAGTTTTAAGAAATATTTTGACTTCCTCGTGGACCATGGCTTTTTAAGAGTATGTGACGAATCGGGCAAAAGGAAGAGCTACAAGCTTACAAAGAAAGGGCGGAATTTGTTAGTGGAATTGCAAGAAGTGACGGAGATAATTCAAGAATAAAACGTGATAAGTGAAGTACCCGGCACTGTCTAAAAATTAAGTGCTTTATCACCGCGGAGATCGCCGAGGGCGCAGAGTTTAAGAGCGTTTCAATCCACGCACTTTGCGGTAAAACTTAACGATATTGTGAGTTCACTCGAGAATTCGACTGTGCCTTTTAATGCGCCAAAATCATTTGACATTATGAGAGGAGAGATAGCATAAGATAGGATAGGATAGAGGGAGAAGAGCTAAATGGAAGAGAGAGGTCTACTAGGGGATATAAGGATAATAGCATTAATACTACTTGTCATTGCCGCTTTGGTTGCCATTTATGTTTATCCACCGCCACCCGCAGATGCGGGGATCGACGGCAATCTAAAATATGGTCTTGATTTAGTGGGTGGGTCATGGCTGCAGTTGAAATTAGAAGGCACCTTAGTGGGGATAAACGCATCTGTTAATGAAAGTACGGTTGCAACATACCTTGAAAAGGAGCTGGATACCGAAGTTAATTATTACAAGACTGATAGAGAGTCCGTATATGAGATAAGGAAGAGTGTCTCAAAGGACAAATTATCCGAATTATTAACTGGAGTTAATGGTACCATAACGAAGAAACCAGATGGCAAAGATTATTTTGAAGAGAGTGTTATTCCGGAAACGCGAGACGAAACGAAACGGATAATAGAGACAAAGCTAAACATACTTGGATTAGCGGACATTAAGCCAAGAACGGTTGGGAATAACTTTATCCTTATTGACCTTGCGGGTGTGGATATAGGGACGGCAAAGAGGATAGTAGGTAATCCGGGAAAGTTCGAGATACGAATCCAGACAGAAGGAGTAGGTGGCGATATAAAGAAAGGGCAAAGATTGGATGAGATCGCGAACATCAGTGCGCATGTCATTTATGGCAGCGAGGGGATAGAAAGCAGAAGCGTGGGCACAATGCCAGAGCGTGAGAAAGAGGATAGACCATGGGGTGCTACATTTACGTTAAAGGAGAAAGGCGCGGTCGCATTACGAGATGCTGCTATTGAATACAATGCGACCGAGGATAGAGAGAATCACGAACTCACAATGCTGCTTGACGAGGTGGTTGTGTATAGTGCGTCTTTATCACCGGATCTTGCGATAAAAATGAAAGATAAGCCGCAGTATGGCTTGCGTGCAGAAACGGGATTGGGCGATGAAGGATTTAAAGAGGCAAAGGAGCTGATAATACACTTAAAAGCGGGCGTATTACCAGTAAATGTGAATATAATAGGCTCAGGCGAAATTCCGGCTTACTTGGGGGCGCAATTCAAAGAAGGGGCAGCAATTGCGGGGTTGTTTGCGCTTATCTTGGTTACAGTTGTCGTTTTCTTACGATACCGGGAGAAGAAGATAGTATTACCGATGTTCTTTGCGCTTCTTAGCGAGGTGATCTTGATATTGGGCTTTGCCGCGGCGATAGGATGGCAGATGGATTTGCCGAGCATTGCGGGAATAATCGCGGTGATAGGTACGGGTGTAGATCAATTAGTGATAATAACAGATGAAGTGCTTTCGGGTGGTCGATCTTCTAAGACCATGTATCGTAAGCGGATCTCATTTGCATTTGGTATAATCTTCGTTTCTGCGGCGACCACAATCGTGGCGATGCTAGCTCTTGGTTTGATGGCTCTTGGCACATTGAAGGGTTTTGCCATTGTAACCATCGTTGGACTGTTAATAGGGATTTTCATTACAAGGCCTGCTTATGCGCGGATATTAGAGGAGATATTGTGAAGAATCTACCGCACATCATTCGCGCCATAGCGCATCCGATCGAGCAACTCCTGCCTTTGCAATTTTAAGCGCAAGCATCAGAAAAAACACGCGAGGATTGGAACTCTATTAAACTTTGCGCCCTCGGCAATCTCCGCAGTGACAAAAAGAAGTATAGCCGAAGAAGCCAAGGCCCGGATTTGAACCGGGGTATAGCTGATCTGCAGTCAGCCGCGTGTGCCTCTCCGCCACCTTGGCTCAAACTTTCCTTTTAAGAGGAAGAAAGTTTGATCAAAGAAAAACCTTTTGCAGATATAAAAAGCATCAAAAAATAGAGAAAAATAGAGAAAAATTGCACTTCACAACTCAGATTTCATCTGAACCCAGCAATAGGTTTACTAGTGCGGACGTTAGTAGCTGCGGGCTGAAAATCTCGGTTTTCACCTTGATTCTTACACCCCAACTCTATCAAACCGTTCTTCTAACGGTGTCCTTAAAGAGGCCTTTTTTTAGGGATGGCTTCGAGCTTAGATGCTTTCAGCTCTTATCCATTAGCGCGTAGCTGCCCGGCGATGCCCTGTCGGGCAACCGGTACACCAGTGGCGCCGCTGCTCTGTTCCTCTCGTACTAAAAGCAGCTTCCCCTCAGACCTCAAAACACCCCCAATAGATAGCAACCGACCTGTCTCACGACGGTCTAAACCCAGCTCACGATCTCCTTTAATAGACGAACAGTCTTACCCTTGGCTGCCGATGCACAGCCAGGATGGAGAAAGCCGACATCGAAGTAGCAATCCTCCAGGTCGATATGGACTCTCGCTGGAGACAACTCCGTTATCCCCGGGGTAGCTTTTCTGACGTCTTTAGGCCCTACCAAAGAGCCATAAAGGTTCGTTAGACCCGACTTTCGTCTCGTGACTTCCTGCTATGCGAAGTCACGTCAGGCTGACTTTTGCTCTTGCACTCTACGGTGGAGTTCTGACCCACCTGAGTCAACCTTAGGGCGCCCTCGATATCTTTTCAAGGGCATGGCGCCCCACCTAAACAGCCCACCTACCGGTGTTCTCTTTTCGAGTAAGGGTCACAACTTCGGATGGGTAGTGTTCCATTGGCAGCTCTGTGTTTCCTGGCGAAAACACTTCTTCGCCTCCTACCTACGCTATACATCCGAAGGCGTAACTCAACGACAGGCTGCTGTAAAGCTCCACGGGGTCTTCGCTTCCCCTTGGGGGTCCCTGGACTTTTCACCAGGATGTTGACTTCGCCGGTTTCCAGCTAGGGACAGTAGAAGGCTCATTCCTTCATTCGTGCAAGCCGCCAATTAAGCGGCTAGGTACTACGCTACCTTAAGAGGGTCAGAGTTACCCCCGCCGTTTATAGGTCCTTCGTCCCCTTGTAAAGGGCTTTCAGATACCTACACTGGGCAGGAGTCAGTGACCGTACTCATCCTTACGGACTTGCGATCACTTACGTTGTTATTAGACAGTTAGCCTTCCCTTGTCACTGCGACCTGCCTTTTACAAGGCAGGCACCCCTTCTCCCGAAGTTACGGGGCTAATTTGCCGAATTCCCTTAGCTGGATTTCCCCGACACGCCTGAGCCTTCTCAGCTAGGGGCACCTGTGTCGGTTCTCGGTACGGACATTCAGCCGCCCTTTTCACGGGCTCCTGGGCTTAACTGACTTTCGCCATCACACATTCGCCTACTTCTCGCCATTACGGCTCTCCATAGGGTTCGGTGCTTGGACGGCGCGACAGCGCCGCTCAATCTACCCGGAAGCGTCAGGTGTGCTCGAAGCACATAGGCTGAATGGCGCAGGAATATTAACCTGCTTCCCATTTGACATGCTCCAATTAGGACATATCTTAGGACCGGCTAACCCTTGGCTGACGAACATTGCCAAGGAAACCTAGCCCCTTCGGCGATCGGGATTCACACCCGACTATGCTGCTACTATCACCAGGATTCTCGTTTCTGCACGGTCCACATCCCCTCACAGGGATGCTTCTGCCCATGCAGAACGCCCCTCTACAGGATATCCTTTCAGATCCCTGAGGTATCGGTGGTCGGCTTAAGCCCCATCCATTTTCGATGCCACAAACCTCGACTGGTGAGCTGTTACGCACTCCTTAGAGGATAGCTGCTTCTAAGCTAACCTTCCAGCTGTTTGTGGTCTGCAACGCTCTTTAGTGTTAACACTTAGCCGACACTTAGGGACCTTAACCTCAGTCAGGGTTCATTCCCTCATGGACTGGGAGCTTACCCCCCAGCCCGGACTCCAGTCTTCTACGACGATAGCGCCTTCGGAGTTTGACAGGGGGGCGAAGTCTTTCGACTTCGGATCCCCCAATCGGTGGCTCTACAACGCTATCCATCTCAGACCGGGTCATGCTACGGCATGTTTCGAGGGGAACCAGCTATTGCCGGGTTCGATTGGCCTTTTACCACTAAACATAGGTCATCCGAGAGATTTGCAAATCATCACCGGTTCGGCCCTCCATCCCCCTTTCGGAGAACTTCAGCCTGCCCACGCTTAGATCACCCGGCTTCGGGTCATATCCCTGTGACTCCACGCAGTTCATACGTCGTTCCTCTCCATACATAGGATGCGAACTGTTGGTTACCCTACGGCTCCCCTTTTACGGGTTAGCCTCGCCACAGAGATATACTCCCTGGCCCGTTCTCCAGAACGTACGATACAACTCTGTTCTGCAATCTTCGTACACATCCCTCACGAGATTTTCCTTCAGACTACGTCATCACTTTCAAGCCATATCACTCTATCGCCATTTAGTTTCAGGCTCTTTTCACCTCCTTACTTGGGGTGCTTTTCAGCTTTCCCTCACGGTACTATTACGCTATCGCTCAAGACGTGTTTAGTTTTGGAGGTTGGTAACCCCCAGCTTCCCGCAGGAAATTCAACCTACGGTACTCAAGTAAAGACTCAAGCCCTCTATCTTACGCCTACGAGGCTTTCACTCTCTATGGCGCCGTGTTCCAACGGACTTTAACTTCAATAGGGCGGGCTTTATATGAGTCATACTTACAACCCCACATCTTCCTTCTCTTTCGAGAAGGAATTCGGTTTGAACTGTGCCGATTTCACTCGCCGTTACTCACGGCATCTCAATTGATTTCTCCTCCTGCTCCTACTAAGATGTTTCAATTCAGAGCGTTCCCGATCATTACGGATCGACATAAAAATGTCAAGAGTTCTTATTAGGGCATCCCCGGTTCTAAAGCTCCTTGTGCTTACCCGAGGCTTTTCGCAACTTGGCACGCCCCTCATCAGCGCTTGAGCCGAGCCATCCACTAAATGACATAAATCACCAACATATAACCTTGCTGAGCTCATTAAATGTCTGAGTTGCAAAGTGCGTATGATAACTTCATCTGACAGCAACTGCCATCTGTAACTTCCCTAACAACAAGCAAGTCGTTAGGTGCATTCACATTCCAGGAACATGGACTCGCTGGGATTTGAACCCAGGGCCTTCGCCTCGCAAAGGCGACGATCTTCCACTGATCTACGAGCCCCAAATTTATCCCAGCTATTTGCTTATTTGATATGCTATGATTTAAACTAGACCCCAAACCTAACTTGATACTCTTTCAGCTCTGATTGGTTTTAAAAAAATTTAGGAGGTGATCCAGCCGCAGATTCCTCTACGGCTACCTTGTTACGACTTAGCCCCCCTTACGAGACTTAGGTTCGAACATGCCAAAAAACATGACCTCACCTAAATCCCACTCGGCTGGCTTGACGGGCGGTGTGTGCAAGGAGCAGGGACATATTCACCGCACCATTTTGAGATGCGATTACTACGGATTCCAGGTTCACGAGGGCGAGTTGCAGCCCTCGATCCCAACTAAGGATAGTTTTAGGGGTTTACCTTCCCCTTTCGGGGTCGATACTCATTGTACTATCCATTGTAGCACGCGTGTAGCCCGGAGGATTCGGGGCATACTGACCTACCGTGGCCCGCTTCTTCCTCCACCTTAGCGGCGGCAGTCCTCACAGAGTTCCCATCCTCCTTACGGAGATGCTGGCAACTGTGAGCGCGGGTCTCGCCCGTTGCCTGACTTAACAGGATGTTTCACGACACGAACTGTCGACGGCCATGCGCCACCTCTCAGCTAATCCGGTAAGGTCTTCAGCCTGACCTTCATCTTGCTGTCGCCTCCGGTGAGTTTCCCGGCGTTGAATCCAATTGAACCGCAGGCTCCACCCGTTGTGGTGCTCCCCCGCCAATTCCTTTAAGTTTCAGCCTTGCGACCGTACTCCCCAGATGGCGGGCTTACCGGCTTCCCTTCGGCACTGCCATCACTCGCAGTAATGCCAACACCTGGCCCGCATCGTTTACAGCTAGGACTACCCGGGTATCTAATCCGGTTCGCGACCCTAGCCTTCGTCCCTCACCGTCGGACCCGGTCTGGTCAGACGCCTTCGCTACTGGTGGTCCCTCAAGGATTAACGGATTTCACCCCTACCCTTGAAGTACCTCTGACCTCTCCCGGTCCCAAGCCAAGCAGTATTCCCTGAAAGCTTAACCGTTGAGCGGTTAAATTTCCCAAAGAACTTACCTGGCCGGCTACGGACGCTTTAGACCCAATAATCGTGGCTACCACTTGGGCTGCCGGTGTTACCGCGGCGGCTGGCACCGGTCTTACCCAGCCCTTACTTCAAGTGCTTTTTAGACACCTGAACAGCCTCCATAGGAGGCACTCAGAGTTCCCTTATCGTGCTTTCGCACATTGTAAAGTTTTCGCGCCTGATGCGTCCCGTAGGACCTGGGTTCTTTTCTCAGAACCCATCTCCGGGCTCTTGCTCTCACAACCCGTACCGATTGCAGGCTTGTTGATCCATTACATCAACAACAACCTAATCGGCCGCAGACCTATCCTTGGGCGCCTCAGCTTTTGAACATCGCGCATTCCAGCTATCGATGCCCTATCCGGTATTGTCCCCAATTTCTCAGGGGTTATCCCAGACCCAAGGGCAAGTTATCCACGTGTTACTGAGCCGTCCGCCGGGTTACTTCTTCCGAAGAAGAAGCACCCTCGACTAACATGGCTTAATCGAACTCTGATGGCAGTAGCCTCTGGCAGGATCAACCAGTGTTGAAATTGACAATATTTCGCACACACCTACCTTAACCAATCAGATTTACTGGCTATCAAATTAGGCTTAAGTATCCATTGTCGGACACGAAAATACATCTACTCCATGTCCCCACAAGTACCATAATATACAATTGAATTGCCACTATAAAAACTTATTCTACCTTGAATATTTTCTCTCGTACCACTGCGTCCAACTCTTCTATGCTCATCTTTCTTTCCGCCAACCCCTGCCTTACGGCTTTCATACCCACCGCAACTGCTTCGCGCACATACATATCGTCGATTATACGTGTAGCAGGAACATCTAAAGCGCCCCTTAAAACCGCCGGAAAAAATCGTCCGCTATATCTGCCACCCATCCCCGCTTTATGACGCCTAGACCAAGAGGTTGAAAGAGCGATGCAAACGTCAGAATCACGCATTGTCTCTTTTATATCGCCGCTTCTACCGCCTTTGTTCGTCTTTTTGCATAGCCCCCACTTATTCTTATCCCCTTTCACATCTATCCGATCAGCATTCAAGATCCCCTTACTATCTATAAACCATTATTAATTACAGATGATGTATCCTTCTTTGAGATTTCATAATTAAAGATTCTTGCAAAGCAGAATCTATCTTTAATCGGTGTTTTTTTTTTAAAAAAAAGCGTTACGTACGCCATTAGGGGAAGAGGAAATAAATGAAGATGCGCCGGAGAGCAGGTGAAAAAGAAGCGAATAAAAAGATAGTGAAAGTGGGCGATTGTGAAGTGGACCTCGAAGAAGTGGTACGAGACCTCCGGGGAGTGGAGGACATCGCGACAGATATAATTAAGGAGATGGGCGAAAGGCGGGTGAAACAATGGAAACCAAAATTGAATATCTTAGCGCATGCATCGGACATCACAGAATGGGATAGTGTGCTTCTGAACAGGTATCACCCCTTATACACTAGCATACCAAGTACCCCCACAATTATGGAAGAGTCAAACCAAGCGAAGCTAAGCTTGCAGGACACATGTAAAGGGCTGTTTAAGCAATTAACATTTGCGCGTGATTTGCTCGAATTCGCTATAAAAGTCTTCGGACGGAATAGGGAGATAGACATGGGTAGTTCGATTACGTATCCCACGATGAACACATCCATGCTAACGGGATTTTACACGAAGAATTTAGATGATATGGATAGAGCGTTATCATACGCAGAAGCGCAACTATCAGAGTTACTACTCGCCGCTTATTTCGGGGCTGAGAGCGTAATCGAGTTTGAGGAGAAGGCACTGCACGCAGGCGCCCTTACCTTCCTTGCGATGGAGATAGCGGAAACTATAAAGATGTGCTGCTTTGAGTTCTTCAATGCTGGCAACCATCCGGCAACGGAATATTCTGATTCCCCACCTGTTGAGATTGAGGTGGGGATGGGTGTAGTTGATAGAACCAAACCAGTTATAGTTTTCTTTGGCAATAATTTCCTGCCTGCATGGTTCGCCGTTGAGCACGTAAAGGCAAATGGATTAGAAGATGCGATAGAGATCTGTGGCGTGGGTGCGGTAGGGCATGACATACCGCGATTTTATAAAGGAGGGAAGGTTCTCACATCCGCAGTAAAGGCAAGGAAGGTGACCAGAGCGGGCATACCAGATGTAGTTGTTGCCAGTGAGACATGTCTGGATTTTGATCTGGTGGCAGAAGCGAAGCGAGTAGATGCGAAAGTGATTGCATATGGCTATAAAGCGGGTAGTGGGTTAGAAGACAGGTCTGATGATTCTGTGGATGACATACTCAAAGATGTGATGGAGAATGACTTGCCAGGCGTGAGGATAACAATTCCTGAGAAGGCAGGTGAACTCGCTGTTAAATTAGCGATTGCTATAAAACAAAAGGGTAAGAGAAAAGAGAACTACTTGTTGGCTGAGCTAAAGAAAGAAGCGTCAAGATGTAACTCATGCGACCTCTGTATCGAGCTATGTCCAAATAAGCAGACAATAAGCAAGGCGATGGATGACGTGAGCGCACTCGCAGATATTTACGATAACTGTATATTTTGCGGTGTGTGTGAAAGAGCGTGCCCTGAAGGAGTCCCGATTATGGATTTGATTATGAGTGCTGCTGCTACAACAGGTAAGCTAAAAGGGGATAAATATCTTATGCGTGCTGGCAGGGGTCCTATGTCAGAATTAGAGTGGCGAGACTTGACGTTTGGGATTATCCTCGGTGGTAACGGTCCTGGGATGATTAACATTATAGGCTGTGGGAATCATCCTGGTTCGGAGCGCGAAGTAGCGGAAATGGCACGATATTTTCTTGAACGGAATGCTCTTGTCACTGTTTCCGGATGCGTTGCCGCAGATGTTGCGAAATATTTCGATAAAAACGGTTTTTTATTCGAGCAATACATTGCGGCAGGCGTGCTAAAAGGGTTGGTGAATTTTGGCGGGTGCACTGCTATCTCGCATGTGCCCGCGGCGATCTATCGCGGTGCGTTGGTCGGCAGTGGGTACACACCAAAGGCAAACTGGACGCAGATTGCCGATTATCTCTATGCGCGATTGCCTGTAGTAGTTATAATGTGGGGTGCCGCGACAGAGGAGATGTACGCCGTCGCAGCGGGACTCGTAAGGTCAGGCATACCGGTAGTTATCGGTCCTTCCGGCTTCAAGTTCAAGAGATATTTTTTGGGCGATAAAGATGACAGGAGCAAGTGGTGGATGTATGACGGCGTTACGGGCGAGAAGAAAGAGGTTGAGCCATGCCCTATGCACATGCTCGTGCCTGTGGATACGAAAGAGGAAGCAATAGCGATGTGTGCCAAGTTATTGCACCGACCGCTTGCGTTGCGGGATCCACGACTTGCGAGTTTAGAAGCGGAGAACGAAGCATATAAAACCTTCTTTGGCGAGTATTCTGATGATTGGCATTTGTATGTGCGATCAGAGCAGGAATTGCATGTGATGCGGCGTGCGGAATTACTGAGGAAGTTGGAGCAGGAGCATGGCTGGGAGATAGAAGGTATGAAGATTAAGCGGGCAAGGCATAGGTCGGGGGAACTGATGGATATGCAAGAGTATAACAAAAGATACGGCATACAATTGGGCAGGTATTCGACACTCGTGCCGAGGTTGATAACGAGGAAGGATATAAAATAGAAGGATGACAAGATGACAAAAGAGAAGGTGACAGAAGAAGAAGAACAAGCGAAAGATAGGCAAGAGATATGGGATGCCTTACCCAAAGGTAAGGTTTATCACGTACCAACGAATCCGGACGATTTTTTTACGGGAATCTCCTATGACATATCACCACGTCAGGCCGGGCAGAGGGTGAGGAAGCATGACATGTACTGCGAGTTAGGTGGTCCGAAGCAGAGATACAGTAGTTTCTTCTTTATCGAGGTGATGAAAGGCGAGGACAAGATAGAAGATGGACGCGTGGAGGTGATAGGACCAGAGATAAAGGAAATAGAGGGGCAATCGCTGCCTTTTGGTTTCTGGATACGGTATTATGGTAAGGAATTAACAGAAGATTATCTTGATTTGCTCACACGATGGACGTATTTCGCATTGGAAGAAGGGGAAGGGTGGATGCTACTTAATACCCGCGACACAATATGGTTGCGATTGCACAAAAAAAATGCAGATAAACATGATTTTGAGCATCTTGGTCAGGCGATGATAAATCTCTGCAAGATACAGTTCCCTCTGGTAGAGAAGGCAGATGCGAAGATTCTGATAGCCACAGAGGATCTAGGTGGGTCCGAACACACAAAGGGAATAATAGATAACGTTTGCGTGCCCTACTGGGAGCGAGTGGATAAGCGTGCGAGGGCATTTTCTGACGAGGACGCAGATACTTTTTTTGGCTGCACTATCTGCCAGACATTCGCGCCGAGTCATGTATGCGCAGTTGCACCGGATAGACCGCCCTATTGCGGGATAATCACATGGATAGGTGCAAAAGTAATGTGTGACCTTGACCCGTATGGATATATATTTGAGATGCCAAAGGGCGAATGCGTTGACCCCGAAGGCGGAGAATACACGGGCATAAATGAAAAGATCTATGAAAAGTCAAACAGAACCTACAAACGCGTGGTTATGTACTCTTCGATTACATATCCGCAGACGAATTGCGGATGTTTCGAAGCTGCCATATTCTATATCCCCGATGTTGATGGCTTGGGTCTGGTAGACCGGAGATATGGAGGGGAAACGCCTTTGGGTTTGACATTCTCTAAACTCGCGGGGCTTATAAGTGGCGGACAGCAGAATCATGGATACTGTGGCATATCAGTTAGAACGCCGAGATCGCGGAAATTCGTTCGTGCCGATGGCGGATGGAATCGTATAGTATGGATACCAAAGGAATATAAGCAAATTCTTACGGAATTCATTCCCGCAGAGCTGTTTGACAAAATCGCAACAGAGGAAGACTGCATAGACCCAGAAGGACTGAAGGAGTTTCTTAAGCGTGTACACCATCCTGTTGTAACATTGTGGAAGAATGGGGAAACGCCGGACCCTCTGAATTTACCCCCACCTAATACTGATTGGGATCAAGAGGAAGAGAAAAAGGCACGAGAAAAAGGGAAGAAGGTATTAACTATCCTCCCTCTTTAAAGAAGAAATTAAACAATTCCGACGCCCAGGAATTTACCGTCTCGTGATGGGCTAAGAACGTCTATGTTTAACCGCTTCACCAGTTCTTTATACCTATCTCGGATGGTAATCTCCGTTGTACCAGCGACTTTTGCTATCTCCTTCTCCGTTCGATATTCACCACTTAAAACAGTAGCAATGTATATTGCCGCCGCTGCGGTCCCTATTGGTCCCCAGCCCTTTGCCATCCCGGTCCCATCATCATCTTGCAGTATCACCATGGCTTTTTCCCTTATCTCCGCACTCAACCCAAGTTTAGAGCAGAAACGTGGGATGTAGCGTGCGGGATCAGCAGGAGCAAGCTTTATCTCTAATCGCCTTAAAAGGAAAATGTACGCTCTCCTTATCTTCTTTAGGGGACTCCTTGAGACCTCTGCCATCTCTTTCAGTGTTCGCGGAACACCATACTGCCTGCAGGTAATATATAGCATTGCCGAAACTAACTCTTCTATACTCCGTCCCTTGATTAGGCCGCGCTTCATTGCTTTCCTATATAATACTGATGTCGCCTCCTTGATGTTATTTGGCAGTCCAAGGGCACATGCCATCCTATCTATCTCAACGAGTGCAAAAGCAAGCGTCTTATCACTGGAATCTATACTTATCCCTCGTAATCGCCTCGTCCGTGCAGGTAACCCGGGCGTAGGTGTACCCAGCCCTTTGTCATGTATCCTATAACTCATAGGAGGACCGGTTCTTATCCTTTTAGAGGCTTGCTCCTCGTCATATGAACGCCACTCGGGTCCAAGGTCCACGATATTCTCAGCGATCACTACCCCACAATCAGCACAGTAAAGTTCCGCATGCCGAGAATCAGTTATTACATTTTTTGATCCACATTCGGGGCATTTCCTTATTCTCTCAGAGATAACTGCCATTTTATGTATCAACCTACTTTGTTTTCATAATATATAAAGTGATAGGTTATTATGCAGTATTTAGTTGCGGAAGAAAAGATGCATCAAATCCTGTGCTCGTGCATCTAAGAGACCTAACTCACCATTCCTCGCTGACGTTTCATCAAACCCACCCTTCTTCATTTTACTTTGTGCATGTGAAGAAAAAATTGCAAAAGGCACTGGCTCTTTTGTATGTGTTCCCAGAGACACTGGCGTATAGTGGTCAGGCATGGCTAAAATTTTGTACCCGACATCTGCAAATTCATCTGCTAAGCCCTTTAAGACCTTGCCCACTACTAACGCGTCGAAATCCTCTATCGCATTCACTTTCAGATCAAGATCGCGGAGATGCCCCGCCTCATCCGGCGCTTCCACATGGACCAGAACAAAATCTTTCGCCTTCAGACTACGTAATGCATATTCTACCTTACCTTCGTAATTCGTATCAAAATAGCCCGTGGCGCCAGGCACATCTATTATGTCCATGCCTGCACAGCGCCCAATACCTTTTATTAGATACACACCTGAAACCACAGAACCACTCACGCCATACAACTCGCTAAACGCAGGCATTACAGGCTTTTTACCACCGCTCCAGAGCCATACCATATTCGCCTTCCTTTCATTTCTCGCTGCCCTTTTCATGTTTATTTCATGCTTTTCCAAAATCGCTCTTGAAGTGAGTATAATATCCCGCAGCAGCTCTTCTTTTGGTAGGCTCTCTTCCAACTGTGCACCAATTATGTCATGGGGTGGTGCACCGCCTTCCAGGGAATCACAATCGGTGGATTTGAGAACCATAACATTTCGATAACTAACCCCCGGATAAAATTTAATCGCTACCTCTCGGAATTCTTCATTGAGTGCAGCTATTAATTCGCGCGCCTCTTCGTCTGTTATATGTCCACCACTGTAATCCACTATACGCCCCCCAACTTCCGTTATAAAATTGCATCTGAATGCTATATCGTCATCACCAAGAGGGGTATGCATCCCCATCGCTTCTAACGGACCCCTACCGGTGTAATATAACGCGGGGTCATAACCAAGAATAGAGAGTGTGGCTATATCGCTTCCGGCACCCATCTCCTCCGGTATGGTCCTCACCAAGCCGCAAAAGCCCAGGGTAGCGATAGAATCTAGGTTCGGCGTATTTGCAATTTGTAAAGCGGTCTTACCGCCATGCTCAGGGATCGGATAATCTGCCATCCCATCACCTATTAAAATTACGTATTTCATTCCCATACTCGACAATATTTAAACATATAAAAGTTTCAATATTATAATTGTGTGAAGACAAATGGAGACGGATGTACCGCTGAGAGATATAATGGTGAGGGAGGTAGTGACCGGAAGTATGAACATGAACGTTACGGAAGCGGCCAAACGGATGAAGAAGTACGATGTGGATAGTATTGTTGTACTCAAAAGCGGTAGGCCGGAAGGCATAGTTACACAGGGGGATATACTTAGCGAGCTGGTAAGTAAGGACATCCCGCCGAGCGCGGTGAAGCTAAAAGATGTCATGACTGTACCTATAATAACTGCATCGTCGAACGATCGTCTATCGGATATAGTAAAGAAAATGGCGAGGGGGAAGATAAGGAAGCTACCGGTAATAGAAAATGGCAAGTTGGTGGGCATAGTAGCCGATGTAGATATACTCTCAGTTTCCTCACAGATGAACTCGATACTGGCCGATCTGATAGAGATGCAGGTGGAAAGAGATATAAGGGGTATAGAAGAGGATGAGGGAATGGAGCAGGGCATATGCGAGAAATGTGGAACCTTCTCAAATTACCTAGAAATGAAAGACGGGCTGATGCTCTGCGACAGTTGTAAAGATGAGCTAGATGTAGAAGAGTAAATCTGTTTTTATGCTGATACTTTAATCCCTAATTCCCACCTTTGATACTGTGAACACCGCTTCCGCTTCTGGTAGGTTAGGCGAATCAACTAACCGTGCTATCCTCTTCTCTCCTTTTGACTTTCTCAGATATAATCTGAAAGTAGCGGTATGCCCCACCACATGACCGCCTATGGGTCTTGTAGGGTCGCCGAAGAAGGCGTCGGGTCTCACTTGCACCTGGTTGGTTATCATCACTACGGCGTTATTGAGGTCGCCAAACCTGAGAGTGTCATGTAAATGCTTGTTTATCTTCTGCTGCCGATCTGCCAGCGTCCCCCGCCCCACATATTCACTTCTGAAATGAGCAGTTGCTGAGTCAACTATCAATAACCGGACGGGCTTTTCTGTATCTATCAGCTCCTCTGCAAGCCTTTCCGCCTTATCTACCAGCAGGATCTGATGATTTGAGTTATAAGCACGTGCAACGTGTATATTTTTAAGAATCTCATCCGGATCAAGCGAAGCACCTTCCGCCATGTCCTTTATCCGTTCTGGTCTAAAGGTGTTCTCGGTATCAATGATTATAACAGAGCCATTCAAGCCCCCTTTTTCCGGTGGCAACTGCACATTTACTGCGAGTTGATGCGCTATTTGCGTCTTTCCACTGCCGAATTCGCCATAAAACTCTGTTAGCGCTTGCGTCTCGAGGCCACCGCCTAATAGATCATCAAAAGATGTTGATCCAGTAGTTAGCTTGCCTATCTCCAGCCTTCGCCCTAATATCGTATCACCAGTCTCAAACCCGCCGATTTCCGCGGCTTCCCTCGCGGCATTTATTATCTTCGCTGATGTCGCTTCGCCTATCTCAGCAGCCGCTACCAGTTCCGCGGGAGATGCCACTGCTATCGCTTCCAATGAATTATAACCCGCTTCACGCAGCTTCTCCGCTATTGCGGGGCCAACACCGGGTAACTCCTCTATATCCACTTTCTCTCTTCACCTCGTCCTACATTATAATGGTGCATCTCATATTAATTTATATTTTCACTCAAAATACAAACACCAATGCCACTACCATGGACCCAAACTTTCCTTCTTCTACTTCTACGGACTTCGCTTTTAGATCATTCACAACAATCCCCTTAGCGCGAATCTCCGCCATCTTATATAGCTTCTCCCTTATCTTCGCAATTAGATATGTCTCTGAATGATGTCCATGATGTTCACAGATGATTCCGCTCCCATCTTCTCCTACCATTCGGCCGTATCCTATACCAGCGCCAATGACCTCGCCCGACTTACCATCTGCTCTTGACATTACGCAGAAGGTTATTTCGCCTGGTGTTAAGATCACTTTACTTCTTTCTGTTTCTATTGCTTTTGCAGGGAGTATAGATGATACCCCTACCAGATTGCATTCACCTATCCCTGCGTCGTATAAAGCGAAGTCAAAAGCGGCCGCCCGCTCGGAGTCCATGCCCACGCCGGAAGTGACAAAAAACTCACGTGGTATCAGCGTCTGTATCATTCGTTCATTCATCTTCTCTTCATCTTATTCTTGATCTTACCTATACAAATTTACTACTCCCTCTACTGTGGCATTTCCCCACCCTTTAGTTTTTGCATTTTTATATTTGCATTCTGCAATTACAGATCAGCATTCTAAGCGCTGTTCAGGATTCCACCAATTATAATCGCAATCACAATAGGATAGAAGACCGCGGAGATACCAAAACTATCGCTTACCAAACCCAGGAGGAGAGGCGAAATAGACCCGAAGCCGAATCCCGCCAGCAGCAAGAAACCAAACGCTATTCCTGTCCTTGACGGCTCTATTTCCTTGCTCACCGTAGATATTATAGCAGAGAGAACAGTGGGTAAAATCGTGCCTGCAAGAGCCAAGGTTAGAATAGCCCAGAATAAAGGAAGAAAGGCAAGAATAAAAAATAGTGGCGCAGTGAGAAAAAAACCAATAGACATCACTTTTCGCTCGCCTCGGAGGTCAGAGAAATGCCCACCAATAACTTTACCTATCGCCCCTCCGGCTGTAAAAACGCATGTTACCGTTATTGCAAGCGCAGGACCCAGCCCTTTTGCTTCATCAAGGAAAACTGGGACGAAGGTCAGTGCACCAACGAAAACAAAACCAAATATGCACTCGGTTATGTAAACCTTTCTTATCGAACCGTTTCTTATAATTTGGCGAAGAAAAACTATTAGGTCATTTACATGGGATTGCTCCTCACTGCTTTGCTTCTTTCTATCCCTTTTCGAGTTCCTTCGCAATCTGATCAATAAAAGAGCGATAATAATCGCCGGTATTGCTAAAACCGGGTAGACGAAACGCCAACCGTAGTAGAGAGAAATAAATCCCGCTATTAATGGCGCTATAGCAATCCCTATGCTCGCTCCGATCTCATGCACACCATAAGCTTTCCCGCGTGTCTCCCTGAAAGACATCGCAATGTGTGATAGAGCTGCGGGATGATATAAACTGAGAAGAAAACCAATGGCGATGAAAATAAGGGCTACCGATAAAAAATTCGGGACGATAAGTAAAAAAGCAGAGAGAAGGGCAGTAGAGAAGAATCCGATACATATCAGCTTTATTCCATCAGATCTATCTGACAGCATGCCTGAGGGTATGCCGCCAAATCCGATAGCTGCTGCGAATGCAAAAGAAAGCAATCCTACAGTAGTGTTCGATAATTGAAACTCGTCCTTTACTAAAAGTGATAGTGCGGGTAGTGCAGTAGCCAGGATGTGCATTAAACCATGTGATGCACTTAAAGGTAAAAGTGTAAGTCCTATCTTCTTTACGTTTTTCATCCCACTTCCTTTTTATGATGCGTGCTAATACGTACATATATCATGTGTGAATCAAGTGTGTTAATAGAAAGCGGAAGCGGTAGAGAATTACTTATGGAGGACGTGGTTCTGATAGAAATAGATGGAGAAGATATAAAGCTCCGGGGGATATTAGGCGAGACCCAAAACACAAAGGGTCGGATAAAGGAAATTAATCAGATGTCGCATACCGTTGTGATAGAAGTTCTGTGATAATGCAAACAAAGACCGCAACTTTTATATCGTCTTTGCTTACTACATTTGTAACTTTGAAGCTTTACCTGTATTATCTGCGAAGCTCCATGCTCATCGCCATAGCCGATGTATATACCCGCGCGAAAAAGGCAGTTGAGAAACGAGAGAAGAAGCTCTTCTTCTGCGAAGAGGGGCTGAGAAGGGCGCTCACCTTTGATATGGATGAAAGTAAATCAGCGGAAAATGTCGTTGCTTGGCATCTCATTAAACGCGGCTACCGAAGAAAGGTGTTTTTCGATGCCTATTACTGGAAGAACAAGCATGATATTCCTGCTGCTTCTGTAGAAAAAGAAAAAATCAGTGTAAATCAGTGTCTCAAATAGAAGGAATTTATACAATAAATATATAGAACACAAAAAAATAAGAAAAGCTCTTTTTGAGCTTTTCTATCTTTTCATTTTTTTTTCTTGTTGCTATTTATGCCTAGAGTCTTGTTATGGTATTGGCGCTGGTATCATCGCTATCGCTTCTGTGAATGAGAATGCATCATTTGGTCCGCTGGTGTCTATATAGACCACAAAATTTATCGCTTCAAACCCATCGGGGATTGCATTTGCATACGCGGATCCCGCATATGTAGTTGTGCTCATCCAATCAAACGGGTTCACGATTGTATCTCCTTCACCATCTATGATGCCTGTTCCTACCCACTCGCCTGCGCAGGAGTCGGATGCACCCGCTTCCGTACTGCCATCTGCAGTCGCTGTTCCCGCCGAATTTGAATTGTGCATTGCAGTCGCACCTGTATGTATCACTGAGTTGGCACCCATCTCTTTGCCAATAACTATCCAGCCATCTGAAGTCAACCTAGCATAAGCAGTTATCCATGCATCGTCTACACTCTCTGTCTTAACCTGAACTGCTCCTTTTGCATTTGTCCATGAGTCTGCGCAGTCGCATGCACTTCCAGTAGCATCTGTGTATCCTTTAGCAGAAGACTCCGCAGATGCTTTGCAGTCTACACTACCTGCATGTGCCCCTGCATCTATACTGCTATACTCATGCACCCCCGCACCATCAGTATCTTTGTATGCATCGCCGTAAGACCATATATCACTATCTGAGTCTGCAGATGCGTCACCCTCTGTCTGTACCGCAGTAGATCCTATTCCTATTGCAGACGTATCTAAGAAAACGCAGCCGCATGCACTTCCTCCAGCACCTGTGTATCCTATAGACGCAGAGCCTGCAGATGCTTTGCCGTCAGTACCACTATCTGCCTCTGAGTCTGTCCATATCTCGCTATACTCATGCACCCCCGCACCATCAGTATCTTTGTATGCATCGCCGTAAGACCATATATCACTATCTGAGTCTGCAGATGCGTCACCCTCTGTCTGTACCGCAGTAGATCCTATTCCTATTGCAGACGTATCTAAGAAAACGCAGCCGCATGCACTTCCAGCAGCACCTGTGTCTCCATCAGCATAAGCATCCGCAGATGCTATGCCATCAGTCCCACTACTTGCATCTGACTCTGCATCTATATCGCTATCCACATCCACATACGCATAATCACCATCTTTCTCTGCATAGCCGTAAGACCATATATAAACATCTGATTCTGCTTCTGCGACACCTTGTGTCGCTACCGCAGTAGATACGTCTCCTGCTGCATAGGTAGCTGATCTTGCACAATTCTCTGCCTGACCATCCTGATAAGCATCTCCATTTGCACTACTGTCTGCACTTGCTTTACTACCCTCATCACTCCTACAATTATCATCAGCACTCCATGCATATGAACCTGCTTCTATGTAGCTTTCTTCATCTACAGTATAATGTCCTGCATAGTCTGTAGACCCTATAGCAGCATATGACTCAGCTTCTGCTGTACCGCTTACTGCTGCATTTGCTTCTGTATTTCCTGATACCTCTGCATGTGAGGTAGCATCATTTTCCGCTGGAGGGCACCCAGTGGCATAAGATAATCCATCGCCAGTGGTTGTTCCCGTTGCACTTGCAGTAGCACTTGCACTTCCACCATCGGTCGCTATCTCTACCTCAGATGAAATCTTTGATTCGATTTCTACCTCGCTTTCACCTAAAGATGCTGTTGTACCGACATATGCATCGGCTGATGCTGAACCCTCTCCCACAACCTCTACTGCAGCCTCCACTTTACTATCCTCACTGACACCTACAACAATTGTTCCTAATTCTGTTTCTGCGGTATGTGTTACCGGACCTTCCTGACTGCATTTAGCGGAACCGGGTCCATCCAATTCCACTGAGGCTTCAATACTCGCTTCAATATTTGCTGCCCCATTCCTATCTGTAGTAGTCTCAAGAGAGACGGATCCTGTTACTGCACCAGTTCCATCAATTTCGCCACTTACACCACTATTTTCCAGTTCTACTGCAGATATTGGTGCTGCAATTGAGAGTATCACTATGCTTGCGCACATCATCGCTATGACAACATTTTTTATTTCCATTTTTTCCTTTTTCACCTCCTAATTTTTTCTATTACTGATAGATGGACATTTGTAATGCGCCCCATCATCGGCGCACTCATCCAACCAACCATC
>PRCZ01000023.1 GCA_009903405.1 Candidatus Methanophaga sp. AG-394-G06
TGGCAATGGAACGGTAATTGCAACTACTATTTACACGGATTGGGCTTATGGGCATTATCAAGCGACATCAGACGCAAAACATCTTATTCGAGATATGGTAGTTTGTGCGAAGAATCCAAAAGAACTGCCAGATTCTGGCTCCGGCGATACCGTGAATATTCCAATCAACGCAACGAGTTATATTGATTTGGCGTCAGATAAAGTCAAATTCATGCTGATAGACCCGGATAAAAATGCTGTGGATACCATAAATGTAACAACTTCTATATCGCCTTATGAAACAAAGACAGTTAATTTCACCGATACTGCACCTTCAAAGCTCGGAATATGGCATCTGGACTATTCGTTAATGAACGATAGTGCTGGCGAAGTTCAGCGAGTGCATGATGTTCAAAGATTTGCGGTGAGCAAATACGCAGAGAATCCCGATGGCTGGGTTTATAAAGGTAAGAGAATAAGTTATGGTGTGAATTCTGAGAGTGAGGATTATGCTTATGGGAGCAATGGCACTTTCACCATTCAAATCTGGAATCATGGAGACGTTGATAAGAATGTAACATGCTGGTGGTCCTTCCCGCATAATTATGGGGCGAAGCACGACCCTATTTATGGAAGTCCGGGAACGACAAGACCGGGGCATAGAAGCAATCTATACAGGACGCTAACCGTGCCTGCACATGGTGAAGCCAGCTTCGTGTATTCAATACCGGTATATAGTTACGACAGATTGTGGGCGGATTTTTACGAAGGTGATGAGACATCCCATACACGTTTAGGCGGGGCATCGAGAGCTTTTTATTCTTTCCGCCCTTCTGTCGGAATTGATGTGAAGACGAACAAGGACGAATATGAGATTGATGAGAATGTTCTCATACCATCGAACCTTAAGAACAAACAAAGTGTCGACCACAACGTCACCGTCATTGTCAAATCACTCGATCCGGACAACAAAAAGATTTATGATGAAACTTTCAATGCGAATCTCAGTGCTTATGCATCAGAGAATAAAACGCTTAACTTCACGCTGCCCTCTGATGCAGGGCATGGCGTCTATGTCGTAACCGCAGAGGCATACGAGGATGGAAATAAAATCGGTTCTGACTCAACCTACTTTGGAGTGCGCAAAGCTTATAGTGCCGAGTTGAGTTTCGATAAGCCAGATAAAGTCTATAAAGTAAGGCAGAACATGATTGTATATTTGAATATAACGAATGTCGGTGCGGTTTTATGGAACTCAACCGTAAACACATCCATTCCTGATTTGGCATTTGAAGATTCCAAATTCGTGGTTTTGAATCCAAACGAGACAGAAGAAATCCGCTACGACTTAAACATCGGGAATCTCACGGCAGGTAAGCACGATGTCATCGTTACAGTAAGCCGTGACGACTCAACGATAAAAGACTGCTTCTTCATCCCTTGCTCTGATTTGCGTATTGAATTCGATAAGAAGGGCGTTGGTGCGGGAGAGAATCTCAGTTTCAATATCTCAAACGTCGGCGGTGTGGATACCGATTTCAACTGCTCCTTCAAACTCGTTGACTGGAAAGGAACAGTAATGCATAAGGGTGCAGTAGAAGATGCAGTTTTATCTCAGGGGAGCAGAACCATATCATTTAAAATTCCCAATCAATCAGTGAACGGCTTGTATTATCTCATCGTATCGTGCAAAGATATAAAAACGGGAAAAGAGACAGAATCAGCAGCGAAATGCGAAGCAAGCGGTTTGAAAGCAGCTTTAATAAGCAATACCGAGAGAAGAGTATATTTCAAGAACGAGAATGTATCCATCCTTACAGATATAACGAACCTCAATGGAGAGATTGTTAATGGCACGTTGAACCTTAAAATCGCTCGTGTTTCAATGCCCAACTCAACTGAACGCGCACTCGCGAGAGCTACTGCGGAATTGTCTGCCATTCACAGCAGTTCCAAAAACAGTTCTAGCTATAATACTTTAACCCCGCAACCTTACCTTTCGTTGCTAGCTACTAATTCCTCTCACAGCCCGAATTTACATAATCTCATTGCTACTGCTCGTGCCGTTTCTTCACCCGCAAACGTAACTCCTACTCCTGAACCATCACCGGAAGACGAGTTTAACGAAAGTAATGATAAGGTAGATACAACCGTGTTAAGGGCTCCAGGACTCACCTGCACCTGTGGCGACATTTGCGTCAACGAGACGGGCTGGTGGAGAGACGGCGGTGCATTCAACGCCAGCGGTACGCCAATACAAGCTGCAATTAATAACGCAACCGCAGGAGATACCATTTGCGTTAAGGACGGCACGTACAATGAGAACGTAGATGTGAATGTGAATAATTTAATCATAAAATCCGAGAACGGCTCTGCAAACTGCATCGTGAATGCATCAAATCCGGCCGATCACGTCTTTGAGGTGACAGGGAATTACGTGAACATAAGCGGATTCACGATCGGGGGAGCAACCGGTGAGTATTTTGGTTATTATGCCGGTATTTATCTTGACGATTACACCCATAACTGTATGATCTCCAATAACACCATCGTGAACAACACCTACGGCATTCGGCTACATAAGTCGAATCATAACATGCTGATCAACACCACCGCCTCGAGCAACACCTACGGCATCTACCTGAGTTCTTCGAGCACCAACAACAGGTTGACCAATAATATCGCGTCAGGTAACCGGGATGGCATCGGCCTGTATTCTTCGAGCAACTACAACACGCTCACGAACAATACGGCAAACTCAAATGACAGAGGCATTGTCCTCTACGATTCGCACAATAACACGCTCACGAACAACACGGCAAACTCGAACCCACGCTATAACGGCATCATACTCACCAATTCAAACGATAACGTACTGGCGTGGAACACGTGCTTGGACAACACGCACGGCATCAGGCTGATGAAGTCGAACAGAAACAGACTGGAGCAGAACAACTGCTCGAGCAACTACCACGGCTTCGAGCTTCAATCGTCAAGATACAACACGATACGCAACAACATCGCGAACGAGAACAGTGAGCATGGCATGTACATCTACAGAACCTGGGCCGTTGACCCACGGAGCGCCGTTAACACATTCATCAACAACAATGTCTCGAACAACACCAAAGACGGCATCAAGCTCGCTAATCAGGCACTGTATAATAACCTTACGGACAACAACGTGAGCATGAACAAGAACGACGGCATCTCTTTAGGCGGTAGCTGCAATCACAACAACCTCGCGGGCAATACCGTAAACGGTAACAGCCGCTACGGCATCTGGATGACATCTTCACAATACAACAACCTCACAAGGAACATTGTGAACGCGAACACTGGAAGGGGTATTTACATGCGTGGATCTTCCAACAACAATATGCTCTACAACAACTACTTCAACAACACGAACAATGCCTATGATGAAGGACACAACATCTGGAACATCACCAAAACATTGGGCACGAACATTATCGGCGGACCGTGGCTGGGAGGGAACTACTGGAGCAATTACGCAGGCGAGGATTCGGATGGTGATGGACTTGGGGATACTTTCCTTCCTTACAATTGCAGTGGAAGGATAATGGAAGGCGGGGATTATTTACCTTTAGTGATGCCGCTGCCGCCGAAGGAAGTGCTGTGGGAGGAGAACATTACAATAAACCTCGCAGAAGGCGAGACAAAAAACATCATTTCCGAAGTCCCGGCAAGCGTATTTAAAGATGTAACAGGTAAGCAGAAGTTAAGTACAACGTTTTACTCAAAGACAACGCAAATAATCAACATAAGCGACCCGTTTTTCTATGTCACACCGAAGAACACTTCCCTTATCCTGGAAACGGATAAGAGGGTTTACAAGCCGAACGAAACGGTACTGATTTATGGAGAAGTGAAGAATCACGCGAGTATTGCTATGGATTATAACCTCTCGATAAAGAAAGACAGTGTGGAAATATTCAACGATTCCTTTACTCTTGCCACAGATGAAACTCGCTATTACACAACAAATACCCGTGCAGATGCTTCGTTTACTTTAGAAGGAACAGTGGACGGTGTGGTAGTTCTGGATTCCCTGAGTGTGGACTCACCGGAAATAAATGCGAGCATCATCGCTCCTGGTGTTGTAGAGATAAAGGACTTTGATGTGGGTGTTCTAATAGAAAATATTGGGGACCTATCCGCGGATTTAAACGTCAACCTGGATGGCAAAAGATGGAACATAACAGTACCAGAAGGCGAATCACAGCTATTGGAAACCACTATGAACACCTCATGGAACATGACAATAACGGTTATTATTTCCGGTGATGTAACTGAAACGATTCAAAAGGAAATAATCTGTGGTGAGCGCGTGGGAATAAATATAACTCCAGAACCGACTTATTTAGAAGGTGAGGCAGAGATACCGTTCACAATAAATAATACGGGCGTGCGGGATTCTGAGTTCAATGCCACGTTCTCCATCTCTTCGCCAGATAATCAAACAATTACAAAACACTTCTTTGTGCCAAGAGGTGAAAACATAACCGACAGCGTTTCTTTCAATTTAACAAAAGGAGCGCATTTGTTGCGATACACTTCGCCATTCGAGACGGTAAATAGAACAATAAACGTCTTATCGCCACCGGAATTTGTTGTCACTTCTATTCACCCCGCAGAACGGAATTTCACAATCGGCGAGAATGTTACTCTCGTGTTCACGGTAAAAAACGTAGGAGGTTCAGAAGGAGAAGCCACGCTTAAATTAGCTATGATCGACTTTGAAGATACGAACAGAACGTGGATTATAGCAGGAGCAGAGGAAAACATTAGCTTCTATTTCTCTATTCCCGATGATTTAGAGGAGAAGAGTTACAAAGGCATTTATGTGCTCGATGGAACGAGAAGTGAGTTCTCCTTCTTCGTGCAAGGAGCAAACATATCGGTAGATGCAAGCCTGGATAAGAGTATGTATGCAGAAGGAGACACTGCAGTTCTTACATTAGAGCTAACAAACGAATGCGCGCTTGATTTGGACGTATATTCGCGGGTTAAGTTCAATGAATATGATAGCGTGCAGAATTTCACGTTGGCTGGTTCAGGAACAGAAACGCTGGTTTTTTATCTGCCTGCTAATTTCTCAGGTGACAATAAGGTGCTGTATACAGTTTACATGGATTCCGGCAGGGCGCTCTACATCAATTCGATATACATATATGAAGAGCTGCCAGATGCCCCCCTAAGGTTGTTCACAGACAAGGACGTTTACAATATGGGCGAAGAGGTGACAATACACATCGTTGATGTTACCGGAATAGATATGCTGAATCTGACAGCGCCTAACTTCTCTTACAATGATACGATAAGCGGTCCGACAACGCTTGAATTCACATTGCCGGAACTAAGATCTGGGACTTATTATATTGAATACAGCTTCGGGAATTTCTCTTCTACGCATCCCTTTGACGTCAGAGGCTATTCGGCAAGGATACTGGAAGCCAGTTTGGATAAGGAAGAATATATCTCGGGCAATGAGATGAAACTGGAGATGAACATAGAAGCGAACAGGGATGTATCCGGATTACTGAAGACCTGGATTTACGACCCGGAAGAAAATCTCATTGATGAATTTGAGATGAATAAAATATTAATTGCAGGGGAGAACAAGATAGAGGTGTGCAGAACGTTATCAACAGATAAATCCGGGATACATGCAATTGTGTATGGGTTTTCTGCAGAGTTGAGCAGTGATAGTTCAACGACGCTTGTTTCGGGCGCGGAATACTTTGATGCGGAATCAGTGGGATTGTGTGGCGATGTCGCACCGTATCCGGACTGTAATGGAATAGTGGACATGGGCGACGTGATATTGCTTCTGAACAATGTAAGCTATCCAGAAGATCCGAGATATGCACTTTGCAACGACTGGGCTGGAGATTGTCGGTGCACGGGCGTAAGAGATATGGGCGATGTGATTTTATTGCTGAACAATGTAAGCTATCCGGAAGATCCAAGATATGTGTTGGAATGTTGTTGAGCAGAGCAGAGCAAGAAAGATAAAATGAGAAATTTAAAAAAGAGGAAGAGAAAAGAGATGGGAAAAGTAATATTAGGTATGCTGGCGCTTGCAATTTTAACAGCCCCGGTGGCGGCACAGAATGAAGTATCTCTCGTGCCTATGCAAAGTAGTGCAACCTACAGTAACACGGTGGAAGTAGCTTTATGGTTAAATGCAACGGGATTTCAGGGCGGGCAGATAGATCTGACGTACGATTCAAGCTGTGCGAATGTTACCGGTTGGAAACGAAACACAACTAATTTCATGATTGGCGGGTGGTCGCATTACGATGGCAGGGACTGGATTACCTTTGCGACTATGGGCCCGCAGCCGGTATCTCTCTCTGGGGACTACATGATCGGCGCGCTCACGATACATTGCGTGAGTGAAAGCGAAAAAGGCTGTGAAACGCCTTTGGCGTTCATCACGCCGAGTAAAATAATAGATGATAGAGGTAATACTGTTTTAGCTACCAGGAAGGATGGCACATTCAGATGTTTAGCTCTTTCATCTGCTTCTACCATAGCACAAAAGCCATCTTCTGATGGTGCCTCTGTGACGCATACAGAAACACAAACCTCACACTCAACATCTACATCAACACCAAATCTAACATCAACACCAAACCTAACACCATCACAGACACTAACACCTTCTCCTATCTCTACTGCCTCACCCCCTGTCTCGTCTGCACCAACCATATCGCCCGAAGGCGAAAAGGAATTACCCGGTTTTGAAGCGGGATTTACATTATTAGGTCTCCTTGCTATTTCATACTTGATCACAAAAGGGGGGAGGAAAAACGAATGAAAATGAAACAAATAGTGATGCTTTCAATGCTTTTAGTAATTACTGTATCAGCATCAGCAGGAAGTGTGGTATATTACAATCCGCAAGAGGTAAGTGCGGAATATTGCGAAAATGTAAGTGTAGAGCTATGGGCAAATGCAACAGGATTTCAGGGCGGGCAGATAAATCTGATATATAATCCGAGCTGTGCTAATGTTATCGGTTGGGAACGAAGCGCAACTAATTTCCTGATTGGCGGGTGGTCGCATTACGATGGCAGGGACTGGATTACTTTCGCGACTATGGACCCGCAGCCGGTGTTACTGGCCGGGAACTACATGATCGGTACGCTCACGATACATTGCGTGAATGAAAGCGGAGAAGGCTGTGAAACGCCTTTGGCATTCATCGCACCGAGTAGGTTATTAGATGATCGGGGTAATTACGTTTCAGCAAATTGGACTAATGGCACTTTTAGTTGTAAAAACGAGTGTGAAGGCACAGATACCAGTTGTGGCATATACCCAAACTGCGAAAACTGTAACGATTATGATGGTTGTTATGTGTATGGTGATGGCTGTGAAGATAGAGATTACTATTGCAAGAGCAATGAGGCGGGTTGTAACTACACAAGCTCTAATAGGCATACTGACTACCTTGATGATTGGGTTTACTATTGCAAGGGCGATGAGGTATGGAAACGCAGGCTACACCATGATTTCTATTGTGACGGAGGTTCTTGCATAGATCACACGAGCTGGGTAGATAACCAGTTAGTGGAGAACTGCAATGATCATGATGGCTGGTATTGCAGTGGTGATCGAAGAGCGGATGTAAAAGAATACAGGGATTATAAATGCTCTGAAGGTAGATGTTCATACACGATTATATCCTCTGCAAACTGTAGCGAGCTCGATGGCTGTTATGCATACGAAGATGGCTGTGAAGATAGGGATTACTATTGCTCTGGCGGCGCTTGTGTGTACATTCACTCAAATAGACGTACTGATTATTACGATGACTGGGTAAATTATTGCAAGGGGGATGAGGTATGGAAGCACAGGCTATTCCATAATTTCTCCTGCGATGGCGGTACATGCACGGATCATACGAGCTGGGTGGATGACCAACGGGTAGAGAACTGCAGTACTCAGTGCACAGCGAATAATACAGTAAAGAAATGTTATGATGGTAATTGTACAGATGCCGGAATCTGTAATTCAACTCTCTGTGGTGCAGATATTGCATGCGAAGGCAAGAAGCCAGGGGAATCTTGTGGTACTGGTAGGATATGCAATTCTACTTGCAAATGTGTAGCTCTTGCACCGCCTGAAATTACTTCCTATGCTCCCAAATCGCCTGTTAACGATTCCGAAGGTGCAACAAGGACATTCAACATCACTATCAATCAACCAGTAAATGTTAGCTGGCAGATAAACGGCACTGAAGTTCAGACCAATGAAAGTGTAACAGCAGCGTCCTACACGAATACAACTGCTGTCATTGGCACCTGGAACGTATCTGCGATTGTGAGCAATGCAAATGGAACCGACGTGCAGACGTGGACATGGACTATAACATCACCGTGTTTCATAGCAACCGCAGCATATGGTACGCCTCTGCACAAGGATATAGACGTTCTGAGAGCGTTCCGGGATGAATACATGATGACAAATACACTAGGGAAAGCATTTGTTAAAATGTATTATACTATGAGTCCGCCGATTGCAAATGTGATACGGGGGAATGAAGACTTGGGGATTGCTGTAAGAGAAGGGTTTGTTAAACCATTAGTGCATATTACGCGGACGTTTATGGGATGAGTGGCAATACCCTTTATTCCGAAAATAAAAGTAGAAAAGTTTACATAGATCGAGAAAGAAATAAAAATCATGTCAATTGTGAAGAGCGAGTTGGAACCCATCATAATTCAAATTAAATATTAGGGTAGATCTAGAGACCCGGGGTGTTGAGCGTGTGATAGATTCTGTTACCTGTGTTGAGAACGTGATTAGATTTATATAAGGGAGTTGTTAGACCTAATAGGGGACTTTCACTTACGGTGGAAGATTTTATGAAGGAACGGAAGCGATAAAAGAAGGAGTCATATGTGTTCGGTTAAGGGATTGATGGATACATCCTGATACTTTTTGTATGTCTTTACTTTTAGTGGGCCATAGATACTTAACCGAACACACATGTACTATTTCCTTTGGTATGGTAAAGCTTTCTTTTTAAAGAAAGCTTTTTTTAGTCATACTTCCTTTATACTTTATTAGGAGGTCCTGGATAAATAGATGTACCCAAAAGTTAGGCTGAGGCGCTTGAGAGGTTTGAAGATATTAACAGAAAGCAGGGTTTCCATAGACGACCTGATTCTCCCGTTGTTCATTGACGAGACAATAGCAGCCAAAAAACCGATTGAGTCCATGCCCGGTCAGTATAGACACCCAATAGAAGGAGTCGTGAAGGAGGTCTCAGAAGCACGTTCGCTGGGTATAAAATCGGTGCTGCTGTTTGGAATACCCGCGAGTAAGGATGAGACAGGAAGTGAAGCATTCAATAACGAAGGTGTGGTACAACGCGCTGTTAGACTGATAAAGCAGGATATTGACGATATTGTTATTATTACCGATCTATGTCTTTGTGAGTACACAACACATGGGCATTGCGGGCTTATAGAGGGTGGGCAAGTGCTCAATGACCCAACACTGGAAGTGCTGGGTAAGATAGCGGTAAGTCAAGCGCAATCGGGTGCGGATATTGTCGCCCCTTCTGGTATGATGGACGGTATGGTAAAGGCGATAAGAGCGAAACTAGACGACGAGGGCTTCTCAGATACTGCTATCATGTCATATGCAGCGAAATACAATTCAGCTTTATACGGCCCTTTCCGCGAGGCGGCCGATTCAGGCTTCCAATTCGGTGACCGGAGCAGTTACCAGATAGCGTTTGCTAATGCACGGGAAGCGCTCAGGGAAGTGGAACTGGACATACAAGAGGGTGCAGACATCGTAATGGTGAAACCAGCTCTTTTATATCTCGACATTATCTCTAAGGTTCGTGCAAGGTTTGATGTTCCGCTGGCGGCTTATAGCGTCAGTGGCGAGTATGCAATGCTAAAAGCTGCATCCGAGAAGGGATATTTGAAGCACAATGACGTGATGATGGAAGGTTTAACAGCGATAAAGAGAGCAGGTGCTGATTTGATTATCACTTATTTCGCGAAAGAAGCGGCAAAGGTATTAAAGACATGAAGAAAGAGGAAATCCTGATAGAGGCGCTACCATATATCCGTGAGTTCTACGGCTCGAAAGTAGTGATAAAGATAGGCGGACATGCGTTAATAAACGAAAGCATTATGGATAGCATCACGCAAGACCTGGTGCTGCTTAGATTCGTTGGAATATCGCCCATCGTGGTGCATGGCGGTGGTCCGGAAATAACGCGGATAATGGAGCGATTGGGCAAGAAGCCCAAATTTATCGGGGGGCTTCGCATTACCGATGACGAAACAATGGAAATAGCTAGTATGGTGCTTGTAGGTAGCATTAATGAGCGTATAGTATCTCTTATCGGGAAACATGGTGGTAAGGGTATTGGTTTATCTGGTAACGATGGCAAGTTGATCGTAGCGAAGAAGAAGCAGAAGCATAAAGTTGAGGGCGTGGAACTAGAAGTTGACCTCGGCTGGGTGGGTGAGATAGAGAAGATAAACGCGGAGATAATAAATATAACTGCGGACAAGGATTATATCCCCGTTATATCGCCAATAGCAGTGGATGGGGCGGGAAACAGCCTTAACGTGAATGCTGATTTGGTGGCCGGCGAGATGGCGTGTGCAATAAAGGCAAAGAAGCTGGTATTACTCACTGATGTTCCTGGCTTGATGCGTGATCCCGCGGACTTTTCTACTTTGATCTCGCAAGTGACAGCCGCGGAAATAGAAGAGCTTATAGCAACTAAAATCATCGGTGAAGGAATGATACCAAAAGTAGAAGCGAGTTTAAGAGCGGCTTCCGGCGGCGTTACTGCGCATATTATTAATGGTCGAGAACAGCATTCCATTTTGCTCGAATTATTCACTGATAGTGGTACTGGGACGATGATCGAAGGGATAACGTAATTACTCAATATCCTACTTCACAGCCACTATTATTTGCATTTGAATACGACACCAAAGCGGGCATCGCCTTTTGATCCAGGAATGCTTTTGTCGCCGCTGCGAGCTCTTTTGCTCTCTTCTCGCTTTTCACTATTGCATACGTTACAGGGCCAAAAGAGGAGATACCATACCCTAGGGCATGAGCATCGAAGAAGTGGAAAAGCTCATTTATTATTTCATGCTGTAGCTTTAGCTCTATTCTCTTGAACCCTACCTGCTGTAACATGGTTAGACTCTCTGCAAATGTTGCTATATCATTCTCAAGCACGGAAGGTAGCGTCTGCATAAGCAGAATCCGGCATACTTTTTCCACCTCTTCGCGCTCTATGGGGCAGCACCGCTTGAAAATCTCTATCTCTTCAGATCCATGTGCGCCCCTTTTCACTTGTGGTATTGCAATGACAAAGAACCAGTCTTCGGGTAGCGGATGCTGAAAGAGAACAGGCGGTGGCGGCACGTTAGATGCCGAAGAAGGAATGAAGCCCGTTTTTAGCCCCTTCACGTTCTTCAGGCTCTTATCATTCCGAAACACATGACCGCCATCTAAGATGAACCCGCCTTTATCGAATGCCGCCACGCCTATCCCGGAAGTGCCACCCCTACCCACCAGTTTTGCTAATTCTACCGCGTTATCGCTTCGGCCTTCCAGCACGGTTATCGCTTTTGCCACGCTTAGTGATAATTGTGTCCTGGAGCCCAAGCCCTGATGTGATGGCAACTTCTTCAATATCTTTACGTGGTAATTCGCTCTTAGCTCTATTCTACTCCTTATCTGTTCTAATATAGAAACAACTTCTTCCACTTCCACCTGATCGTTATCTACTGCAGATACCGCTACTTCCAAAGAGGGTTCATTCAATGCTACCCCTATTCCTCCATCTACTCGTCCAAGCTCACCGTTCAAGTCTATAAGTGCGAAATGGAGTCTGCTTGGTGAAGTTATTGTGACGCTCATTTTCCGTTTTCAGTGTTTAACCGACCGCTGACGTATATCTTCATTTATACCGCTCTCAACATCTTACGCAGCACATTTACATCCGCATCCACCTCTATCGGTGCTTCGCATATGCTTATCACACGTTCCGGGTCCTTCAATAGATGACCGGTGGTAATACAAACAACTCGCTCATCTTTCGCTATCTCTCCCAACTCGACTAATTTCTTCAGGCCTGCGATTGAAGCTGCACTTGCAGGCTCTACGCCAATGCCCTCCACCCGTGCTAATTCCAACTGCGCCTCTGTTATCTCATCGTCCGTCACTGATTCCGCGACACCACCGGAATCTCTAATGGCATGCAAAGCCTTTGCCGCATTCACGGGGTCGCCTATTCTTATTGCAGACGCAATGGTTTCCGGGTTAGCTTCTGGAGTTATCTCAGCTTTATCCGCTTTAATGGCATCCACTACTGGTTTCGCACCCGCTGCTTGAATGCCTGTCATCTTCGGAATATCGTCTGTTATGCCCAAAATTTTCAACTCAGAAAAGCCTTTGAATATCGCACTTATGTTACCGGCATTCCCAACTGGCAGAATAAGACGGTCTGGAACGTTCCATTCGAGCTTTTCCGCTACTTCGAACGCTATCGTCTTCTGCCCTTCCAACCGGTACGGATTCACGGAATTCAACAAATAAAGGTTTTCTTCCTCGCATAAAATACGAACAATACGTAGAGCATCATCAAAGTTACCTCTTAACGAGAACACTTTTGCACCGTGCATCATCGCCTGTGCTACTTTCCCTAAGGCTACTTTACCTTTTGGTAGCAGGACAAAGCAAGGGAGATATGCCTTTGCTGCAAAGATGGCAAGTGATGCGGAGGTATTACCGGTGGATGCACATGCTACACCGCCCACACCCAATTCTACCGCTTTCGTTACGCCTACGGTCATCCCACGGTCTTTGAACGACCCTGAGGGGTTCAGACCTTCATGCTTCACCCATAAATCACTGATGCCAATCGATTTAGCGAGTCGGTCGCATCTATACAAAGGCGTGTTCCCTTCGTTTATTGTTATCTGTTCTGTCTCGTTACTAAAAGGCAATAACGCACGATATTTCCACACGCCTTCTCCTTTCGCGTTCACTACTTGTTTCGGGTCTATCTCCGAATAGTCGTATTTTATATCCAGTAGTCCATCGCATTCCCTGCACGTGTATACTACGTCTTCCTTCGTGTAGTGCGCACCGCATCTTATGCATTCGACTTCATATTCTTTCATGGCTCAATACAGATAAATTAAATAGAATACATGTATTAATTTGTATATCTTTTGCCACTGAGTTTTATACACCGAGAGCACCGAGTATTTTCCCTCTGCTCAGTGTGCTCTGTGGTCTCTGTGGCTATCCTTTTTGATATTCAATTCCCGGAACCAAATAGCCCAGCAGATCATTATTTGCGAATAGCCTATCGCTTTTGATAACCGCTTCATCTCGTCAATGAACAGTAAATCATTATTCGCATGGACTCCTAACTCTCGTTCCAACACCCGCTTTATTATTTTGTCAGGCACGCTTGTATCTATACCGGCTTGCATTCGCAGATACTGAAATGTTATCAGTCCGACTCCGTTAATCTTTCCTATTTCATCATTTCCCCAGTCCTTAACCATTGCATGCTCCGCCCAGTATCGCACCGCATTAAAATCAGTATCCAAACCCTTACGTATTTTAATGCCACTTAAAACGCGACTTATACCTATTGCTACCTGCCAAACACGCTTGTTATTCATTATCTCTCTCAATCGCGCATCTTCTGTAGAAAGCGTTAAAAACAGATTAAAAGAGCTTATCTCGCCCGTCTTCACGTAATCGTTGTAAAAGCGCTTAACCCGCGGCACAACTATATTGAAGTAGTGCAATCCAACCGAATCCAGTGCTGCATCTACAACAATCAGTACTGCATTCCCATCCCACCGCTTACCTTGTAAACACCGAAGTTCGCTTTCTTTCGCTGCTGCAAGAACATCTCCAAATCGGTCCTCAAAAATGCCCTTTAATCCTGTCATAATAGCCCCCTTTCTTTCATCTGTCTTTTTATATGTAAAATCTATCCGCTCGGAACCTGTAATATTCCCTTTTGGCTCATTTGCAAATTTCCATCTTAATAAAGGATAAGTGATAGAATATAATGAAAAGAAGTTAATTGCCGAAAGGATTGAAAAGAGGCGAGAAAAATGGATTATGTGACATCATTAAAAACTTGCTCTGAAGAAGTTCGAGCTGCGATTAAGAGGTTAGAAGAGATAGTAGTAAGATTTGAGAGAAGAAAATATTCCTGTGGTAATGCATTGTATTTTTACGTATTGAGTACGGTAAATTCACCACTATTAAAAGAATTTTTAGATGCTGCAAAAACAGAGGAGTTTTGGTTGGATGAATATGAGGGATTTGATGATTTGTTTTACGACCCATATCTTTTATGGTACCTATCAAAGCTGGGTTTAAAATCGAATGAATATTTTAAAGAGGCTCTAGAGGAGTTTATTAAAAAATCACAAACGCGCGAAGGAAAAATCCCCCCAGGTGGTCTTTCAGACACCTCCCACTCTTTATCCTTAAGAGTTTTAGTATCAGTAGAGCCTGGCACAGAGGCTACGGATTTGGCTGTGAGGTATTTTTTGGATAATTTAGATGAGTTTAAGAATCCTTATTCTTGTGATTTTGACTATAGTCATTTAGAAGCTCTCGCCATCGGTGTGCTTGCTCTTTGTGAACTCGACTATTTGAAATTTAAAGAGACAGTAGAAGACTTATGCATGTTCTTAAAAAGTAAATATGGACAAGAAGGAGAAGGTTATTGGGGTGAAATTGATTATTTGTCTGATGGAACAACGTCCCTGCCAATCAGAGAAACATCATTGGCTATTGAAGCCCTTTCAAGGGTTTTTGGACAAAATGATGAATGCGTAATAAAAGCAGTAGAGGCGATAAAGAGAGATCAAAAAGAGGATGGAAGTTGGGGATTTGTAGAGGATACAGCTTACGCTTGTATCGCATTAATAAGTGCAGGAGAGGGACCAAAAGTATCTTTAGAGGATTTTGAGTGGAATGAAATGTTAACACGGCAAAAATTAGAGCGTTCAAAAACAAAGTTCGTTCAAACTTCTCCAAATCTCGGCGTAACGGAAATCAAAGAGAAACTCCACAAAATGCTCAATAACGCAAATGAGCGGATATGGGTCTGTTCAAGATTTATAACAGAATTCTGGACGGATATCATGAACTTGAAGCGTGAGAAACCAAATTTCGATGTGAAGATAATAACACTTCCGAAGGCGGAAGCGCACAATAAATATAAAGGTGCGGGGAAAAAATTTGTTGAACCTGCTTTTGATGCTCTTCAAAGACTTTTAGGAAAGGATTTTATAACTGAGCCACTTTTGCATGCACGTTTGTACATCGTAGATAATGAAGTCCTTGTTTCCTCTGCGGATATTACTTCTGAACAACTTGAGAAAGAATTTAATGCGGGCATATGGACACGAGATGAGGAAACTGTAGAAGATGCAATAAAGTTTTTTGAAAATATTTGGAATGAGTCTAAGGATGGAACCCAATCAACAGAAGTGAAACGGACTTAACATGAAAAAAATCGAACTGCTTCTCGCTAACTTCTCTTTGTATACTGAAGACCTCGGGATAGACCTGACGGAGCCAGCAGGCAGGTTCAAGTGGTTTTTAGCGTCCATCCTGTTCGGTGCGAGGATAAGCGAGAAGATTGCAGCTAACACGTACAAAGCATTTGAACGGTATGGAATTGACAGCATGGAGAAGATCATCGCCGCTGGCTGGGACGAACTGGTAAAAATTCTGGATGAAGGCGGATATGTGCGATACGACTTTTCCACAGCGACAAAGCTGCTCGATATATCGCAAACGCTAAAAGAGAAATATGGGTCTCTGGAGAACCTTTACAGTCAATCTTCAGATACAAAAGATTTGGCAAGAAAGTTACAGGAATTTAAAGGTATTGGCGCGGTAACGACACAGATATTTTTGCGTGAATTACGCGGTGTATGGCAGATAAGCCTGGAAGTATCGAGCAAAGCTAAAAGTGTAGCAGAGAATCTGGACATTAATCTGCATGAATTTGAGGGTGAACAACTTTCACGTGTTGAGACTGCACTTGTTAAACTAGGCATAAAATATTGCAAACGTAAGAGATGCGAAGAATGCCCGGTGAAGGATTTTTGCGGATTTGAAATTGTTTAGAGTTTAGAGTTTAATAATTGTGATTTAGGATTTTCATTGAGGTGGATATAATAGATTTTATGCCTGCGAGATAAAATAGAAAACATGAGTGCAAAACCTCTTCTAATGGTCAGCGGGAGCATGCATAATGCAGACATGTATTACGCAACTCGTTTCCTCTCTGCGGACCCCTTTGTTTATCTTCGCTTGTCTCACAAAGACATCCTTATTGTATCGCAGATGGAATATGAACGTGCGAAAAAGGAGTCAATCGTAAATGAAGTTCGATCTTCGCGCGATTACGGTCATGATCTAAAAACAGAAGAGCTTATTCTAAAAGTCCTTCTGGAAGAAGGTATAACCTCAATAGAAGTGCCCAGGTATTTCTCTTTATTCACTGCCGAAGAACTAAGAAAGACGGGCATAGAAGCAGTTCCCGTAGAGGAACTGATAATGACGAAAGAGCGTGAGATAAAGGGTGGGCAAGAAATAGAATATATGCGTAAGGCGCAAAGAGCATGCGAGCATGCAATGGAGATCGCCATAACGGTTATAAAGAAATCTTCGGTGAAGGGCAACTGTCTTATGGATAGCGGGAAGGTCCTAACGTCTGAGCGAATAAAGACATACATAGAACACGCTTTGTTCGACACGGGATGCACCTGTGACGGCGGAGAGCCAATAGTAGCATGCGGGAAAAGAGCTGCGGATCCCCATTTTACTGGTTCTGGTCCCATTTACGCAAATCAAGCCATTATCATAGACATCTTCCCGAGATTGAGGTTGGAGCGATATTTTGCAGATATGACAAGAACCGTGGTCAAAGGCGAGCCGGAAAAGGCGCTAAAAGATATGTACGTGGCTGTTAAGCATGCGCAAGAAGCGGCATTAGCGCTCTTAAAAGCGGGTGTAACCTGCAAAGAGGTGCATAATCGTGTCTGCGATATATTTGAGGAAAGAGGGTACGGGACGATAAGAAAAAGAAGTAAGAGGGGATTTATTCATTCCACGGGTCATGGTGTGGGGTTGGATATACATGAGAAACCCAGCGTTGGCGATAATGATTACGAACTACGAGAAGGGAATGTGATTACAATAGAACCGGGATTGTATGACCCAGAAGTAGGTGGCGTCCGACTGGAGGACATGGTGCTGGTGCTGAAGAACGGCTGTGAGAACCTGACGAAGTTAGAGAAGAAATTTGTGATATGATCTCTTGCATCTTGTATCCTGTATCTTTCTCATCATAAGTGCGCAAGTAAAGCCCCGTGTTCATCTATTTCGCCCGCTTTTATCCGCGTAGAAGAAATTACCTGCCCATCTGCTGCTTTTGCATGCGCCACTTTTACTATCTTTATCGGATTCTTGCCACGCTTTTTCCTCAGTTCGTTTATCGTCAACGCAATGACATACGTTTCTGGCGATATAACTATATAATCAATATCCGCATCTAATGTGATGCCATATCGGTCGTTTAATTCCATCGTTCTCACTTTCACGCCGTATTCTTTATACATATGTTGTCTGATCCGCTCTGCCCTTCTATTGTAAGGAAGAACCAGTCTGTCCTTATTTGCACGTGCCATTTTATCCGATGTCACGCCTATGACGATTTCCCCACCTTCACAGAGCTCATACGCCTTCTTCAATAGCTTCTTATGTCCGTCATGTAGCGGGTCAAAAGTGCCGCCTATTGCTATTCTCATCTTTCTCACAACCAAGGATATGTATATATATTTTTTTTATGATTAAATTTTTATTTTAGTGTAGTTTTATAAATTATAATAGCTCTTAGCTACTTGTATTGCGTATTTAAGATCATAAGGGGACCAGTGCACCAGATACAAACGCAATTAACCCAATAGCAATTGCTATTAACGTCTCTTTCCTCAGATAGTAGTAGTTTACATCCTCTTTTCGCAGTTTGATACACACATGCAGAAACAGAGCATCGGCAGCTAGAATTACAAGTATATAGGCAAGATTAAAGGCGTAGGTCGTGTTGACCAGAAAAACAGGTATCACACTTAGTACGACCGCGAGAGAATAAGAAAGAACAGTGATCGTCTTTGCCTTCTCCACGCCGTATATCCGTGCAACACTCTTTATGTCTCTCAGTGCATCGCCTTTTACATCTGCTATATCCTTCATCACTTCTCTTCCGAAACCTGCAAGGAACGCAATAGAAGAGAGGACAAGCAGCGACATATCTACTCCTCCTGCTATTAATCCGCCAAAGATAAAAGGCACTGCCATCGTGACGGCTATATAAATATTACTTATCGCAAGGAATGCCTTCATCTTTATGTCGTATAGTATGCCCAATGCAGCTAATACAAGTGCCAGGAGCAGGAGAATAAAGCTATTCAGGATTATTGCAAGGACTATCGCAAATATAATGCCAAGTGCAGTGGTGAAGCAGGCGATTAGCAATGCTGCCTCTTTTCTTAGCTCGCCTCTCACCAGCGGTCTATCCATCCTCCGGTTTGCTATGTCCGAGTCCCGGTCATAATAATCGTTTAACGCGAAGGTGCCTGCTTGAATGAATAGTGCTATAAAAAAGCCTAAACTCGCTACCGCATAGGAGCTCCCGCCTCCTATAACTATCCCTATTAGCACACCAAAACCGTACATCAATCCATGCTCCGCCCTCGTTAGTTCCCAGACGGCTTTTAGTTTTCGCTTCATAAACCTTCCCTTTTTTGTTGTATATAACGTATCAGAGCTACCTATAAATTTAATTTAGGACATGGATTTACACGGATTTAATTTCTTCTGCGTTAATCAGCGTTAATCAGTGTCTTTAAATAATTAATTTTAGTTGGATATTATGCTTTCTTGAACCGGATAACGGTGTAGCGATCGCAGTAATATTTTATCTACAAACCGCTTCATCTTTATTTTTGATATGTTTCCTAATGGTTAGAACTCGAAATGGCACAAAGCTCAGCGAGTCCCGACACCACATTAACCAAGAAATGCAAGCATATTATGGTTCCAACAGCAAAGGGAAAGTGGTAATTACCAATGTCTAATGGAAAAGTAGTGAAATTTGTATCCGTTTTCCATTCCACTCGATTTTTGCCTGGAAAGGGTCAATACATCGTTCACCATTTCATTTGACAAATAAAGAGTCAATACATCGGAAAGTCTTTTGATGACATATCCATTTGCGCATCCATTGTGATGCATTATGGCTGTCAAAGAAGAAGAGAGAGCAGAAATCAATAAATACACTTACCTATCTATTGACCCAAATTCAACAAATGCACTTACCTAACTATTGACCCCTTCCAATTACCTACTTAAAATTAGATTTAAACTGTAGATTAATAAAAATGGAAATAGAATATGAAGTGCAGATAAGGAAAGCAACAGAAGCGGATCTGCGAGATATTGTACGTCTATGGAAGGGGAATATAAGAACAATAAATACATCGTCAGATATAGCAGATTTGTACCATTCCTTCGAGCGATATTTCTTTGTCGTTACTATGGCAGATAAGGTTATTGGTTTTGTCGGTGGCGCGATAAGAAGAGGGCATGGACATATATCCGGACTTGCAGTGGATAAGGGATATAGAATGGAAGAAATAGGAAAAAGGTTATTAAAGATAGTGGATCACGAATTTCGCGCGTCTGGTTTCGATAAAGTCACGCTGGAGGTCAGAAAAAGTAACTGGGGTGCGATAAGATTTTACAAAAAACAGGGTTATAAACGGGCATATCTCATTAAAGGCTATTATGCGGATGGCGAGGATGCAATAGTGTATGAGAAGAAGATTTGAATTCTACTCCCCATCCTTGGATAATTTTTCTTGTAGTTCATTTTAGGGAACTCACAAATAATAATTTACCAGAACCGTATCATTTTTCAAGGATTTTTAAGACACTGATTAACGCTGATTAACACAGATTTAAAGTACTGTAATAATTGATTTTTTAATTTTAATTCAATCAGTAAAAACTTAATAATCAGGACAGTAGCATCTGTGTTAATGTCGAGTAGAGCCCATAGCACACCCTTTTTTGAGGTAATAGCCCCAAGGTTGCTATGAGCCCCCTCACAGAACCGGACGT
>PRCZ01000024.1 GCA_009903405.1 Candidatus Methanophaga sp. AG-394-G06
CACAAGATTAACACAACACTTTTTCTTTTTTACAAAAAGAAAACCTGTGCTAAAAGAAAAACACAAATGTTCTATCGTCAATTACGAAAAAGTATAGTTGTGGTCAGTCAGGAAACAGTTTAAAGGCCCAGATCATCACTTATCGGTTGAAGTGCGTCCAAAGCGAGCGTGAAGAATTCCCTTCGCTCGATGCCTAGCTCTTCGCATACCATTATATTCGCCCTGCTGACTGTTCGTGCGAAGGACTTGTCACTGAATTTCTTCTTTAATGATTTTGCCGTTACTTCTGACAGTTTACGCGTGGGCATCATCAACGCTGTCGGCACGATCAAGCCGGAAAGGGCATCAGCGGCAATCAAAGCCTTTGCTAGCTCGCTATCCGGTTCGATACCAGTCATCGTATTATGCGCTTTTATCGCTTGCAAGCATTCTTCGGGCAGTTCGTCTTTTAGCATTCCCGCTGCTATAAGTCCGTGCATCTCAGGATTATCCTTTGTCTGTTCGTAATCCAAATCGTGTAATAAGCCGACCAATATCCACTTCTCTTTGTCCACTTCTGACCTCTTATCTGCAAGCGCGCCCATTATTTTCGATACTGCAAGCATATGTTTCCTCAAATTATCATTTTCTATCTCCTCATCCACCATTTCAAGCGCGCTATCTATTGAGATCATTTCCTCTATTCCATCAAGATTACTTTATTTCCTTTTGATAATTAGTTCTTTAAATGTATCAATGAATAAAATTTCAGACCCACAATATGGCGACAATTTTGTAGGAAGAGGAGAAAAAATTAACGAGCTTAAAGAAAAAATTGAGAACAATGGGATTGTAGTCATAACAGGGGAGAGGGGAATTGGGAAGACGAATTTGACGTTTGTCGTTGAGGAAGCTATAAACGAGAAAAAAGCAGGGTTCTTAAAGAAAAAGATATGCTATCATGTCAATGGCTCGCTTTTCTACGAAGAAATGGGTAAGATTTTCGCACCTCCAAAAAGAGTCACTGAAGTCACATTTTCAGTTTCAACCCCTGTCGGAGGGGCTGGTGGTGGAATCAGCTGGAACCCAAGAGAATCTTTTATTTTGGAATTCATGGAGAAATCGAAAGAGAAGATAATTTTTGTAGAGAATGCACATGAATTAAAGAAAGTGGAGTTTGAAACTATTTTTGAGGCTACTCATAGGAATAACCGCTTGAGATTCATTCTTGAAATTGCCACTCCTTATAAATATAATGTTCAATTGCGAGGCGGCTCTTATGAAGTTGTCAAATTGAAGGAACTAAGCAATGAGGATATAGAGAAGATAGTGATAAGTGGATGTCCAAATTTTTCAGATGTGATTGTAAATAGGATTATCTCTCTTTCAAAGGGTTATCCGTATGTTGCGAGGTCTCTTTCATATATATGTGATAGAAAAAACACAGAAGAGGAGATGTTTGAGTTTCTGGAGACATTAAGAGATGACGATCTGAGTTATAATCTTAACAAGATACACAAGGAAGTTTTAGAGACGTTGAACCCAGATTCTCAAGAGGTTATAAAGAGGTTGGCAATTGCACCTGCGACTTTGACATTGAAATTGATAGAAGCTTTTTGTGGTGAGGAAGTGGATACACCGCTAAATGATATTATTGAAAGAGGGATTCTTGTAGAATCCAGAGAAAAATTCTACCAAATATATCATCCGCTTTTTAGAGAGTATTTGAGGCATATACAACCAATAGCACTCAAAAATAAGAAGGAAATATATTCTGAGGCGATAGAAAAGGTAAAATCAGAGTTCGATTCTTTTTTCATCCTTCTTGAAGTTTTTAATGAACCAGATATTTTCAAGGAGTTAATAAAACGAACAGAGAATTATGGGGTTATTAATTCTATCGGAAGTCAAGCTTGTACATGGGGGGAATTGGAACAAGCACTTTACGCATGGAGTCATCTGCTCGAAAGAACAAAAGATAAGGATAAAAAATGGGAATCGATTGCAAGGGGAAATATAGGCATTCTCTACCAAATAAAAGGAGAACTTGACAAAGCTCTGGAATATCACGGGAAGGCATTGAAATTAGATGAAGAATTGGGAAGAAAAGAAGGACTGGCTGCAGGCCTTGTAAATATAGGCACTGTCTACCAAATAAAAGGAGAACTTGACAATGCTCTGAAATATTACGGGAAGGCATTGAAATTAAATGAAGAATTGGGAAGAAAAGAAGGACTGGCTGCAGGCCTTGGAAATATAGGCAATGTCTACGGAATCAAAGGAGAACTTGACAAAGCTCTGGAATATCACGAGAAGGCATTGAAATTAAATGAAGAATTGAGAAGTAAAGAAGGGATGGCAGCAGACCTTGGAAATATAGGCACTGTCTACCAAAACAAAGAAGAACTTGACAAAGCTCTGGAATATTACGAGAAGGCATTGGAACTGGAGAAGGGGCTGGGAAGAAAAAGTGTAATGGCGGCAGACCTTGGAAACATCGGCATTGTCTATGCGATCAAAGGGGAACTTGAAAAGGCTCTGGAATATTACGAGAAGGCATTGGAACTGGATGAAGAGTTGGGAAGAAAGGAAGGAATAGCAATTCGGCTCGGAAACATCGGCATTGTCTATGCGATCAAAGGGGAACTTGAAAAGGCTCTGGAATATTACGAGAAAGCATTGGGAATTTCCAAGGGCATGGGTACTAGAATAAAAACAGCTCGGACTTTAATGAACATCGGCGATGTTTTCACTCAGAAAGGCGATAAAGAGCGTGCATTAGATTATTATTCTGAAGCGAAAGATCTCGCAAAAGGAAGTTCTGTTTTTGAAGATGTCCGTAAACGATTGAACCGATTAAAAGAGGAGCAAAATGCGTAAGATATTTAGCAGAACAGAAAAGGAATATAAACAGTGTTTAGTCATCCGAGCGGATGTGAAACTGTCGAAGGGCAAAACAGCCGTACAAGCCGCTCATGCATCTATAATCAGCTATGATCGTGCTGCGGTGCATGATAGGAAGAAATGGAAAGAGCAAGGGCAGAAGAAGGTTGTGCTGAAGGTGAACAACCTTGACGAGCTGTACAACTTAAAGTACGAAGTAGAGAAGCTTAGCTTGCCATGTGCGATCGTAGAAGATGCAGGGCTAACCGAAGTCCCGCCGGGAACGGTAACTGCATTAGGGATAGGGCCTGCAAGTGCTGATGAGATAGATAAGGTTACGAAACATCTTGATTTACTATAATCTTTTTTGAGCGCATGGAGATAGCGGCATGAAATTGTACCGACTTGTAGCTTCTGAAGAAGGCCCGAAAAGACTGTTTGTCGGTGGTCTGCATGGAGACGAAGGGAATTATACCGCACCTATTCTTGAGCGGTTGGCAAAGGAGAAGCTAAACGCAGGAAAAGCGACCATCGTTCCCTGCCTGGTCGAAAACGGCGAATATATCGGTGTTCTAACCGAGGCATACTACCGAAGCAAAGCGGGTATGGACTTGCTTCAACTCATCCATGACTACAAACCCACTTATTATTTCGAACTGCACGCTTATGGCGAGCACAGCTATGCTAAGCTGACCGATTCTGAGCGCGTGAACAAGATAGGCGTCCCAAATTTCGTTGATTTCGGTGACGGAGTACTCATAGGGTCTATCGCACCCATTTTGAGGCGTAAATTTGCCGTGCACGATTTTTGCATTACTATCGAGGTGCCAAAATGGCAAATTAAGAAGATAAAACAAAAAGTACATGAGATTTTGATGATCGGGCTAATGCAAACCGATAGAGAAGCGATAATGCGTGAGTTTCGATTGCGGTATCCGGCACAAACAAAACTAGCTGAGACGTTGTTCTATCACTATTACCATAACCTCTTAAATCCATTTTAATAACCACAAGATTACACAGATTTCCACGAGAAAGCATAAGGGAACTCATGAATAATAATTTACCCGAACTGTATGTATCATTCCCCAAGGATTTTTAAGACACAGATTAACGCAGATTAACGCAGAAGAAATTAAATCCGTGTAAATCTGCGTCCTAAATTAAATTTATAGGTGGAAGTTATACTTCATATATATCGAGAAACCGATGGAACCTAAAAGAATCCTTATGGATCGCGGAATAAGAGCCGTGAGAAGTCTTGGTCAGTACTTTTTGGTTGATATTGATGTAGCAGCGAGAATGGTAGAATATGCAAGTGTTGGACCTGACGATGTAGTGCTGGAGATAGGAGCAGGCCTGGGAAGTGTGACCGAGGAATTAGCACGAAAAGCGAAGCGGGTTTATGCAGTGGAAAAGGATAACGAACTTTGTGAGATATTAAGGGAGCAGTATGTAGACAAAAAAGGCAAGATCGAGGTGATCGAGGCGGACATTATGGAACTAGAACTCCCTGAATTTGATAAAGTCGTTGCGAGCATACCCTACTCCTTGTCATCACCAATAACATATAAATTGCTGCTTCATAACTTCGGGCTTGCTGTGCTCTTATATCAGAAAGAGTTCGCGCAGAAGATGACGGCGGAGCCCAGGTCGCATTTGTATGGGCGGTTATCTGTTATTGCACAGGCACTTGCAGACATCGAAATCCTTGAGATTGTCCATCGGGATGCTTTTTGTCCCTCACCTCCTGTTAAAACCGCGATAGTGCGATTTACGGAGAAGAAGAAACGGCTAGTGGAAGATAAGCGGGAGTTTTTTGAGTTCGTTAGTTTGGCATTCGGGCACAGGCGGAAGATGATGCGGCACATATTTAGTACTTCAGACGCGCTTAAGGAACTGGCGAAGAGACCGGAGGAGTTGAGTCCGGAAGAGTTTGCACGGCTATTTTCAATTTTTTGACACAGATTAACGCAGATTAACACAGATGGTAAAGAACAACAATGTCAAATTTAAATTTAGTTTAGTTTAGTTTAGTAAGTCCGCGTAAATCCATGTAAATCTGTGTCTTTAATAGAAGGTGCTTATAGTTTATATATCAGAACAAATATAAAAATGCCACTAAACAGCCCCAGACTACATAATATCGAAGCGCTAAAAAGGGAAACTGACGAACTAAAATCGTTCACATTCCATTCGCCAGAAATAGCGCGAGAAAGCGAACCCGGCCAATTTGTAATGGTCTGGAGCCCCGGTATAGACGAGATACCTATTTCTATTGCAGCCGCATCGCCAGAAGGTGAAGTGGTAGTGGCAATTGCTGATGTCGGTGACTGCTCGCATAGCTTACATCAAAAGCACGAAGGTGATCTGGTGGGCTTGAGAGGCCCCTATGGCAGGGGATTCACAATCAGTGGTGAAAGATTATGCATGGTTGCTGGCGGATACGGCGCGGCACCATTGAGATTCGCCGCGAAAAGAGCGAAAGAAATAGATACGCAGGTAGTAGTCTTAGAAGGCGCAAGAAGTAGTGCAGAACTGTTGTATATTGCCGAGTTTGCGCGAATGGGTTGTGACATAAGAATCGCTACAGAGGATGGTTCTGAAGGATCTAGTGGCACAATTACAGAGCTATTGGAAGAATTGTTGGCATCAGGCGAAAAATTTGAGCGGGTATTGACATGCGGTCCTGAACTAATGATGGAGCGCGTGTGCAGGATTACGAGCGGGGCAGAAATACCTACGCAGGTTTCCGTAGAGCGAATAGTAAAGTGCGGATGCGGCGCTTGTGGCTCCTGTGACCTCGGCGGTAATCGTATATGTAAAGACGGCCCGATCTTTGATGCGAAATCGCTTGCAGGGACGGAATTTGGACGCTGGAAACGAGCTGCGAGCGGTAAACGAATCGCAATTGCATCTGATGCCGGTGAACTATTATCAATTCCACCGCCGGGTTTCACACCCGAATACGAGCCGGAATTAGCAACAGAAGTATGCGGGATAAAATTCACCAATCCAATTGCAAATGCCGCGGGATTTGGCTTTTCGGGGAAGTTACTTTATCGCTATGCCGTAGCAGGTGCGGGCGCAGTAGTGACGAAATCAGTTGGACTGTATGAGCAAGAGGGTTATCCCAACCCCACATTTATTGAAATCGCACCCCGTAGCTATGTGAACGCGATGGGACTTCCAAATCCGGGGATTAACGATTATGGACTGGAAATAGGCGATGCGAAGTACGCAGATGTGCCTATGATCTTGAGTATCTTTGGTAAAAACGTAGAGGAATGTAGAGAAGTAGCGAAGATTGCTACTAAATATCCAATAGACATGCTCGAATTTAATGCCTCCTGTCCGCATTCCGATTTCGTAGCCGTTGAGAACCAGCCCAAACTGCTGCGGAGTATAATAAAGGAGATACGCGCGATTGTGCATCCCAAACCAATCGCAGTGAAAATATCACCTAATGTGGGTGACCCTGCAGGATTGGCAATGACACTGGAAAAGGCAGGTGCTGATGCTATCACGGCTATTAATACTGTGATGGCGAGACCCGTAGACCAAAAGCTGGATAACCAGATCTTGGGTAATCCAACAGGCTATGGCGGTAAATCCGGTAAGGATCTGACGGTTGGCGGTAAGGAGATTGTTTTTAATCTATACGAGGAGTTGAAAATACCAATAATCGCAGTTGGCGGTATATTTTCCGCTAAGGATGTGATAGACTATGCGAAGAACGGTGCGAGCATGTTTCAGGTGGGTAGTGCGCTGGTAAGTGAAGATCTCGAGATTTTTTCGACGATAAAAAAGGATTTGAAGGAGTATCTAATCGTTAATGGATACAAGAACATTGGTGAACTGGTGGGTGAAGCGCATAGGCGATAAGAGTGCTGCGTTGAAATTGTAGAACGTCAAAAAGAGCATTTTTCCTAGTTGTGAGATCCGTGAGTCGGTTGAGAGATCAAATTACCTGAAGCGAAGAACAAGAATTATCGCTACAACTTGTATTACCATGTCTTCTCCTCTAAAATCCTCAAATTCAGGGTAATGGAAGCTCGTTTATATGTTCATTTCCGCAGGTTAAGAACGTGGGTTATAGATATATGCCTGTAGGGTAACGATTGCAAAAAATAGAAAACTTTATATGTGTGCCATATAAATTAACCTTCAATGGTAACTATAGAAGGTACCACAAAGCGGAACTTTAAAAGTGATAAAAAAATGGGGGGATATTAATTGTTAATATCAGAATGTGTTAAGGCAGGTTTAAGGAAAAGTTTAAAGGATAAATTCAAAGATCGAAGGGGTAGCACCGATATAATAGCAGATATCCTTTCGGTTGCCCGGGAAGAAGCAAAGAAAACGCAGATAGTATATAAAGCGAATCTTAATTTTACTAGGCTGGAGCAATATCTTCCACCTTTGGTGGATAAAGAACTTATAAAGAATACGGACGGGGAATACAAGACGACAGAAAAGGGAAGAGCATTTTTACGTGATTACCAGGCGATGAAGGGGCTGTTAAATTAAGTAACTGCTATTCCCGCGAAACCGCGAAGCATTTTTGGATTTTTTCCACCTATTCTTGTTGTATATAATGTATAACTTCTACCGATTTAAGACGCAGATTTACACAGATTTACACGGATTTAATTTCTTCTGCGTTAATCAGTGTTAATCTGTGTCAATAATTTATTTTAGTTGCATATTATGCTTTCTTGTGGTATATACACTATAACCCAGCGTTAGCTTAGCATCAATTAATATAGCCATCCAATCCTACCTTTAATTGGTGCATCTAGATATCTTCACCCCAGGAACATACGCCATCTTAGTTTTCCTCTGTCTTACTACTGATGCCCCCCTCACGGTCAGACACATATTTGAGGACAATCACAACTGGGATGGATTTCGCCTTGCGGAAAAAGATAAGCTTCGCGATGTCGAAATCAAAGAAGTCAACAAAATGCTGTCCTGCAAGGACGAGAGTCGCGGCTACTTCACATACGAGTGTGAATATTGTGGAACCCAAAAAACGGTCTATTTCGGATGCAATAGTCGCATCTGTACAAATTGTGGCAAGAATTACACAGACAAATGGGCAAAATCTCTCAGAAACGCATTATTCAATGTGCCACACCGACATGCGGTGCTCACGAGTCCTGCTGCTCTGTGGCCAATTGTGAGGAGAAATCGTTTTCTACAAAAGGTTTTGATGGACGCGGCAATTGCAGCTATCAACGACACATTTTCCTACAAGCACAGAACCGGAAGATTGACTGCAGGCGCTATCGTTGTGTTGCACCCCTTTTCCAAGAGTATGGGCTTCAATTCACATCTCCATGTACTCGTGACCGAAGGGGGATTCGACAAATGCGGCAGGTTCGTTCACTAAAAAATCAGCCCTTTCAAGGCTATGCGAAAAACATGGCAATATCAGGTACTTACCCAGTTCAAAGCGGCACTTCCAAAGAATAGGGTATTCTCAATGCTCATAGACCACCTTTTCAAGAAATATCGCGAAGGATTCTACGTTCATCTCCCAAAGGAATCCAGAATCACAAACAAACAAAGGATAGCACGATATGTAGCCAGATACATCCGGCATCCCACGGTCGCAAACACACGATTGCACCGATACAACGAAAAAAACGGTCACATTCTGGTACGTGGATCGTGAGGGCGAGTGGCATTTCGTGACGATGGAGGTGCGGGAGTTCATTAAAGCATTGATTCAGCACATTCCTGATCGGAATTTTAAAATGATACGGTATTACGGTGCTTACAGCCGTAGAACCAAAAGGAGATATTCTGGATATTTACAGGGAAGTATAAGGCAGGCGACATTCGAGGACTTTGTTACGAAAGTGAATAAATGGGCACCAAATTGTCCAAATTGTGGAAGAAAAATGGCATTCGTGTGCTATGAGAAGGGACCTCCAACAGAAAACGAAGTTTTTGGATGTAAATTAGCTGATTGGAACCACCCATGGCTTAGCCATAGCTACAATTGATTTGCACCCAATGGGTGCTTTCTCGTCATAAAAAAAAAAGAATGTCTATTTCCAAATAGTAACGTTTTGCATGAAAAATGGAAAAATATTTTCAATCTCATATCTTTTTACACCCAGATTGCTCAATATTTTTTTAATTTCATATGGTTTATAGGACGCTCTTATGGATTTAAAAAATCCATTCTGACTTGGTATCCAGTATAACCACCAAACTCTTTTTAAGTCATATAATAATAATACTCCATCATCTTTTACAGATTCCATAAGATTCTTTATCGCTTTTTCAGGATTTTCCCAATGGTGTAAAGAAAATGTAGAATAGACTAAATTAAACTTACCAAATTTGTCTAATAACTTATCATCTTCAATATTTCCATTAATAAAACCTACCTGGGATTCCAATTTTTTCTTCTTTATGTATTCATTTCCTACTGTTATCATATCCGGAGACATTTCTATTGCGGTAATATTAATTTTTCTATTATCTTTCGCAATCATGGCAGCTAAAGTTCCTGAACCCGCGCCAACCTCTAAATATTCCCCTTTTAGGTTAAGAATGGCAAGTTTGTTTAAAAATCCACGAAACCGCATTTTTGAAGACTTCTCTGCTTCTTTTGCATATTTTCTGGCATTTTCCATACCCCTAAAATTCTCATCTTGATGATTTTCAACAATTCTTTTTAACATATGTCTCTCCTCCTCTAAATTGGTGGCACCGTCTTTCGCATAACGTCACGAGCGTGCCTGAAGTCCTGCGAAACAGGATTTGGGCGAAGCGTAGCGAAGCCAGATACGCTCTGTTATGCGAAGTGCATACTCTTCTCACCTTCATGTTTCTGGCTTAATTCTTTCCCTTATATATCTCTTTTGTTCAGGGTAGTTCATGCTCTTGAACTCTTTGCTCAACTTATCTCTGATTTTACGCATCATTTTCACAGCATCAAATTCCTTTTCACTCCTCATAAGTTATCACCTCCAAAGGACTCCTTATTTCTAATAAAGGATAACCATATTTAAGGTTTACAGAATTGTATCCTCGAATCTTCGACAAGTTTACAATGTGTCTGAAGTTCCAGCTCACCAATACATCCACACGGTTTAGGGTTGCAATCGCTATATGTTCTGCATCAACTAATTTCCCTTCCCCTATCACGCCCTCGACAATGTATTTCCTGGCAAGATTAACGGCCTCTTCCGTTAATTCCACATATTCTATGTTTTCCTCAGGTATCTCTCTGATTATATCCCGAACTTCTTGAGGTGCATCTTTCAATTCAAGTGTCGTCAGTTCTGAAATCACCGCTATCATCTCTCCCTGCTTAAATTTATCGATCAATTGTCTTGAAGCATTTTGAAACTCTTTATCCAAGCATCCTCCAATTACCGAAGTATCTATGTAGATCCTTAGTCTCATCATTTACCTCTTTATGTTTTTCTCAATTATATGCATTTCGCATAACTGATGGCGGATAAAAGAAGTTGCCGAAGGCAATTTTGGGTAATCGTAGATTCCCCTTTCATCCGCTGTTAGGCGGCGTTGATTCTTATTGTATCATTTTGTCAAAAAACCATTATTCTGACCATCATCCACTACACGTTGGAGTTCGTTTAAGTATAGGTGGCAAAGCTGCAAGACATCATCGGTCTCAGACCAATCAGGAAAAGTGAATCGATGCGTGACCTTAGGTGGGATTTCGGGTGCTGGTGGTGGCTCACATGGTTCAGATGAATACTCGCCAATGAGTCGACCACTTTGGTCGAATTTTTTGATATGGGTACTTTCTGAGCTGCGCACAACCTCCGTCGATTGGATAGACGTATGCTGGTTCACTGGAACTGGCTGCGTATGTACATTGAAATTGCGCTTCTCCTTGAAGAAAGCCAGTACCTTGCTCGATGTGATGTGGTTGTCATACCATTGCTGACCACCACCTTTGGTTTTAGCATCCTTATAGGCATACTGTAAGACAGATCGGGCGGCTGATAGAAATGCACTTAGATCAAAAAGGAGATGGTCGCGGTTGTCTGTCTCTGAAACCATTCGTGAGTGGAAGTACCCCGCTTCCTTGAGTTTTAACTTTTCGTACATTGCCTATCTCCTATGAGCTTTATAACTTCAGATAGTTTCTTTTTATATATAAATACTTAGCAACGTGTAATATTTGATGGCTTTTAGTATGCTTCCAGAACTATTGGTCACCCATTTAGGGATAAAATTTATAAAACCGCTCGAAGAATCAATCGTCAGATGAAGTCAGCATGCAGAAAGAATCAATCGTGCAAACTACTCAGTAATTCCTTTCAAGAGGCTTAGTATGAAAGACAAATGGCTTCTAGGATATCCATCTACTCCTTCATCTTCGTGACAAAGCTATTTATGCTTTCGATATGTTCATAATATTTTTAGGTTTATATGATTCTGTTCACGCAATAACCTGCTTGCTGCGTTTGTTACGAGTCATGAGACCCCTAAAATGAATTTCCTTCACATCAAAATATTCTGGATCAAATTCTCCTCCAATCCATTCCAACATTTCTTCGTGCTCTGAGTGATTGGGATCTTCTATAATTTCTAAAAAATTTTCATACCCCCTGACCCCTCCGCAGTCGTCAGGAGGGCATGCTCTTTTTCCGGTGATGCATATTGGATAATCAATAGAAACATCGTCAACATGGAACTCATATAAATGATAGTCTCCCCAGCCCATCACATCCTGAATGGCGATATGTAGATCCCGAAATGAGTAGGTTTCTGGCACCTGTATCCGCCGCCAGATCGATGGCCTGACACCTTCCAAGGTTATTTTAAACTGGTATATTTGATTAAATCCCTTTTTCATTTATTCATCTCTCCCACTTTCAAACTATCTAGTGGACTTTTTATCTTCCCTATATCCCTAATAAAATTACTTTCACGACCTCGCTTTTCTCAAGCTAGCTCACTTCTCTATCACCATCTCTTCAACAGCAATCCCGAAATGCCTCGCCGTTTCCGTTACATGAACCAAAACCTCATCTCCTTCCTTCAAATCGACCACGGAAATCGGCTTAGTTTTGCCCATTAACTTTATCGTCTCTGCATTCTGGAGAATAATACTGCACTTCCTCTTCTCTTCACCTTCCACTTCCGCCTCCACGAGCATAAGTGGTCGCTTCTCTATCTTCACCCTGCCAACAATAGCTTTTCTCGTACCGCCTTCGGCATTCACAATTAAGACGTCGTCTCCAGACGTTAATTCCGACAGATACCTTGTCTTCTCACCTACCAGCACATAGGCATACACCGGACCTGCATTCACACGAAACGGTCTCGCAGCCACATAAGGGCTCTCTTCAGATTCCGAATGCACGAGGAACAACGCGAACGACTGAGAACCCACCAGCATCCCCTCGCCTAAAGTCATCAATGAGCAGGTATCCACACATACTCGATCACCCATTTCTCGTTCTTCAACCTTTGTTATCCTCGCGCTAGAAAGCGGCATTTTACCCATTTCACTTGCGTCTCTCATCTCGACCGTTCTTTTTATCTCTGTTATGTCGTCTGTATCGAGAAGCACACCATCAGCACCGTATTCCAGCGTTTCAAATGCCGTCATCGCCTCTTCTGCAGTCTGCACGCCCGCAATTACCTTCGCGTCCTTGTGCTGCAATTCCGCTATTATATTCTCCAGCGGTATTATCTTCCAATCCTTTCCTATAACAATCACATAATTACAGTAATCTGCAATATCCACTGCAAATTGCTCATACTTCTTCCCTCTTAGCTCCACATACCCTGCGTTGAGTTTAGTACCAAAAGTGCTCTTCAACGCATTTAAAACGTCCGAGTCTGCTATCTCCGATGGAATCTGCGTTGTGCCATCGCCTTCACTTCCCGCACCGTAAACAACTATATCCGCTTCTCCTATTCCCAACTCCGACTCTGACTCAGTCTCCGAGTCAGATGCAAAGGCAGCTATTTTTAGATGGCCCAATTCCGTCACCTTCGCTACGTCCGCTTCTACCACAAGCACGCCATCCACACCGGATTCTAAGCCTGTTGTAATCCGCGACTTCTTTTCCGCCCACGTCCCTACATCTGCTTTTATCCAGATCTCTCTTCTCTTTCCGTTCATATCATTTCAGCATCTCCATTGCCTCTTTTGCAGAGATGCCCTCATGCACTACTTTACATATTGCTCTTGTCATATCTGTCGGATTCGGATGCTGAAACACATTTCTACCTATTGAAACGCCAGCAGCACCAGCGGCAACTGCATCTTCTACCATCTTCAGTACTTCTGCATCGGTATTCGCCTTTGGCCCACCGGCTATTATCACCGGCACCGGACAACTACGTATTACATCCTTGAAGGTGTCGGGATCGCCGGTATAATTTGTTTTTATGACGTCCGCGCCCAGTTCCGCACCCACACGAGCCACATGCTTTACCATTTCCACTGCATGCTCACTTTCCACTTTCTCGCCCCTTGGATACATCATCGCCAAAAGCGGCATGCCCCATTCCTCACATACCATTGCCGTCTCGCCAAGATCCTCAAGCATCTCCGCTTCGCTCGCCGCACCCACATTCACGTGCATTGACACTGCATCCGCACCTAATCTCATCGCTTCTTCTACCGTAGCGACTATAACTTTGTTTAATGGGTCAGGAGCTAACGAAGTGCTCGCAGATAGGTGTATTATCAGTCCTATATCCTTACCATACCCGCGATGGCCTGCTATAACAATACCCTTATGCACGAGGACTGCATTTGCACCTCCGTCTGCTATTGCATTTACCGCGACCCTCATGTCCGTCAATCCGTATATAGGACCCGATGACACGCCATGATCCATAGGAACAATAACACTTCGCCCACTGTTACGATCCACGATCCTCTCTGTTCTTATCCGCTTCCCTATGCCCATCCTTTCCATCCGTTCCCCCATACTTGTCATCTTCCGCTCTTTCCCCCTTTATTTACATTCTTTCTTTCTTAATAATTTATAATACAAAGCTTATTACACCAATCTCAAAGTCTCTAAATTCATTGGCGCGGACGTCTCAATATTAAGTTTCTTGTGTATTCCACTTGCTAATGCAATACATTTGTTACTCTCGCCATGCATGCACATCACCTTAGATGGTAGTGGTCGTATCCGCTTCACGTATTCCATCAGTTGATTGCGATCCGAATGCCCGGAAAAGCCATCTATCGTCGCTGTTCCCATCCGCATCTTTATATTCACCATCTTACCATCGGCTGAAAGCTGTATCTCATCCCACCCTTTCTGTATCCTTCTTCCAAGCGTACCTTCTGCCTGGTATCCGACAAAGATAAGCGTATTCCGTTCATCACCCGCAAGCCCTTTCAGGTACTCAAGCACGGGACCGCCGTTTAGCATACCAGAGGTAGAAAGTATGATGGACGACTCAGCCCCATCTATTATCTCCCTCCTTTTCTCTGCATCGTCCACTTGTACAAAAATATCGGATAAGAACGGATTCTCACCCTGATATATAGAATTTTTTAGATTCTTGTTGAGATACTCCGGATACGCAGAATGGATCGCAGTCGCTTCCCAGATCATACCGTCTAAATAGACCGGCACCTCTAACTGCATACCTTCCAGGGCTATCATTACCTCCTGCGAACGACCAACAGCAAAAGCAGGTATTATCACTTTCCCGCCCTGTTTTAACGTTCGCCCTATCTCTTCCTTCAAATTCTTTTCCGCTTCACGCCTCGACGGCTGGAAATCGTGCATCCCACCGTATGTGGACTCCATTACCAGTGCTTCAAGCCGAGTGAAACCATTAAACGCAGGATCGAAAAGAAAAGTCCGCTCATACTTCATGTCTCCGGTAAATGCAACGTTATAAAGGCCGTTACCGACGTGGAAATACGCGATCGAAGAGCCTAATATATGTCCCGCGTTGTAAAGTGTGAGTTTTACATCAGGTGCTATGTCTGTTACATCCCCATACTTCAATGGAATTGTATGTCTTATTGCATCTCGTATTAAGGCTGATTTATAGGGTATCTTCTTTCCTTCTCGTGCTGATACCTCTAAGTAATCAAGCAGCAAAAGTGCCATAAGGTCTCTCGTTGGCTGTGTTATGTATATGGGACCGTCATAGCCATATAAATACAAAAGGGGCACTAAACCTGTATGGTCCAGATGTGCATGCGTTATCACTACCGCATCTATATTACTTATTGGTGTCACTTCGGGAACATAGAGGTATGGCATCCCCTCTGAGCCCACACTCACCCCGCAATCTATTAATATCCGCGTTTCGGGCGTAGAAAGCACAAATGCATTCCGCCCTACTTCTCGGCATCCGCCCAGTGCTGTTATTCGTAGCCATTCGTCCTCTATTAGCTTCTCACTGTATATCCTGCGCCCCACTTTTTTCAAAAAGCTCTTTCGGAAATCGCTCTCTTCCCTTAAATACCGCCGTATATTTTTTATTACTGAAGATTGTATAGGTGGTGCTCTGATAACATTAGGGCGCCATCCAATCACCTTTGCGACTTCTCTAAGTGTTGCCCCATGAGTGCCTATCACCAACCCGGGCTTTTCTGCTTCTATTATCACCTCTGCCTTGTCCATATCGAAATAAATATCCTTTATACCACCTTCCTCCGGTATAATATCGTAAATAACCTTAGATGCCTTCTCCGGCTCCATTAATATGTTGCTACTTGGTCTAACGGAAATCCGCTTCTTCAGTTCCTTCGCCAATGTCCTAACCATGGCGCCATCATCAACGAATTTCAGCGTGTCCTCTGTGTATATGACGAGTTCCGGTCCCTCAAATTCCACTCCGGAAATACTCACGTCATCCTGTAATATCTCTTTTATTCGTTTCTTTAATTCTAAAAGCTTTCCTTCTGCTGACATTGCTATCCCTATCCCTATCTCTATCTTAATTCCGTAGCTTAGAATGATACTCTACCTTTAGCTCATATAGCGTCTTGACCTAATAAAATAATAAAAGCTTCAAGAACAAAACTTTGATTACGAAGACGTCCTTAATTCCTTTATCTTTTCTTCGCCTAACGACTCATACCTATCCTTTGTTATTGTCACCACTTCTATCGCCTCACCCGAGGCGCTATCTCTCTTTATCGCGGAGTACAATGCCTGTATCGCAAGCGCTGTCCCTTTCTCCAACGAGATATCCTTCGTATATTTATTTTCAAGCACACCGTATGCAATAGGAGAACCTGAGCCAGTAGCTGCAATTTCACTCTCCTCCGTATTACCACCAAACGGATCTATTGTATATAAGTGCGCTCCGTCTCTATCTATACCGCCTATAAGGAGTTGTACAATATATGGATAGTACCTCTGCCCATTCATCACATTGGATAATAGCGTTGAGATTCCTTTTACGGTCATAGGTTCATTTCTCCTTATCTTATAAAGCTGCAATTCCACCGTCATTATCCTAACCAGTGCCTGCGCATCGCCCACTATCCCCGCTGTTGTCATAGCTATACGGTCGTCCACCAGATATATCTTCTTTGCTGTTTTGGAAGCAATAAAAGAGCCCATTGTCGCACGCTTCTCACTCGCCAATACTACACTGTCACCACATATCAAGCCGATGGTAGTTGTTCCCTTCTTTACCTGATCCATTATATCCATTACTTATATTCCCCCATGTGTTGTCGTCAACTTTACATGCTTTACCCCACGAAGACTCATTATATCTTCCGCTAACGTCTTTATCTTCTTCGCATCCCCCTTCATCACTACGATTTCAAAGCAATTCTCTTCGTCCAAATGGATGTGAGTCGACGTTCTTATCATACCCAAGTAACGATGCTGCACCTTCGTTAGTTCATCACCCAAGCCTCTTTGACTATGGTCGTAGATATAGGTTATGGTCCCTATCTCTTCTCCGGATTCGCGCTCCATCCACTCATATTCTATTATATATGCCCTAATAGAATCTCTTATCCCTTCAGACCTCGAGGAATATCCTCGCCCTCTAATTATCTTGTCAAACTTATTCAACAGATTGGATGGCAGTGATACCCCTATTCGAGTCAATCCACGTTCTTCTTCCATTTTTCTACCTCTACCAATTTTGATATATGCTTTATTATCGCTTCAACCTTACAGAAGGCATTAGAATCATGCGCTTTTATGCGAATAACTTTCGAGTTGAATCCCCTTTCCCTAAGCCCCCTTTCCAGCGACTCTTCATCAAAACCCTGGTCATATCCTATTGCTATTATGTCCGGTTTTATACTATATAAAGGTTCATACATATCTTCTTCGCTACCCAACATCGCTTTATCTACCACCTTTAAAGCCGATACCATCTTCAACCGCTGTTCCTCAGATATAATCGGCATTCTTTTTCGCTTTCTCACGTTTACATCTCTTCCAACGATTACAAAAAGCTCATCTCCTAACTGCTTCGCTTCCTCCAAATAGAGTAAATGCCCTGGATGGAGTAGTTCAAATGTCCCTGTTGCTAAAACTCGTACCATTCTTCGCCCACTTCTAACTCGTTTGTATCTCGCTCCACTATTTCTAGTTCTCTCCCCTCCCCCCTCGAATTATAACATCTCCAACAGTGCTCTTCGTATGGGTAAAAAGAGATAATATGACAGTCTCCTGTCTTAGAAAACATAAAAAGATCTTGTTCTGACGGTTTCATAACTGTCAGGTGCGGATGACTATGAACAGACCCTATGTAGCTAAGACCCATTGGTAGCATATCCAATCGTATAATTGCATTCTCATCGGATGAAATAGTGCCGGGAAGGAATAAAACGTCGGTTATGAGGTCATCCTCAGCGCACAACAGCCCGATAAACTCTTTCGGATGATTATATTTGCTTACTCCCATGATAAGATCCAGGACATCTTTCGCTATACTTGCAATCATTCGTTTTTTATGCATCTTTTCACCCTACCTAAAAAGCATTAGTTTTTAAAGTTTCTTTGATTAATGATAATGACTCTAAGAGAGTTCAAAGATAAACGATCCTTCTGTTTTAACTTCATTGGGCATAGGTAAAGATCCAAATTTCGCTCTTAAAATCAAATCGGCCACGTTATAATTTAATACTTTCGCTATACCTACAATGGATGTTGTAGGTCTAGGATTTACCTCTACCACATGGGCACTCCCATCATCACCCAATATGAAGTCTATTCCCACATAGCCCTCGCAGTGAAGCAGGGTTACAACCCGCTCACTCATGCGCATTATCTCGCTCTCCGCTTCTTGCTCTATTGAGTAAGGCACTAATCCGCCACCATATCGTAGTCTTTCGCCATCAACTCTTATAAATTGCTTGTTTATCGTTAGAGGCAGCACAGAAGATTTACCGATTATTACACTGCTGCTTATATCCTCACCATTTATAAATTCCGTTATAATATGGTCTGGCGTGGGGTATATATCTTTGCCCTTCTGTATGAAGACGTTTTCCGATGCACACCCATATCTCGGCTTCTTCACGTATCTTTGCTCGCTCGCCACCTCTTCCTTTGACACAATTCTGGCACCATAGAGCCTCAATATTTTGGTATTGACAAAATATCGGAAGAGACGGAGAAGCGATTTATATCAATCAAGAAGAGCTTGGAGGAAGAGTTAGGTAAATCCTTGAATAACGACTATTTTGTAAATG
>PRCZ01000025.1 GCA_009903405.1 Candidatus Methanophaga sp. AG-394-G06
AGGATGGCACATGGGCTAAGAAAGGCAGTAAATCCTTTTTTGGCTACAAGCTCCACAGTAAACTGGACATGGACTATGGGCTCATAAGGGATCTCAAGACGACCACTGCATCGGTTCACGATAGCCAGGTTGACTTATCCAAGGAAGGCGAGGTCGTGTACCGTGACAAAGGATATTACGGAACTAATCCCAACGGGTACTCCGCGACGCTGAAACGAAGTGCTCGGGATCATCCCTTGAGCATCATGGATAAGTTGCGGAATATCAGAATTACCAAAAAGAGATCTCCCGGAGAGAGGCAATATGCGGTTATCAGTAGGGTTTTCAATGCATCACACGTAATGGTTACCACGGTACGAAGGGTGAGCGTCAAAATGATTTTTACTGCTTTTGGATTTAACATATATCAATTATGTACGCTCAAAAAGCAGGGTGTCGTATAGGATAGCGGTAGCTATCAACAAAAATCGAAAAAATGGAAAATTGTGCAGTTAATGTGAGAAAAACCCCTAAAAATAGGTCAAAATCGAAGATATGGGTACTACTTCTTATGGGATTCTTTAAAAAGAAGTAAATCAAAATTCTCAAAAGAGTAATCATAGACAACTACGTCAGGAAATCTTTGATGTATCAAAGAAAGAATCTCTAATAAGGACTTTCCAAAGGCATAGATATCCCAGACATACCTAAAATCTTTTGGAGTCATCTTTTTTCTTACCCTGTTCTTGCTTGACATACGGAAGTATTCACTCTTTAAATCGGGATGCGCATAGAAATATGTAAATCCAACTGCCTGTGGAGTTTTTTCATCAGATTTTTTTCTTGCGAAGCCTAAATCAGTTAAAATAGGTTTATCATTTTCATCAATCAGAATATTACTAGGTTTTATATCAAAATGGATTATTTGATGCTTATCATGTAGAAATTTAACAGCCACTCCAATCTTATAGAATTTATCTATAAGGCATTCCATTATTTTTTTAACCTCTTTGGTCGTAGCACTGCTTAAAAGATCTGAATTTTTTTTTTATATATCTTTAACTCCTTCAATATAATCCATAACAAAATAAGGGTATGAGGAAGTAACGTCCGGTACCTTTACTGCACCTAAAGTGTGGATACCTATTATATTCTCATGTCTAACTTTATTCAAGTATTTTATTTCACTTCTGAAAGAATCTATTAACTCCTTGATTTCTTTCTTGGGACGCGGAATTTTAAGTGCCCTATCAAAATTCAATCTTTTATCTTTGAGGCGAATAACTATACCTGCACCCCCTCTTCCTATAGGCTTAATAAAGTCATATGTATCTTTTAATTCCTCATTTATTTTCTCTAATACTTTAACCAATATAGGTTGTTCCCATTCATAATCTTTGGTATTCCCATCTTCATTTTCATATAACTTTTTTAGTTCATCCCAAAAATCTTCCCAGAAATTATCATTCATACTGACACCTCTTTTTAATTAATCAAATTTTTACAAGCAATTTTCCCATGTTATTTGTTCCTTAGTCTTCTCACGACTTCTCTCATTAACGATGTCTTACCATGCCTTCTAGGCGAAATCAGTAGGATGTTGTCCTTTTCTAACGATCCCATAGCCTCTTTAATTTCTTCTTCCCGGTCGAAAAAGTCCTTCCCCATCGCGGGGCCACCTGCTTGCAACATCTTTATCACCTAACAGCTTTGTTGGACAACATATATGTTGTGTCACATATCTGTTATATATAAACTTTGTCGGTCAAAATCTTTTTACTGGCATGAACCTTTTTTATCAGTACATAAGTTCATCCTATTGGTGGCACATATATGAAGAATAAAAAACGAGCTTTTGTATTAGCAGTCCTATTTATAACTGCCATTTGCATTGTTAACTGTTACGCCAACCCCGGCACAGCCAGGACGAATAGAATCGTCGGTTTTGCAGGGGTACCCACCACTGAATTCTCAGGTGCTAAGGAGTTAGGTGCTGCAACCGTCCAGGTTAACACTCTTTCAGCGTCTGAATTACAATCCGCATTAGAAATCGCGAAGTCACAGGGGTTAGGTATGGTAGGAAGAGCAGAAATTGTTGATATCGCTACCTTTGTCATAACATCTAAGAAACTAAAGCTGTCGCCGGATTATATGGCCAATGAGTCTACTACGGCAAAAAGAGTTTTAGGCCCTGGCGATTATGATTTTTATATTCTGCATGATGAGTTAACGAGACAATATAATGTACACGTTCCACCCGGTTATGACTTTAATAACTCAAGTCCGGCTATTATAGCTTTTCATGGTGGTGGCGGAAACGCAGAAAACTGTGTTGATTCTTTCCGGTTGAATGAGAAATCAGATATTGAGGGCTTTATTGTTGTATATCCAGAAGGAACCGGTCCACTAGTAAAGGGGGAAGTATTTGGCACGTGGAATGCGGGCAGATGCTGTCCGCCAGCAATGGATAATAACGTTGATGATGTAGGGTTCATAGAATCTATGCTCGAGGAACTGGAGACTAATTTTAATATTGATGAAAACAGTATTTACGCTACCGGAATGTCCAACGGCGCGCAAATGTGTTACCGATTAGCCTGTGAGTTAGCGGACAAGATAGCAGCAATTGCGCCATGCGGTTCCATTGGCACTTTTGACAATTGTACGCCTTCAAGGCCTGTACCAGTAATGCATTTCCACGGTCTTGAGGACCCGTGCTGTTTTTATGACGGTGGACAGTGTGGCACGTGCATGGCAGAATTTCTCAATGCGCTTGGGATCCCGGCTGTACCACGCTCGTGGGACTGCATTCCCGTTCCAGCATCTGTGGATAAGTGGCGAAAACTCAATGGATGCTCAAATCGGACAAAAATCACGTTACAAACAGGAAATGCTACCTGCATCTCATATCAAGAATGCCAGAACAATGCAGAAGTAACAATATGTACCATAGCTGGTATGGGACATACCTGGCCGGGTAGTACGGAATATAACGCAGAAGCATGTAAAACACGCCCCAATGGTTATGTGTGCAGGTTATGGAAGGAAGCAGTGGGGGCGTTAAACAATGATATTATAGCCAACGATGCCATGTGGGAATTCTTCAAGAAACATCACTTGAACTGCGGCAACGGCGTCTGCAGTAACGGTATCGGCGAGCCAGGCGAGAACAGATCTATCTGCCCAGAGGATTGCGAAGAATTTGCGAATGTATACCTCGCAACAAGAATTCCGGTAAAAACAGATGCTCAAATAGACTTTGTTAATGGCCATTATGATTCCGTAATGACGTCCATACTAAATGCGGAATTACGAGAGAAGATACAAGGCCCCAAGTTGTTTCTGTATCGTTCAATACAGGGTACGTGGACTCAGTTCAATCAGTTTAATTGGACGCATATAGATGGGAATGAGAATATGTTCTGCCACAACAGTACTGCAGAAAACGCACACCCCAATAACAGAATCCTCACAATCTGGAATTCATGGCTGATGGATGGTGATGATTTGGTTGATTCTGACGACCCGGATGCTTTAAACCACTGGATAAATTACTACGCGGTGACTGCTTCTGAGCAGGTATATAATCTTGGCTATGATGGTTTGTTTATAGATTCTGCCAGCCATAAATTATGGCCTGGTGCGGTATATGGACTAATGCCAGATGGTTATTCTGACGATGGCTGGAGAGACGGCAGATATGCAGCTCTGGAATTCATCAAATCCTATTTCCCCGACAAGCTAGTTGTATTTAATGGGCTGCATTCAGACAATGGTGTGGAACATAGTCTTAAACTAACAGATGGTGGTGTGTGGGAAACTTTTGCATTCAAGGCCTCTGATGATTGCTATGCGGGTGAAGAGAGATGGCGAGAAGCGATTGAGTTAGTTGAAAGGAACAAGGGGGATAAGCTAAATCTATTAGTATCAAAGAAGAAGAACCTTGCTGCAGATGTACAAAGCCGGTTGTTTATCCTAACAAGTTATCTCTTGGTCAGCAATCAAAATGTATTCCTAAATATGATTGACTTAGACTATGATCAATTAGAATCAATTTATTACTATCCCGAGTATGAGCTAGATTTAGGCGTTCCATTGGACCGTTATAGGGTTAATGACGAGGGCATATATGAAAGGAAGTTTGAAAAAGGTATGGTGTTGGTGAATCCAAGCGATACGGAATCTTACACGTATAGTTTGGACAGGAAATACAATAAGCTAATTCCAGTGGGTGGGGGCGTGCTTCAGGAAGATGGAACATGTGGCGGTTACCTCACCTATGAATCCGCGAATGATGTGCTAACCCTTCCGCCAGTAAGTGGTGTTGTGCTTCTTGAGACAGTTGGTGCAGTCTACGGCAACGGAATCTGCGAGGAAGGAGAAACCGTAGAGAGTTGTCCGGATGATTGCAAGATTGAGCTAGGTATTGCTTTTGGCGATGACTTTAACGATGAGCTATTCATGCTATATATAAGAGACATTAGCGCTGACGTTTCTTTAATAAAATTGCGATGGTGGGATATAGAACAATATCCACAGAATCACACAAAGTATGTATTCAATACAACAAAATTGGATAACTTTCTTGCACAATTACAGGACGGAGACACGGTATTAATTAACGTATTCACGGCATCATACTGGGCGACTAATCAGACCTGTGAAAATAATAGCCAAAGTAAAGGCTGTCCCTTAAAAGACGATGCAACATGCGAACATGCATACCGGGCTTTTATCTATAATCTTGTCACTCATGCAAATAACTACCTGACTGCCAACAATATTGATGCTGAAATTAGATACTGGCAAAGGGATACGGAGCCGGCATCAGCAAGGCATTTCCCGGGTGACAAACCTGAAGCTTATGTAGATTTACAGCGATATTTCTATGAATCGGTAAAAAGTGCAGATACTGATGCAAAGGTTGTTGGTGTCTCTGCAAATGGCGCACTAACAGCGAATATAGATGCATATGGTAATATAGTACCCAATAACGCTACCTTTTTTCGCTATGTCATTGCAAATGCCAGTGGATATTATGATCTGTTGGACATCCGGTTCTACCATGATGTCTACACCATACCCCAACGTCTAGGCTGGTTTATTCGGGAGATGGAGAACAATGGCTATCGAAAACCAGTGATAACCACAGAAGGTGGCGGGCCTACAAGCATGGAGTTCAAGGAGAACTACGGTACGGTATTGTCATGGTGTGGCAGCCACGGATACACGGAAAAGACGCAACTTTATGATTGTCTGTACGACATGGACCGTCAGGGCTTGCTTCCGGAAGAAATCGCCATATTCTTGCCTCATGATCCTCGTAATCCGACAAGTGTACTCAGGGAAGAGAAAGTGGAGCGGATGCTCTGTCGTGATATTACCCAGAGGACTTTGATGTTGCTGGAACAGAACATCACCAAGCACTGGCGATGGGATCTAAGGGCAAAGAAGCTGAATTTTTGCGCTGATGGGGACATAGACGTCTATGGTAGCTTAGTTTTCAACAAATTAGCGCTGCTTAGATACCCGGGCATCATATGCAATGAGTGTAGTCCCGAAACGGACCCGGCAAAAAGAAATACCTCTTATGGATGTTACCAACGAATGCAGGAGAAACTGGACAATATTAAAACCGTTGAACGGATAGCAGCAGGAAATCCTGACTTGTTCTTTTATAAAATAAACAAGCTCGATGGGAGCTATAATTTCGCTATCTGGGAGAAACGGGACATATTTCATGGTGAGGAAAATCCACCAAACCAAACTTCAATTGAGGTCGGATTTGAAGCAGTAAAGCTAACCGATGTCTTTGGCACCAAAGAGTTAAAATACACATCTAATGGGATTTTAGCGCTGAACATTACTGACACGCCCGTATATATAGAAGAAACTACAAAGAACCCACCAAGAATTACTGACTGCGTGTCGTCTTCGCCGGTCTATGATACCATGTGCAATTCGAGGACTTTCAACATCACAATCAGCTAGTAAATGTAAACTGGCAGATAAACGGTTCGGCGGTTCAAACGGGCGGGTGTTGTTAAACCGTTAGTCCATATCACAAGGACGTTTGTTTGACGGCGGTCTATGAGGTAAGAGGATGTTTAGCAATTTAGATTTAGCACAACACACGCCTTTCTTTTTCGCCCGTTTTTGAATTGTTGGACTGCTTCTGTTGTTCTTTATCATCTGTGTCAATCTGCGTTAATCTGTGTCTATAATTTATTTTCTTGAACGTCCTCATTCCCAAACCGCCTTGTCAGGAACTTCTCGAACTCTATTACAAAGAATATCGGCAGTGCAACTAAAATCATCGGTATCCACCACTCTGCTGGTAATGGCGCGGTTCTAAACGGATTAACACCTATAGCAGGAAGTGCATAGATTATTGTAAGCTGCAATCCGATAGCAACAGCAATACCGATGAGCACCCATTTATTTGAAAATGGACTGAACGTAAATGCCGACTTTGTTATTGACCGCGCGGTAAAGAGATAACAGATATGAACAAGCATTACCGTAGTGAATGCCGCGGTTTGAGCTTGTGTCAGCAGTAGCTCGTTTACTCCTGAATCGGTGCAGGCGGGCATACCGTAGTAGTAATATATCACGAATCCTGCAAGTGCCATTGCCAGTGATACTATCCCAACCTTCTTGAAGAAGGGGCTATCAGTTATCCGCTCTTTAGGATCTCGCGGCGCTCTTTCGAGTAGCCCTTTTTCCTTCGGTTCCCGGATGATTGGAAGTGCGAGTGCAACGGCATCGATCAAATTTATCCATAGGATTTGCACTGGCGCAACTGGTAGACGCACCCCGAAGAGTGTTATAAACGGTGCAAGCAGGATGGCACCCAATACCAACAGAGTTTGCCCACCATTTGTGGGCAGCGTGTATAAGATGACTTTCCGGATATTCTCGAAGACATGTCTGCCCTCTTCCACCGCGGACACGATACTGGCGAAGTTATCATCCGTTAGGATCATATCCGCCGCTTCCTTGCTCACTTCAGTTCCTGTTATTCCCATCGCTATCCCTATGTCCGCAGCTTTTAGCGCAGGTGCATCATTTACGCCATCGCCTGTAACAGCAGTGACATCCCCTCTCTTCTGTATCTGTTTGGTTATCCGAAACTTATGTTCCGGGGCAACTCGTGCATATACCGAGACAGTATCCACAACTTCATATAGTTGCTCATCACTCATTCTCGACAGTTCTTCACCGGTCAACACAGTATCCTCGCCTTCTCCGATTCCTAACCTTTGTGCGATTGCTTTCGCTGTCTGCGCATGGTCACCGGTAATCATCACAACCCTGATTCCCGCATGCTTACATTTCTGGACCGCCTCAATTACTTCCGCTCTTGGCGGGTCTATCATCCCCTGCAGTCCGAGGAAAGTTAGCCCTTCAAGATCCTCCTGATTAAGCGACTTTTTATCTTTTGCAACGCGCTTATATGCCATACCAAGCACTCTCAAAGCGTCACCCGCCATCTCATCCACTTTATTTTCGAGCTCGTCAGTCAGTAGAGGCTCAACGTTACCATCGCACAACTGGTTTTGACACATCATTAAAATACGCTCCGGGGAGCCTTTTACGTAGATTACATTTTCTGATTCCCCTTCGTGCATTGTGGCCATATACTGCTGCTCGGCTGCAAAAGGTATCTCATCCAATTTGCTACGATCCGTTGAAATACCCGCTTTGCGTGCTGAGACTACCAAAGCACCTTCTGTTGGGTCTCCTACTATACCGTACTGCTCCGTATCCTCCACTAGTGTCGCATTGTTACACATGTAGCCCGCTTTCAATGTTTCAACCAGTCCTTTACTCCCTTGCGCAGGGTTAATTGTCTTATCATCAAGGATAAACTCCCCGACTGGGTTGTATCCAACGCCACTCACATTATAATCCCCTCCACCGGAATGAATCCAGGAAACAGTCATTTGGTTTTTAGTGAGCGTACCAGTTTTATCTGAGCATATAACGGTTGTACAGCCGAGCGTTTCGGCCGCTGGCAGTCTCTTTATAAGTGCATTTCTCTCCGCCATCTTTGTCACGCCAAAGGCTAATGTTATTGTCAATATAGCGGGCAGACCCTCTGGTATTGCCGCAACTGCTAAGGATACCGAGGCAAGGAACGCATACGTAGGCGAGAATCCAAATAATACGGCCATTATGAAATTAAGAACAGCAATTACGAGGATAGCGATAATAATGAATCTGGTGAAGTCGCCCATCTTCCGCATCAGAGGCGTAGTAATTTTTCGTGTCTCTTTCATAAGTACTGCAATTCGGCCTATCTCAGTATGCTCTCCAGTCCCCACTACCACGCCCTTACTAGAGCCACGAGTAATAAACGTGCCACTGAAAGCAATACAACGCTGATCCGCGGGTGTCAAGTCGGGTTTCGGTATCGGATCAACATTCTTTCGTACCGGTACGGACTCGCCGGTAAGTGCCGCTTCATCTGCGCTCACGTTCTTTGCGTAGAAGAGCCGCAAATCCGCGGGCACTCGGTCGCCTTCATCCAACAGAACCACATCTCCGGGAACCAATTCACGTGCTGCTATTACATTTCTCTCACCATCCCGGAGCACGGTGCATTCAGGCGTCATCATACTCTTCAACGCCTCTGCAGAAGCTTCCGCTTTGCCCTCTTGTATGAACCCTATTACTGTGTTGGCTAAGACCACCGCGAGAATAACCGTAGCATCCATCCACATATCCAGAAAGGCAGTAACGAGCGCGGCAACGAGCAAGACATAGACTAGAGGATTGTTGAACTGCATAATAAATCGGATGAGGGAACTTCGCTTCTTGAACTTCAGCTCGTTGTAGCCATATATCTCAAGCTTTGCTTTTGCCTCATTTGTGCTGAGCCCAGCAGTGCTGGATTCTAAAGCTCCAAAAACATCTTCGGCAGATAGTTGATACCATTTTTCCTGCTTCTGCAATTTCGACTCCCCTAGGTATATTTGTAATATTTTGGAATATTAGCTATGGGCAGCCAAGCCACATACCAGATGAGCCCTGATTGCAGCCCGACCGGATCTCAAAGGTCTTCTCTATCTGGAAGTTTCCAACTGTCTCCATCCTACCGATGGCGATGGTATGACGAGGCTTATGTGGATCTTTAGCTGCGAAGCCTATGTGCGACCTACCAAGGACGTCAGCAGATATCGTGTGTACGAGTGAGCCACTATGAGACGGTGCAGCATAATTTTGAGTACGTCCGGTGTTTATAACAAACGGCTCCTTCAACCGGTCACACGGAAAGAACTGAGTATTTGCCACCTCTTTATCCACCACGTATAACGCATTCTTTCCCACTACGCCACTATCAACCCTGACGTATTCTACAGCGGCGGCACTACTAACCATCGCTATCAGCACACATAATACGATTGATGTCACAATGAGTGCACATTCACTTCTCATTTTCTTTTTCTCCTCTCAATGTTTATTTGCCTGTACTCTCAGTAGCGGATAATATATCGACAGCAACTACCCGCTCGCCTTTCTTTACATTCATTATTCGCACACCCTGCGTATTTCTGCCCTGCACGGAGATGCTGCGAACAGAAATTTTCGTCACCATCCCGTCAGAAGTAGCAACCATTAACTCATCTGTATTCTTTACTTGTTTTATACACACTACCTTCCCGTTTCTTTCTCCTGTTTTTATGCTGATCACGCCCTTGCCACCACGGTGTGTTTCTCTATAAGCATCCAACTTCGTTCTTTTACCATAGCCTTTCTCTGTTATCGTAACGGCCCTGCTCTTCTCTTTCGATACGCCCACATCAAGAGCTTCTACACTTGCTATCTCATCGTCCTTTTCTAACCTCATTCCTCTCACTCCTGCGGCATACCTACCCATTTCTCTTAATTCCTCTTCATGGAAGAAAATAGCCTTCCCATTCTTCGAGCTTAAGATTATTCCATTCTGTCCAGCCCCACGATCCTGTGAGTCTGGCGATGGCTTAATCAAGACAACATCAGCTAACGAATCGCCCTTTGTGGTCCTAACGGCGACGACACCTGTACTACGTATGGCCTTCAACTTAGCAAGAGAACTTCTTTTTACCACGCCTCGTTTAGTAGCGAAAACCAGATATGCACCATCAGTATTAGTTTCTATACCCTTATCCACCTCTTCAGGAATAGCAACAGCAGTTACGAACTTTTCCCGCTCCTCTGTGCTCATACCCAGCCCGGGAATGTTCACTAAAGGCTTCCCTTTGGAATGTCTGCTACTTGGCGGGATTTCATATGTCTTCACCTGGTATGCTTTACCAAATTCAGTGAAAAAAATCAGACGTTCCCTTGTGGTCGCGCGTATGAAATTAACGATTTTATCATCTTCTTTCTTTTCTATCACGGCAATTCCTTTTCCGCCTCTCATCTGCTGCTTAAATATATCTGCCGGTAATCGCTTCACATAATCGCGCTGCGTGAGATACAGGATTACTTCCTTCTCTTCTACAAAGTCACGCTCGCTTAACGACACCATCTCTTCTATATTGGTTCTTCTCGCATCGCCATACTTATCCTTCTGTTCTATCAGTTCCTCTTTTAGTAGCTCATATATCCGTGCTTCGGATCCCAATACCTCTTTTAACCAGTTTATTTTCGTTTCAAGCTCTGCCCGTTCGGTTTCTATTTTGTCACGCTCTAAAGCACTCAATCGCGAAAGTCGCATATCTAATATCTCTTTCGCTTGCTCTTCACTCAGCTCAAACCGGGCAATCAGAGCGGATTTAGCCGTTTTTGTATCGCTTGCCGCTTTTATTAGCCTTATTACCTCATCTATATTCGATATTGCAATAATCAAACCTTTTAATATGTGCAACCTCTTCTCTGCACGTTCCAATTCATATTGCAGCCGTCTAATCGTTACTTCTCTCCGGTGCTTTATGTAGCACTCTATGAGTTCCTTTAGTGTTAATACTCGTGGTTCGCCATCTATCAGAGCGAGATTGATCACTCCAAACGTATTTTCCAATTGTGTATGTTTATAAAGCCGGTTCAAAATGATGGCTGAATTTGCGCCTGCTTTCAATTCTATTACAATCCGCATCCCTTTACGGTCCGATTCATCCCGCAGACCACTAATACTATCTACTTTGTACTTCTTTGCAAATTCCGCTATCTCTTCTACCAGTCTACTTTTGTTTACCTGGTACGGTATCTCATTTATGACTATCTGCTCTTTTTTACCCTTTACTTCTATCTCAGCCTTCGCCCTTATCCTTATGCTCCCTCGGCCTGTTTCATACGCACGTTTTATGCCCTCGTAGCCAGTGATAATACCGCCAGTGGGGAAATCAGGCGCTTTTATTATCTGCATTAGCTCTTCTATACTTACTTCAGGCTCCTCTATTACTCGTATTACACCATCTACCACTTCTGCCAAGTTGTGTGGTGGCATATTTGTCGCCATACCTACTGCGATACCCGAAGAGCCATTTATCAACAGGTTAGGTAGTTTCGCGGGTAAAATCTGTGGTTCCTTAAGTGAGTTATCAAAATTAGGACTCCATTCAACTGTATCCTTTTCAAGGTCAACAAGTAGCTCCTCCGCTATTTTTGACAGTCTTGCTTCAGTATAACGCATTGCGGCAGCGGCATCACCATCTACACTGCCGAAATTACCCTGTCCATCTACTAAGGGGTACCTATAAGAGAAATCTTGCGCCATTCGCACCATTGTATCATAGACGGCAACGTCACCATGAGGATGGTATTTCCCCAGGACATCTCCGACTATCCGCGCTGATTTCTTATGCGGTCTATTGTGCGTGACGCCAAGCTCATGCATTCCGTACAATATACGGCGATGCACCGGCTTCAGCCCATCTCGTGCGTCCGGAAGCGCTCTTCCTACTATCACGCTCATCGCATAATCCATATACGAGTGCGTCATCTCGTCCTCAACACTGACTTCTATTACACGCTCTTGCACCTCCGCCTCACGCTGGTCTTCACTCATTGCTATGGATTATAGTATGAAACTAATAGTAAGTAAGTATTTACCACTGCAAGATATTTCCCTATTTCTTGCGTTAATCTTCTATAATCTAGTGGTTTTGTATTATTTTTCCATTCTTTTGTAGATACCGATATATACCACAGTAGTTCCCACCACCGTTACTACATGTATATGACTCCTTGCGATATGAAGAGCAATATCTATAAAATTTACACCTGGGCTTAGGTATTGCAAACAGCATCACCCAAAGAGGGTAGGGTCTTTTATCTAACTCCTTTTTCATTTTACTATCCGTCATTTTTTTATCTTCCAATCCCCCGTGAGCGCACCCTATATTTTTTTTTTGAAAATGCAGGAAGAAGGTGTGACCGCTTCCTCTTCGCTACATATACCCTGCTATTTATTGTTACCTTTCATAGTTACCGTCAGTGGTTGGAGAATAAAAGCTTTTCGGTTTTTTACGAAAGGTTACCCTAATGGGTAACTTTAGTGCCCGGTGAATACGTAAAATCTGTGTCAATATTTAATTTTAGTTGGATATTATGCTTTCTTGATTTATAAAACGTGCTAACGCTTTCGCATACACGCCCCTAAAAAGGCGATAAACGGTGGCGAAGGCTTGTTCGGCCTCGACTTGAATTCCGGATGGAACTGCGTAGCGAAGAAAAAAGGATGTTGCTGGTTCTCCAATATCTCCATTCTCGTGCCACTTCTGTCGGAACCCGAAAATATCAGCCCTTCTTGCTCTATCATACCCACATACTCAGGATTTACCTCGTACCTGTGCCTGTGCCGTTCCACGATCTTCTTCTTGCCGTATACCCGTTCCGCTAATGTATCTCCTCGTATAAACACTTCATAATCGCCCAGCATCATCGTTCCACCCTTATCAGTCACCCCTTTTTGCTCTTCCAGCAGGTCTATTACCGGATGAGGTGTATCACAGAGTTCAGCGCTATGTGCATCCTTCAGTTTTGCGATGTTCCTCGCGGCCTCTATCACTGCTAACTGAAATCCGAAACACAATCCCAAAAAGGGTATTTTATTTACTCTTGCATATTCTATCGCCTTTATCTTACCTTCGGCGCCACGAATGCCGAAACCACCGGGAACCAGTATGCCCTGCACATCATCAAAAACGGTTATCGCACCTTTAACTTCCAAATCTTCCGCTTCTAGCCACCGCATCGTCACTTTACAGCCTATCGCCGTAGCTGCGTGCTTTATCGCTTCTTTTATACTCAAATATGAATCCTCTAACTCGGCATATTTGCCCACTATCGCTATTAATACCTTATTATCTCCGGTAGAGAGCGCCTTTTGCCGCTCTACCATCTTCAGCCAGGCCATGTCTTTCTTTTGCCGCTCTAACTGCAGCTTTTGCATTACATAAGTGTAAATACCTTCCTTCTCCAGAAGTAGCGGCACTTCGTATACGTCCTCTGTATCAGGTGCGCTAATCACCGCTTCCGGCTTCACATTACAGAACATTGCTATTTTCTTCTTCACGTCCACCTTCAGTGCCTTTTTACATCGGCATACAATCATATCAGGTTGGAGCCCTAGTTCTCGGAGTGCCTTCACAGAGTGCTGTGTGGGCTTCGTCTTTTGCTCGCCCAAAGTAGTAGAAGGAACTAAAGTAACGTGAATGAATAGGAAATCCGTCTCGCTCTCCTCGCCCTGCATTTGCCTTATCGCTTCCAGGAAGGGCATGCTCTCTATGTCACCAACCGTACCACCTACCTCCACCAAGCAGATGTCGGCGCCACTATTAGCTGCAACATCCCTTATTCGTGCCTTTATCTCATTCGTCACATGCGGGATTATCTGCACCGTCTGACCCAGATATTCTCCCTTCCGCTCTCGCTCTATGACCGCGGAATAAACGACACCCGTGGTAATATTATGCATTCGCTCCAGCTCAACATCAGTGAACCGCTCGTAATTACCCAGATCAAGGTCAACCTCCGTGCCATCACCCAGGACATACACTTCTCCATGCTGAAAGGGATTCATCGTACCGGCATCTATGTTTATGTACGGGTCGATCTTTATCGGCACGATTTTATAGTTCCGATCACGCAGTATCCGGCCAATGGAGGCCAGAGTGATGCCTTTTCCAAGTCCGCTCATCACGCCCCCGGTCACCACAATGAATTTCATGCTCATTTCTTAGAATAAATATTTGTTTAGCACTTATTATATCTACAAGATTAGAAATTATAAATAACGATAAATATGAAGAGCAAAGAGGCGATTAAAGCACATATAAATGTCGCTGGCGGGAAATAGAAGACAAGAACGAAGAAAATGAAGAATAATATCGCCGCAAATGCTGACACACCCAATCGCTGAAGAAGGACTTTCTCCTCTGATGAGACTTTAGTTACCTTCTTTTCCTTTAGCTTCGCCACTTCCAATTCATGCTCTTCTTTACGCTCTTCTTTTGCCTCTATTATCGCTACGGGGAAACTCTTCTTCGCCGCTCCATAGCCTGCACTTACGAATATCTCGCCGACATCCAACTCCGCTACCACCCCCGCATAGCTCTTTGGCAGTCTTACAATCGCGGCTATCTTCTCCTTATCTATTACATACACCTTATCCCGCAATATCATTACCTTGTCTTTCATCTGCTCACCGAGCGAGAAATGCACATGCGTTGGCTTTCCATGATTGATGATAATAATCTCGAAACTCGTTTCCTCGCCTACGTTCAGTGGAATCTTCAGTACATCATGCTCAAATTCTATTGAATTCAAACTCTTTCTACTCAGGTATATCCTTTGCTGTATCCGTTCCATCTTTCATCTCCCTGTCCTAAGCGAGTGATGGCAATAAAATAAAATAAAATGAAAGGGAATCAAGCAAACTTCAGTCAGAACTTTGCCTTAGCTCTGGCGGCAATAGGTTTGGAATGCCATCCTCTATGGGGTACCGCTGGTCGCATTTCCCACAGTATAAGCTTCCGACTAGTATCTCTCCCTTTTCATCCTCCTCTTCTATACTTAAATCCAAATCGCCCTTGCACATTGGACAGGCGAGTATGTCCATCAGCTCTTTTTTCATCGCTTACCCCCTAAACTAATTAACATCTTTAAAAAACACCACTTATATTTATGATGTTTTTTTTAAAAGTAAACGTCAGGTCGTGTAGAAACACCGGTTTGTATGAAAAATGAAAAAATCAAAGTTCAATAAAAGGCAATGATGGGTGTCTTAAAGTAAAAAAAAGCTCTTATCCATCTCTATCATATATTTTGCAGTTTTACATTTGCACTCTGCATTTTGCAATTACGACACCATTTTCCCGAACAGCTAACAACCTGTTTTTTTTTTCGATAAGATCACCTCTTTTTGTCATGGCGGACCGCTTTTGAGCTATCTTTGCATCACCCGAAATAGCGGTCGTGTTACGAACCGAATAAAGGTTACATTTAATACCACCTATTTGGATTTTATCTGATTTTTTAGGTAGCAATTGAGCTTTAATCTTAAATTGACCCGCAAAAATCGGAACATTTAAGTAGGGGGCCCTCCATATAGTATATCATGGCGGCGATTCATAAAAATGGGTGCCTGAGTAATAGTATGTGCTATTATGCAGCAGAATCGGTAACTGAAGAAATCATGGAGCTCTATTCTGTAATCCGAAGCATAAAGGCTGAAGAAAGCTATCAGAACCTATCGGATAATCTTAACACTGTTTTTCAACGACTGGACTATCTGATTGCACAGGATATATGTGATAAACGTGCAGAAGAGTTCATCTATAATCCGGGATTTGATTCTGCTTTTGATGCTATTTCCAGTTTCAGAAGTCTGTATATAGTGAAAATCAAAGTTGAACATGCAAAAGCCATAATAAAGAGCGGGGATTCGTGGAAAACGCTCAAAAATTTTGCCTATATCCCCAATTACCTCCAACTGGCTAAGACCGAATATCAAGGATCACAGCTTAAGCCAGGAGACCAGGTTCTGTTTCTCGGTAGCGGACCACTGCCTATCAGTCTTATACTTCTTTGTCGTCGGTATGGGCTAAGAGGGGTCGGGATTGAGCAAGAACCAGACAGGGCAGAATTGTCAAGAATGGTGCTGCAGAAACTGGAGTTTTCTGATCACATCAGAATAATCGCGGGGAACCATTTCACATTGCCATTGGAAGAGAAGTTCGAACTCATCATGGTAGCGGCACAAGCAGAACCCAAAAAGGCAATCTTTGATCATCTGGCAGAGGTGCTGCCGGCGGGTACAAAAGTATCCTATCGCCTCTATGAGAAAGGGCTTAGACGGTTGTTGGACACATTTTCACGTTATGAACTGCCCAAAGCGTTTGTAGAATATCTCCGGATAGCACCAAAACCGCCTGTCAACAATACCGTTGTGTTTCTGACCACTAATGGTGTCAAGTAAAAAACCACAAGATTCCACAAGATTAACACAAGAAATTAGGGTTAATATGGATGGGATGGCCAATAGTTTATTAAAACCCGATTCATATAATTGTTTTCTCGTGAAAATCTGTGTAATCTTGTGGTTTGCTAAACAATCACCATAAACTTTATTTTTCTCCAAGCGCTAAAAAGAGATAGGGGCTGTTTGCAATTTTATATGACAAGGGTCTGTTTTTAGTTTCAAAATCCCTGAGCTTTTCAAGATTATTCACCGATATTTTCTTTAATCCCACCTCAGTAAATAGATCAACTACATCGTTTGGCGTAATTCCGTTAAAAAAAGGTAATTGATCTTTTATCGTAGCGTAATGGCTCGTGAACATGCGTGGATTTCGGTTTTCTGCTATAAGAACGATTATACTAGCAAGGAATCGGCGTAAACGCATATGTATTGCAGGATCGTGCCACCGACCATCAATAAGTATGAGTTTACCACCGGATTTTACAACGCGGCCCCACTCATTGACTGCTGTTTTGGGATCAGGTAACGTCCAGAGAAGATACCGGTTCATCACGATGTCGAAAGAGTCATCATCAAACGGCAAGTTTTCCGCATCGCCATGCATGAAATTAACAGCCAACTTCTGTTTGTATGCGTTACACCGTGATTTTTCCAGCATAGATTTGGATATATCTATTCCTGTTACCTTATGCCCTAGTTCCGCAAAGAGGAGCGCTAAAAAGCCTGTACCGGTCCCGACATCTAAAATATCGAGATTTTTTTCTGTCCCGATCTCAGTTTTTAGTATGGACTTCCAGAGGTGTTCAGCAGCATTTTGCGATTTATATTTATATACATTTCGGTCATAAGTCTGGCTTCTTCTGTCCCAATACAACCCCACCTTACTTTTCACATCCATCAGAAAACCACCCACGTATTATAACATTGTTTTACTATAACATGTTATTACTCTCTTGTTTATTTTGCATCAATATGAATAGCTATTACGATATATTTGAAATGGTGTATTTAAAGTGGTGTCTACAAAAGAAAATCTGTGCTAAAAGAAAAAATATTTCTTTTGATAAGTCTTTTCTTTCTAACAAAAGGTTTTTTACCACCGAAATCGGAGCGGTAGTGCATAGACATGGCAACAAAAAAGATAATGGTGCAGGGCACGGGATCAGGCGTGGGCAAAAGTATAATTGTAGCTGCGCTTTGTCGCATATTTACCCAGGATGGCTATAAGGTTGCGCCCTTCAAATCGCAGAACATGGCTCTTAACTCTTATGTTACCACAGATGGTCTTGAAATAGGGCGTGCGCAAGCGTTTCAAGCGTTCGCCGCTTCTAAAGAGCCGATAGTGGAGATGAACCCTATCTTGTTGAAGCCAACAAGTGATACCGGCGCTCAGGTCATCATACGTGGCAAGCCAATAGGCAATATGACGGCAAAGGAATATCACGATTACAAGCCAAAAGCATTGGCGCTCATAAAGGACTGCTTTGAGCATCTCGAACGTGAAAACGAGATCGTAGTGATAGAAGGTGCGGGCAGTCCAGCGGAAATAAACCTCCGTGCGAACGATATTGTAAACATGCGCATCGCAAAACTTTTAGATGCGCCCGTGCTGCTTGTAGGCGATATAGACAAAGGCGGCGTCTTTGCCTGGATTGTGGGAACACTCGAACTGCTTGAGGCAGAAGAGCGAGAGTTGGTAAAGGGTATTCTGATAAACAAGTTCCGCGGTGACCTGGACATACTCAAGCCAGGACTGGAGTTCCTTGAGAAAAAAATCAGTAAGCCGGTAATAGGTGTTATACCATATTTTCAGGATATTAAGATACAGGAAGAGGACTCGCTATCACTGGAAAAAGGAAAGAAAAATTTGCCGTTAGAGGGAAAAGAGATAAATGTAG